>DASYJY010000161.1:0-12321 GCA_035995985.1 Thermoanaerobaculia bacterium | reverse complement strand
ACTCAATGCCGAGGTATTCGTCGAGATTGAACGTGACCACGTCGCGGAAGCAGTGATACTCGCGGCTGCACGCGGCCACCACGCGTTCGTACATCGTCACCGGCGTGCGTCCCGTCGGCAGGCCGAGGACGATGTGAGGATTGCGGCGGATCGCGGTCAGGAAAATCTTCGCGGCGCGATCGGAGAGAGCGTCGTAATCAGCGAGCGGTTCCCAAATCACAACCGCTGGCCTCGCAAGTACGTTGCCGCAATTTCGAAACGGTCGGTGAGAACGACGATGTCGGCGTCGTAGCCTGGCGCCAGTTTTCCCTTACGCGCGGCGAGGTTGAGGATTCGCGCGGGGACTTCGGTCGCGAGCGGCAGCACCATCTCCAGCGGCAGGCCGGCCAGCTCGACCATGTTCTGCACCGCGCAACGCATCGTCAGCACGCTGCCGGCCAGCGTGCCGTCAGCGAGACGCGCGGCGCCATCGGCGACGGTGATTTCGTGATCGTACAGTTTGTAGTTTCCGTCCGGCATCCCGCACGCGCGAACGGCATCGGTGATCAACGCGATGCGATGCGGCATCGCCAGCGCAGCGATCCGCAGAACTGCGGGATGAACGTGAATGCCGTCGGCGATCAACTCGACAGTCGCATCGACCGACGTCAGCGCCGCCCCGACCGCGCCCGGCTTGCGGTGATCGAGTCCCGTCATGGCGTTGAAGAGATGCGTGAAATGCGACGCGCCCCACCTCAGCGCGGCGACGCAGTCCGCGTAGTCGGCCGCGGTGTGGCCAATCGAAAAAAGAATGCGGTCTCGGAAGTGCTCGATGAGCGCGCGAGCACCTTCGATCTCGGGCGCCACCGTCATGATCCAGCGAAGGTGCGGACCCTCGGCGAGCAGCGCTGCGAGCTCGTGAATCTCGGCCGGCCGGATCGACGCGACATCCTGCGCGCCTGCTCGCGCGACGCTGATGTACGGACCTTCGAGATGGATTCCGCAGATCTCCGCGCCATCGTTGAGCCGCGAAGCGCGCGCGATCGTCCTAACCGCGTCGTGCAGATCCGACCGCAACGCCGACAACGTTGTCGCCGCCATCGCCGTCGTTCCCTCGGACGCGTGAAAGCGCCGCACGCGCGACACCGCGTCATCCGTCGCATCCATGAAGTCAGCACCATTCCCGCCGTGAACGTGAACGTCGATGAATCCCGGCACGATCACGCTGTCGAACGCATCGCTGCCGATGGGCGGATACGCGGCGTCGCGGACGTCGGTGATCCGTCCGTCATCGATGCGGATCAACGTTCCTTCGCGAAGCTCGCCGCCGATGAAGGCGCGGCCGAAAATTGTGCGATCGCTCATAAACAGATCTTGCCCAGGATCGTGGAGTGGCCGCCGGTCACCGAGGCCACGTTGGTGTCGAGACCGGAGATGGAGTCGCTGGCGATGAGCGCCATCGCCATGGCTTCTTTTTCCTGGAGGAACTCGTAGACCTTGATCTCCGAGTCCGGCAGCCGTTCGCGCAGCATCTGCAGCAACGCCGGATTTTTCGCGCCACCGCCGGCGACGATCATCTCGTCGACGTGGCTTCCGATGAATTCGCGATACGCATGCGCGATGCTCTCCGCGGTAAACGCGGTGGCCGTGGCGATCAGATCGTCCGGGACGACATCCTGAAAACGCTCGGCCATCCGCGCCGCAAACTGTCGTCCGAATCGTTCACGTCCGGTCGTCTTCGGCGGCTTGAGTTGAAAGTACGGATCGGACATGCACCACGCCAGCACGTCCTCCACCACGGTGCCGCGCGCGGCGTGCTCGCCATCGCGGTCGAATGTCTCCGCGCCTTTGGTGACGAGATACATGAGCGAGTCGATGACCATGTTGCCCGGCCCGGTGTCGAACGCGACCACGTCGTCGAGCCTCGCGTTCGGCGGAATGAAGGTGACGTTGGCGATGCCGCCGATGTTCTGCATCGCCCGCGCGAGTTTCGGATGCCGGAGTTGGCCCCAATCGAAATATGCAACCAGCGGCGCACCGTGACCACCGGCGGCGACGTCGCGCACGCGAAGATCGCCCATTGTGATGATGCCGGTGCGCTCGGCGATGACCGCAGCCTGTCCGATTGCGAGCGTCGAGCGCGTCGTGATCGGTTCGTCGAGCCACGGCAGATCAACGGTCGACGGCTCCGTCGTCGGCCGCGGACGATGCCAGATGGTCTGGCCGGCAGCGGCGATGAGATCGATGTCATCGTTCTTCATGCCGGCGTCGGCGATTAAACGATTCGCGGCCTGCGCGAACAGCTCACCGAGGACGAAGTCGAGATGGCAGATCTCCTCGATCGTCCATGGCGCGGGATGCTCACCCGTTTCCGGATCGGTCAGCTTGCGGTCGCGCTCGCGCTCGAAGAGCAGCTTGATGCGCGTCTGAATCTCCTGCGGAAAGCCGAAGCTGCCGAAGCGGAGCTTTTCGATGCGGGCGCCGTCGCGCGCATTGCCTTCGATGCGTACGAGCACCGCGTCGATGGCATCGACCGAGGTACCGGACATGAGGCCGATGACGACGCGTTTCTTTTTCCGCGCGATCTCGATGAGGCGCTCGACGCGATTCACGTTTCGAGCACCTCGCGCAGATTTCCGTTATGCGCATCGAGCAGCGCGCGCGCGTCATGCGCGGTCATTTTCCTGAGCGCGATGACCGTTGCAAGTTTCACGTTTCCGTCCGCATCGCGAATGGCCTGCACAGCCGCAAGTCGTTGCACGCCCGCCGCCAGTTCGACCATGCGCACCGCTCGATTGCGCAGTTTTTCGTTCGTGGCCGGCATGTCGATCATGAGGTTCGAGTAGACGCGGCCGAGGCGGATCATCACGCCGGTCGAGAGTGTGTTGAGCACGAGCTTCTGCGCCGTTCCGCTCTTCATCCGCGACGATCCCATGACCACCTCGGCGCCAGTATTCGGCGCGATGACAATGTCGGCTTCACTCGCCAATGGCGAGTTCGCATTCGACGTGACGGCGACGGTGAGCGCACCGAGCATGTTCGCGCGGCGGATCGCGGCGACGGTGTACGGCGTCGATCCTGAGGCAGCAATCCCGACGACTGCATCCTCCGCCTTGACCTCGGCATTGACCGCAGCAACCGCGGCTTCCTCGTCATCCTCGGCGCCTTCGACCGCGTGCAGAAACGCGCGTTCGCCGCCGGCCATCAGCACGCGCACGAGCGACGGATCGATGCCGTACGTCGGCGGCAATTCGGAAGCGTCGAGCATTGCGATCCGTCCGCTCGTTCCGGCGCCGGCGTAGAACAACCGGCCGCCGTGCGACATCCGATCGGCGATCTGATCGATGGCGTGCGCGATACGGTCGACCTCCGCGGCAACCGCGCCGGCGACGAGCGCGTCCTGCTCCTGAATGATCCGCACGATCTCGCGCGCGGATCGCAGGTCGATGTCCAGACTCGCTTCGAGCCGCTCATGGCTCATGGCCCGGCGACGATATCATCCGAACCGTGCCCACTCTCATGCAGAAAATCCGACTTGGAATCCGCGGCTGGCAGCGCCGCCGCGAGGAACGCGAGAAGGAGTTCCTGACGCGCAACGCGTCGTGGGGCGCTGCGGCGCCAGTCGCCACTACCGCGCCGGCGAAGACGCGCGCGTTCGCGATCGACATGGAAGGGCTGACGGTCGCCTACCTCGACGACTCCGGCCAGCTCGCACACTTCCTCGATACGTCCGACGGCGAGATCGTCGATGTGCGCATTTCTGAGTCGTCGTCGTACGCAGCGCCCCGTTATCGGCGCATCCCCTCGCGAAATGCGAACGCGGACGCCGACGATCGCCGCGCCTTCATCGCATCGCTCGATGCGTCGCCGTCGCGCGACGCGCTCGCGCGAAGCAGCGGCGCCGAATCCTTTCGTCACGCGCTATCCGCCGACCGCACCCTCGAACGCGCCTGGTACAACTTCCGAAACGATCGCGCCATCGAAGCGATCGAGGCCTGGCTGGAATTGTCATCCTGAGCCGCCGGAGGCGCTGGAGCGCGAAGCGCGGAACGCCGGAGGACGGTCGAAGGACCTCGCTCCTGATAACCCGGAAGGGCGGCGGCGTTTCACGAGGCGAGCACGTTGGGGTCCTTCGACCGTCCTCCGGCGCTCCGGCTTCGCCTACGACGCCTCCGGCGGCTCAGGATGACACTTGCGGCGCGGCCGCTTCGCGCGCGTCCGTTCCGCGCTGCGCGTGGCGGTACGACGTCATGCGCATCAGAATTTCTTCTCCCGTCGCGGGCGCGTGGAGCTTCGGGATCTCGCCGTTCGTCAGGAACGACAGCGCGTTCTTGGCGGCCATCCAGACCGAGATCGCGAGGACGAGCGGCGGCTCGCCGACCGCTTTGCTGGAGCGGATGTTGAGCGGGTTCTCGGTGTCGATCCAATCGACGTTGAAGATCGGCGGTACGTCATGAATGTTCGGGATCTTGTAGGTCGTCGGCGAATGCGAGAGCATGTTGCCCTTCGCGTCGCGGCGAAGCTCCTCGTTGGTCAGCCAGCCCATGCCCTGGATGAACGCGCCCGTGATCTGGCCGCGGTCGATGCCGGGATTGATCGGCTTGCCGATGTCCATCAGCAGATCGCAGCGGCGCACCTTCATCATTCCGGTGAAGCGGTCGATCTCGATTTCGGAGATCGCGACGCCCTGCGTGAAGTAGAGGAACGGCGCGCCGCAGCCCTTGTCGACATCCCAGTCGAGACCCTGCGTCGAATAGAAACCGCGCTCGCCGACCGAGACGCGCTCGAGATGACACATCTTCACGAGGGCGGCGAAGGGGACGCGTTGCTCGGGATTGCCTCGATCGAAGACTTCTCCATTTTCAAAAACAACGTCAGACGATGCGATGCCGCTGACGCGTTCGAAATACTCGGCCGCGACGCCCGCCATGCGCGCGCGAATTTTGCGACAGGCGTCGGCGGCGGCGCTGCCGTTCAGATCCGCGCCGCTCGATGCGGCCGTGGCCGAGGTGTTGTTGTTTTTCTCGGTGGACGTCGGCATCAGGAGAACGCGCTCGGCGTCGATCCCGAATTCGTCCGCGACGATCTGGCGGATCTTCGTATTCACGCCCTGCCCCATCTCCGTCGCGCCAGTCGAGACCTGCACGGAGCCGTCGAGGTAGACGTTGACCAGTGCGTTGGCCTGGTTCAGAAACTTCGTGTTGAACGAGATGCCGAACTTCACGGCTGTGCAGGCGATGCCGCGAAGATGCGTTCGCGACGCCGCATTGAATCGCGCCACCTCCGCGATTCGTTTCTCGTACTCGCCGCGTTCCGCGATCTCATCGAACAGCCGCGGCAAATGATTGTTGCGAACGACCTGTCCGTACGGCGTGATGTTGCGATCGGCGATGCCGTAGCAATTGCGGCGGCGCACTTCCAGCGGATCGAGTTTCAGGAGCACCGCGATCTCTTCGAGGATGTTCTCGATCGTCGCGATTCCCTGCGGCCCGCCGAAGCCGCGGAAGGCGGTGTTCGGCGGAAGATTGGTGCGGCAGACCGTGCCGCGGATCAGCGCGTTTGGCAGGTAGTAGGCGTTGTCGGCGTGCGTGAGCGCGCGTCCGAGGACGGAAGTCGAGAGATCGGCAAACGCGCCGCCGTCGGAGAAGAAATCGATCTGCGCCGCGGTGATGACGCCGTCGTCGCCGAACGCAACCTTGTAGTCGTTCTGAAACGGATGCCGGCCGCCGGTGACGCACATGTCGTCATCTTTGTTGTACGCGATGCGCGCCGGCCGCTTCAGCTTGTGCGCGACGAGCGCCGCGATCGCCGCCGGATGCGTGGCCTGACATTCCTTGCCGCCGAAACCACCACCCATCCGCTTGGTGACGACGGTGACCTTGTTGATCGGCAGGCCGAGGAGGTGCGCGATCACGTCCTGAACCTCGGAAGGATTCTGCGTCGATGAATGAACGGTGAGCTGATCGAACTCGCCCGGCACCGCCAGCGCCGCCTGCGACTCGAGATAGAAGTGATCCTGTCCGCCGTTGACGAACGTCCCTTCGAGGATGTTCTTCGCGGACTTGAACGCCGCATCGACGTCGCCGCGCTTGATCGTCATCGTCTTGCCGATGAAGAGCCCGCGCCGCTTGGCCTCATCGATCGTGAAGACCGGCTCCAGCTCTTCGATATCGAGTTTGATCGCTGCCTTTGCTTTGCGAATGGCCGCGCGCGATTCCGCCGCAATCACGACGATCGGATGCCCAATGAACGACACGACATCCTCGGCGAGCAGAAATTCGTCCTGGATGATCGCGCCGAAGAGGTTGTGATGCAGATCGCGGTACGTAAATAGATGCGCGAACGACGCCGCATCGCCGTGATCAATCCCGCGAATGCGTCCATGCGCGACCGGCGACCAGACGAAATCGACGATCAACTCGCCGCGCAACGGCGGCATGTCGTCGATGTAAACCGACTCGCCGCTGACATGACCGGCCGCCGAATCGTGCGGGATGTTTTTTCCGACCGAGGACATGGACGGGAAAGTATAGCGGCGGCGCGTTGACATGCGCGGCCGGGCACGCCACGCTTCGCGGATGAGCATGGCACCGGCACGAGACGAATCGGTCATCGAATTCACTACACGCGCGGTCATCGCCGGAGTCCTCTTCGGCGTGATCTTCGGCGCTGCGAACGCGTACCTCGGGTTGAAAGTCGGGCTGACGGTCTCGACGTCGATCCCGATTGCGGTCTTGACCGTGGCGCTCTTCAAGCTGATGCCGAGCCGGCGCGAGGGCATGATCCTCGAGGCGAACATCTCGCAGACGATCGGTTCCGCCAGCTCGTCGCTCGCGACCGGAACGATCTTCACGATTCCCGCGCTGTTCTTGTGGGGCATGGCGCCGCCGTTCTGGCAGGTGTCGATCCTGGCGCTGCTCGGCGGCTTCCTCGGCATCGCGGCGATGGTGCCGCTGCGGCGATTGCTGATCGTGAAGTCGGCGGACGAGTTGCCGTATCCGGAAGGAACCGCGTGCGCCGAGGTGCTGCGCGCGACGACGACCGGCACGTCCGGCGGACGGTGGATCTTCATCGGGCTCGCCGCGGGCGCGGCGATCAAGCTGGCCATCGGCGCATTCGTGCTGATTCCGTCCGGGCTGGCGATGCATCTGCCGGTGCTGGCGAAAGCGGAGCTGGCGCTGGAAATCGCGCCCGCGCTACTCGCGGTCGGCTACATCCTCGGCTACAAGCAGTCGGCGATCATGGTCTCGGGAAGCCTGATCTCTGCGATCGTGCTCACGCCACTGATCGCCACGTTCGGCGCGGGATTGTCAGTTCCGATGTTTCCGGAGATGAAGCTGTCGATCGCAGCGATGACGGCGGCGCAGATCTGGTCGCGCTACGTTCGCTACATCGGCGCGGGCGCGGTGGCGGCGGCCGGAATCATTGCCGTGATCAAAGCGCTGCCGACGATGGCCAGCTCGTTCGCGGCGGTGATGCGCGGCCTGCGGCGCGGAGGCGTGGCGATGGCGGATGGCGAGAACGCGCCGCGCACCGATCGCGATGTGCCGTCGTGGATCGTCGTCGCCGTTCCGCTGGCCGTCGTCATCACGCTCGTGGCGGTGCCGGGATTGCTTGCCGGCAACATGGCCTTCGGCCCGCGCCTCGTTGCGGCGCTCGGCGTGGCAATCTTCGGCGTCTGCTTCGTCGTCGTGTCGTCGCGCATCGTCGGACTGATCGGCGTCTCGTCGAATCCCACCTCGGCGATGACGCTCGTGACGCTGCTCGGCGCGTCGGTCGTCTTCGTGCTGTGCGGCTGGACCGATCCCTCCGCGCGCGCCGCCATCCTCACCGTCGGCACAGTCGTCTGCATCGCCGCATCCAAAGCAGGCGACATCTCGCAGGATTTGAAAACAGGATTCCTCGTCGGCGCCACCCCCGCGAAACAACAATTCGGCCAATTCCTCGGCGCCGCCTGCGCCTGCTGGGCCATCGCCGGAACGGTGCTGCTGCTCGGCCGCGCTTTCACATTCGGATCGCCCGAGCTCCCCGCGCCGCAAGCAACATTAATGAAGACTGTGATCGAAGGTGTCCTCTCCGGATCGCTGCCGTGGGCGCTCGTCGGAACCGGCTCCGCGCTCTCGATCTGCGCCATCATCGCCGGCCTTCCGGGACTCTCCTTCGCCGTCGGCATCTACCTCCCGCTCGGCACACTCGCCCCAGTCTTCCTCGGCGGCATCGTTCGGCGCATGGTCGACGCGAAGCGAGCCGGCAAATCAACCGACAGCGACCCCGGCGTCCTCGCCGCCTCCGGGATGATCGCCGGCGAAGGCCTGGTCGGCGTCCTCATCGCCTTCCTCATCGGATCGTCGGGAAAGTTCCCCGCCCTCGGAAGCGCGCTGACGAGCATGCATTTTGCCGCGAAGGATTTCACGCACCTCACCGGTGTGACCGCGACCGTTGTCAAAATCCTCGTCGTGATCGCCATCTGCGCGCTGCTCTATCTCGCGGGACGGTCGGCGCAGGTCGTCGAGGCTGACGAGCAGGGGAATCTATAAGGATCCAGTGACACACAAGGAGTCGTTATGGCGAATCTTCTGTATGTTGATAACTCGAATGTGTGGATCGAGGGGATGCACGTTGCCGCGGCCCAACGCGGTCATGCTCCAGATGTATGGTCCGCCGTCCAAAACCGTATCTGTGACTACTCGTGGAAGCTTGATTTCGGAAAGCTGTTCCAGTTCGCGGGGGGCGACAAGGCGGATGTGAAACGGGCGGCACTCTTCGGGTCCCGCCCGCCGAAGAACGATTCGCTTTGGGCCTCAGCGGAGCGAACGGGGTTTGAGGTAGTCGTCTACGATCGGAACGTGACAAATCACGAAAAGAAGATTGACACTGACATCGTGGCCATGATGATGGAGGATTCATATGAGATTCTTAAGATCGACGAGGATGAGATCACGCTCGTGGCAGGCGACGCGGACTACGTTCCAGCAATCGAACGCCTGAAGAAACGCGGCATCACGGTGCATGTTGTTTTCTGGGGCCACGCGTCGCGCGAATTGAAAGAAGTTGCCACAAAGTTCGTCAACTTAGATCAGTATCTCGATCATCTGGCGAAGTGACGTGAGCCATCCATCCCTGCGTCCCCAGGCAACTGTTCGACTTCGTCGTCGCCGTGGCTCCGCCGCCAGGGCGAGGATCTTTCCGGAGGCGCCGGGTGAGGAACGCGATGAGGGCGTCTGAGACGGTGCTCTGCCGGTTTGCCGCTGTGCTTGGCGTCGCCCATGTGTTGACGGATCAGCGCCGCTTCTTCTGCCTCGCCCTCGTCGTGCTCACCGTGTCGGGCTGTGATCGGCCGAGAGCCTCTGCTGTCCCACTGACATCCAGCCGCGTATCTCCCATTCTCCTGTTCAATGGGACGGGCACCTCACCTAACGACATCGCGGCGATCGAGACTCTCCTGCTGAAGAGTCAAATCTCATACTCGACTGCGAACTCGGCGCAGCTAGATGAGATGAGCGCGGCGCGGCTGCGTACGTATCGGCTCGTCGTCATTCCCGGCGGCGACTTCACTCGCATCGGGATGGGCCTCAAGAAGGACACCGCAACGAAGCTCCGCGACGCCGTCCGCTCCGGCGTAAACTACCTCGGCATCTGCGGTGGAGCGTTCTTTGCCGGCCGCTCGCCCTACAACGGTCTGAACCTGACCTCCGGCGTGCAGTTCGGCTTCTACTCTGCCGAGGCGCGCGGGACCCGCAAGGCGGCAGTGCCGATCTCGGGAGCGGGAACGCCCACGCTCGACCAGTATTGGGAGGATGGTCCTGCGCTCACCGGTTGGGGAAGTGTGATCGGCAGATATCCCGACGGCACGCCCGCGGTGGTGCAAGGGCAATCGGGAGGCGGATGGATGATTCTCAGCGGTGTCCATCCCGAGGCGCCGGAGAACTGGCGTGGCGGCGTGGACTTCGACACACCGGCGAGCGTCGATCACGATTACGCGATCGCGCTAATACGCGCTGCATTGGAGCGGCGTCCGCTGCCGCACTTCTGACTATGCGTCCACACGTCCAGATCGAAGTGGTTTCGCCAAGGCTGCTGGCGGCGGTCAGTCGAGAAGTTGCCGTGGGTCGAGTTCGGGATGTCTGGCGGCCTGCCCTCGATCAGGTCTGGGCATTCCTGCGCACGCAGCTCGGCCTGCGGACCGATGGACACAACATCTTCGTGTATCACCTTCCCGCGAACGATGGGGATCCGATACACGCCGACTTCGGCGTCGAGGTCACGGGAGAGTTTGCTCGATGCGGCGAGGTCAGACCTGTAAGAACTCCGAGCGGCGAGGCTGCGGTCGCAAGGCATGTCGGTCCGTATGACGATTTGGCCGAGGCGCACAGCGCAATTCACGAATGGTCGAGGAAGAGCGGCCGCGCTCTGGGCCGCACGTCGTGGGAGATATACGGTGATTGGAACGACGACCCGACGAAGCTCGAGACGCTCGTGATGTATCTGCTTTGCTGAACGGCTACACCTGCGCGAAGCGCCGTTCCGGCGCGTCTGCGAAGACCTCGTACCAGAACTTCGCCATGATGTTTTCGGCCAACTGCAGGCGGTAGTCAGCGGAGCCGCGGACGTCGCTGATCGGCTTGATTTCGTCGCGGGCGATGCGGCCGGCGTGTTCGAAGGTGTCGAGCGTTGCTGACTTGCCCGCGAGAAATGCCTCGGTGCGCGGGAGACGGATGACGGTCGGGGCGACGCCGCCGTAGGCGATTCCGGCTCGGTCGATGCGGTCGCCGGTTAACCCCATACGGATGGCGGCGGTGAAGGCGGAGATGTCGAGGTCTTTGCGGCGCGAGACTTTGTAGAGTTTGAGCGTGTCGCGGACGATCCCGATGCGGACGCGGGTGATGATCTCGTCCGGCTGCAGGTCGAACTTTCGGTAGCCGAGGTAGAAGCGGTCGATGGGGATGGTGCGGGTGCCGTCGTTCATCTCGAGGCCGGCGCCGGCGACGAAGAGGTACGGGAGCGTGTCGCCGATCGGGGAGCCGTTGGCGATGTTGCCGATCAGCGTTCCGGCGTTCTTGATCTGCGGGGAACCGAAGATCGCGAGAATTTTTGCGAGCTCGGGGATGCGGTTGGTGATGAACGTTTCGAAATCGGCGAGGCTCGTGTTCGCGCCGACGATGATGGCGCCGTCTTCTTCGCGCAGCTCATTGAGACTCCCAATCTTTGACAACGACAGCATCGCCGGCGCGGCGTAGTTGCGCTTGTTGATCCAGACGCCGACGTCGGTGCCGCCTTGCACGATCGTGCAGCCGGGATGATCGCGTTTGAAGGCGATCGCTTCGTCGAGCGTGGCGGGGGCGGCGAAGTTGCCGACTGTCACGGAGTCGCTTGCGTCGGGGAGATCCGGATAACGGTCGCGCATCTTCGTGGACGCGGTTCCGTCGACCGCCAGCGCCGCTTTGATGATCGGCTCGTAGCCGGTGCAGCGGCAGAGGTTTCCGGTCAGTCCATCGCGGACCTGTTTCTCGTTGACGCGATCACAAACTTCGAACATGCCGGCCATGGCCATGACGAAGCCCGGCGTGCAGTAGCCGCATTGAGCTCCGTGGCATTGGACCATTGCTGTTTGGACGGGATGGAGGACGGGTTCACGCAGTCCTTCGACGGTCACGATGGACGATCCGTCGAGCTGGGCGAGATTCAGAATGCAGGAGTTGACGGGGCGGTAGTCCGCATCCGCCACGCGCCTCGTGAGCACCGTGCACGCGCCGCAATCACCTTCTTCGCAAACGATCTTCGTGCCTGTCGCGGCGACGTCCTGGCGCAGGTAGTTCGCGAGCGTCTGGAACGCGGCATCCCCAGCGACACGATGTTCGCGGCCGTTGATGTGGATGAGGATGTGATTGCGCACTGACGGATTAGAGTCTCACGATCCCGTTGTACGTCTCCGGACGGCGGTCGCGGTAAAACTGCCACGTGTTGCGGACTTCGCGGATCTTGTCCATGTCGAGGTCGGCGGTGACAAGCGCGTCCTGATCGCGCGGGCCGACGGCGAGCATCTGGCCGCGCGGATCGCAGAAGTAGCTCTGGCCGTAGAACTCGCCGATGTTCCACGGCGCTTCGAAACCGACGCGATTGATGGCGCCGACGAAGTAGCCGTTGGCGACGGCGTGAGCGGGCTGTTCGAGCTTCCAGAGATATTCGGAGAGTCCGGCCACGGTGGCCGAGGGATTCATCACGATCTCCGCTCCGGCCAGGCCGAGCTCGCGCGCGCCCTCGGGGAAGTGGCGGTCGTAGCAGATGTAGACGCCAACTTTCGCGTAGGCCGTTTCGAAAACGGGATATCCGAGGTTGCCGGGG
>DASYJY010000160.1:0-10155 GCA_035995985.1 Thermoanaerobaculia bacterium | reverse complement strand
AACGTGATCGTGAACGGAGTGCCGGTGCTGCAGGACGGGAAGATGACGGGGCGGGTGGGCGGGCGGGTGTTGCGGCGCAGGTCTTCGTGACGGAATGACAAATCCGCGATTTCGTTTAGGATTCCGCGTCACCGTGATGGGGAGTCGCCAAGCGGTAAGGCAGCGGCCTTTGGAGCCGCCATTCGGAGGTTCGAATCCTCCCTCCCCAGGTGGCGGCGGCCACGGGCCGCAGCGTTGGTTGGCCCAGCCTCGGCCACCATCATCTTCTTAGAGATCGGCCGGCGAAAGCCCTGTGCGCTTCGCGATTCTGGCCATCATCCGAGGCCCGATCTCCTCGCCGTCGTGAAATGAAAAGACGAAGTCGGGCCAACCATCACGTTGCAGGATGCGATGCGACGTTCCCGCCTGGCGCTTGATCGACCACCCAATTCGTAGCAAGGCCGCGAGCACGCGGTTCGCTTTCGCCGATGGCCAATTCATTCGTGAACTGCGAAGACGCCCTCGAGCTCGGGCACCTGCTCGCCATGCTCCAGCCGATCGGCGAGAACGCGGAACGCAAGCGCCTTAGCACGCGCGACGGCTTCGTCGCGGCTTTCTCCGTATGCGAGGACGCCCGGAAGATCGACAACTTCACCGATCCAGCGGCCATCGGTTTCGCGTTCAACCTCGACGGTGAAGTCATTCATGGCCGTCCATCCTACCTCGGGACCTGCGCGAGGAACTTGTCGAGCGCGGCGTTGAATTCGTCCGGCTTGTCGAGCATCAGCCAGTGACCCGCGCCGGTGATTTTTTCCGCGGGGAGATCGGGGAACTGCGGGCGGAAGGATTGTGGGGATTCGATATCGGCGGCGTAGATGACGAACTTTGGTCCGGTATAGGCGTTCACGACCGACTTCGCGTCGTAGCCGGCCAGGCGTTCGAGCGCGCCCGCGAAGGCGTCGACCTTCGACTTTTCCACCGTCGCGTAGACGCGATCCTGAACGGCCTGCGACGATGGCTTGAGCATCGGCGCGAACCAGATCCGCGTGACTTTCATGCGATCGGCGCGGACGGCATCGACGAACTTCTGCATCGGCGGCGACATCGCCGGAACGCTGGCGGCGGAATCGGCGTAGATCACCGCGGCGACTTTCTCGGCATGCGCCGCCGCGTAGGTCGCAGCGACCGCGCCGCCGTAGCTGTGGCCGACGACGACGAAGCGCTTCAATCCGATCGACGACACGGCCGCATCGACCGCCGCCGCATTTGCCTTCGGCGAGTAGTCGCCATTCGCGGCAGGAGCTGAGTTCCCCATTTCCGGCAGATCGACGGCAACGGCGCGGCGCGTTTTGCGGAGATGATCGAGCTGCTTTTCCCACTGCGTCGAGTCGGCGCCGTTGCCGTGGATGAAGAGCACCGGCAATCCGCCGCGGCCACCGTCGTCGACGTAGACGGTTCCATTGGGCGTCGTTACGGGACCCGACGCGGGGGCGTGTGCGCAGGTCACGAGTACGATCGCGATGAGAATGATCGCCAGGTTCTTCATGCCGTTTCCTTTGCAGCTCTCGGCTTCCGCTCGGGCCATCCGCGCTGTTTGACCTCTTCGAACGTCATCAACGAGTTCGCGTAGTAATCACGCAGCAGCGTCTCGCGCGGATTCCAACGCCAGGCTTCCTCGATCACCGGGACGCCGCTCCCTTCGAAGAGATCGGAGCGCCAGCGTTCGGCCGGTTCGATGAGATGACGCAACTCGACGACCGGTCGCGCCGCGCGCCAGATCGCCTCGCCCGTTTTTTCGCGCAACAGCCAGACGCGATCGCGCCACGTGTCGCGATAGCGATCGATGGCTTCGATGATTTCCGATTCCGTCAACGGCTCGCCGGCGTCGGCGAAGATCCGCGCCAGCAGCGTCACCGGCGTGACCGGCAGCGCGTTCGAAATCTCCAGCATCACTCGCTCCGCCAGCTCCGTCAGCGCCGCTTTCCGGTCGTCGTAGACCGGCGCGAGGATGGCGGGATGCTCGGCAACGAACTGGTCGACCGCGATCGGCGTCCCGAACGTCACCACCGCGTACCCGTATCGCTTGAAGCGTTTCAGAATGCTCCGCAGCAGATTGCGGAAGAGAAAATCGATCGTGGTCTGCAGCTTGTCCGTCTTCGTCCGCCGGTCTTCCTTCCCCACCAGCTCCTCGGTGAGATTGCGGTCTTCCAGCACGCGGTCGTAATTGATCGCCGTCGGAATGATGAAGAGCGGCGCGCTGAATCCGGGGTCGCGTTTGCCGGCCACGATGTAGTCGAGCATCCCCAGTTTCGGCTTCTGAAATGCGCCGTCGCGCGTGAGTCCGCCCTCGATGAAGACGCCCTGCGTGACGCCGTTCTTCGTGATCGTGCTGACGAACGTCGACAACACCGCGTGGTACAGCGGCTCGCGATACCGCCGCCGGATGAAGTAGCCGCCGAACCATTTGAAAAGATGATTGAGCGGCCAGACGCGCGCCCACTCGCCCACCGCGTACGACAGTGACACGAACTTGAAGAGCATGTGCGCGACGAGGACGTAGTCGGCATTCGAACGATGGTTGATGAGGTAGACGACGACCGCGTTCTTTGGCGCGGTGGCGTTGAAGTCGCGCAGCGTCTTGTGCTCGACCACGGGCCGATACAGAAAATGCATGATGGCGCGCGCCAGCGGCGCACCGACGCGGTAGTACGCGAGGAGATTGAACTTCGGAACGATCTCGCGCAGGTACGTGCGCGCCTGCCGCGTGGCTTCATCAATCGTTGAGTGATGCTCCTTCGCGTAGCCGCGGATGGCGTCGACCACCTCGCGGCTGCCGAAGACCTCCAGCTCGATGTCGGCATGGCGCCGTTTGAGCTTGAAGCGATCGACATGAATGTGCCGCTTCCGCTGGAAACGGCGCGCGTGCCGTTTGCCCACCGCGAGCGCGATAGCGGCGAGGACGAGCACCGCGACGAGAACCTCGATCAGAAGTCGCATCGGTGCGCGGCAGTGTAGCGTGAGGCCGCCGCGCGATCGCTCGCGGTAATTCCGCAAACGCGTCCCTCTAACCAATTACACAAGCCCCCGCTGGCGGATTTGGGTCCGCCCCGGGAGACCTGTTTATGACTGCGGGAACAAGAGCACGTTCGGTTCGGGGCGTTCTGACGATTTGGGTGCTGGCGTTGTGCGCCTGCGGCGCCGCCGAGGAGTCGCCGTACGAGAAGCTGAAGGCGCTGGCGACGCACTCGGGGCGGCCGATCGACGCGCGCCTGACCGGCTTCGAGTGGCCTTCCGCGCGCCTGCAACGTGCCACGCATACGAGCCTGCTCGATCCTGCGCGCCTGGAGCTCGCCGGCGCGGCAAGCACCGTCATCCAGTCCCAGCTCAACGATTCCTCGGCGCGCGCCCGTCACGAATCAGGCGCCGCGTTCCTGCTGATTGATCGCGATCGCGACGCGATCGATGCGCTCGAGTCCGCCGTCCACCAGTCACCGAAAAATGCGGCGTACTGGAGCGACCTCGCCGCGGCGCGCTACACGCTTGCGGTCACGGAAAACCGTCCGCACGAGCTGCCGCAAGCGCTCGCGGATGCCGATCATGCCCTCCACCTCGACGCGAAACTCCCCGACGCTCTCTTCAACCGCGCCCTGATCATCGAAGCCCTCGGCATCAGCGAAGCAGCGCGCCGCGCCTGGCAACGCTACGCCGCCGCCGATCCCTCGTCGCATTGGTCCGCTGAGGCGACGCGCCACCTCGGCGATTTGCGCGTGGTGACAACCCGCGATGACTTCCAGAATCATCTCGCCGCCGCCTCGCGCGCTCTCCCCGATACCGCTGCCCTTATCGCGCTTGCCCGGAATTACCCGCAGGAAGCGCGCACCTGGAGCGAAGGGCCCATCCTCGCGCGGTGGGCCGACGCCGTCCGCAAAGGCGACGCAAAAACCGCCACAGACACGCTGACGATCGTCCGCACCCTCGGCGTCGCGCTCGCGGAGTTCAATCACGTGCAATCGGTCGCGGACATCGTCGCAACCATTGACCACGCCACTCCCGCCGACACAAGAACTCTCGCCGACGCCCACGCCATCTATCGCGACGGACGCGTCTTATACAGCCAACGCCGCATCGCCGACGCGCAGAAGAAATTGCAGGAAGCGCGAGGGCTCTTCGCACGCACGAAGAGCCCAATGAGGCTGATCACTGACTATTACCTGGCGAATTGCCTGTACGACAGTAGTCAGATAGCCGAGGCCGCACGCGCATTGGACGACGTCGCGACCCACGTCGATCCAAAGAGGTACCCCGGCCTGACGGCGGAGATTAAGTGGGAACGGACGCTTGCCTACTCCTCCGCGGGTGACTGGGAGGGGGCGATCCGCACGGCCAGTGCGTCGCGGAAAATCTTTGCTTCTCTCGGAGAAACGGAAAACCACGGCGAGATGGACATGCTGCTCGCGACTCATTTCGACCTCATATCCCAACCGGCTGCGGCCTGGGCCGCGCGCGTCGCCGCGCTTCAGGTGCTGGGCCGCGCAGGTTCAATCGATCGAATCCGCATTTCCCTAGTGACAAGCATTCAGGCGGAGGTTGAGCAGGGTAACTTCGAGTCTGCGCTGTCGCTGGCAGCGATTGCACTGGATGACCTCCGACATGGGCTACAACCCATGGCCATCTGTGTCATCGAATCCTGGCGGGCTCAGGCCTTCGCAAAACGTGGAGAGATTGACGCCGCCGTTCGGTCCATCGATCGCGCACGGCAGACGGCGCAGACAATTTCCGATCCGGCTCTACAGCGCCGTGTTTTCGCCGATCTGGATATTGCAGAAGCGGGCGTGAGACGCAACACGCCTTCCGCATCACTACGCCTTCTCGATTCGGCAATCGCTTTTTATCGTTCCCGCGGAGACACCGGGCGGCTTCCAAAGGCGTATCTCGAGCGCGGACGCACATTTGTCGCCGCAAAAGATGACACCGCCGCTCTGGTAGATTTCGACACAGCCCTGCGGGAGATTGATTCGGAACGATCCTCAATCACCGACCGCGACCTGCGAGGCACGTTCTACGACACGGAGCGTGGACTTGCTTCGGAGAAAATCGCCTTGTTATTGAGGCGCAGTGAAACCGGCCGGGCGTTTGAATTCTGTGACGCGGCGCGCGGCCGAAGTGTGTACGAGCAACTACAGAAACGGACCGCGACTGAGGCGTTGCCGGCTTTCGCCGATCAGTTCCCGCCACGCCTGACGGTTGGCACCGCTCTCCTCGAATATGCGCTGTTAGAGGACTCCGTCCTGATCTTTTACGTCACGCCTTCACATACGGGGGTGGTCCGCACGGGCGTTTCGCCGGCCTTGCTGCGAACGGCAATTGAGCGGTGCAATGACCTGCTGCAACACGACAATACGATTCAGTCAGTGCAACAGCAGCTCGCCGTCCTCCATCGAGTTCTGATCGAACCGGTTGCCGCGGAAGTCGCCGGCGCTGACAGGTTGATCATCGTCCCTGATCGCCAGATTCATGAAGTGCCATTCGCTGCTCTTTACGACGCGAAACGGCATCGTTACCTTGTGGACGACTACTCCGTTTCATTCGCGCCGAGCGCGAAAATGATCAGTCGCCCAATTCCGCGCCAGTCACTCGCGCCGGTATTGGTGGTGAGTGACCCGCGCGATCGCAATGAATCGGCGTTGCCGCAGGCGACTCGCGAGGGAAACGCCGTCGCGGCCATGTATGCCTCCGCGACGCTACTGATGGCCGAACGCGCTACGCGGGCTCGGTTCCTCGCGGCCGCACCGCTCAGCGGCATGATTCACTACGCCGGCCACGCCGACAGCAGTTCCGCCGATCCGTTCGGCTCTCTTCATCTGGCATCTGACGCCACTGGCCGTACAGGCGACCTGGATGCGAACGCGATCTCCTCGCTCGATCTCAGCAGGGCTGAGTTGGTGATCCTCGCGGCGTGCGGAACCATGCGTGGCGATTTTCAACACGTTGAAGGGATGCCGAGTATCGCCCGCGCATTTCTGACTGCCGGGGCGCGAAATGTCGTAGGAACGTTGTGGGAAGTGGACGACGACGCCGTTGCGCCACTATTCCAGCGTATGCACGCCGAATTGCGGCACGGCGCCGCGCCCACGGCCGCACTGCACATCGCCCAGGTGGCGCTCGCGCATGACCTAAATCCGCGCCTCAGTCATCCCTCGACCTGGGCGCCGGTCGAAATTCTCGCGTACTCGGACGCGCAACCGCCGGCCCGGTTCATAAGGAGCAAGTAATGTCCGTCACCAGCATTCAATTCATCGGTCTGTTCGTTGTCATGATGAATACCGGAGCGGGGTTGCACATTCTGCTGCCTCATTTCCCCAACACTCCCTATGCGGACCACACGTCCGTCATCCAATACGCGCCGGAGGTGGTGGTCAGTGCCTCGTGGCCGGGGATAACGGCGTGCGGACCAAACGGCTCGCTTCGTTGTGCACCTATTGATGTCGAGACGATCACCTTTTCCGGCGCGAGTGATCCGGCGCCAACGGATATTATCGGCCCCATCCCGCATCTCAAATGCTGCTGTCAATCCATGAGCGACATCCTTGCGAAATACAAAGATCAAAAAGCAACGGGAAAACTCTCCGCGCATATTTTTGTCGAACATGGAGTCGCACAAGCGATCACCGCCACCAACGGACGGGTCGATACATGGGTAACAGCGCACTCGGTGGATCCAACCGGTATCACAGTGATCGGGAGCAACGCCAGCGGTTCATTCAACATCGTCTTTAAACCTGGCGCACAGTTTTCGATTCTGAACTCCACGCCCGAGAGCCCCACAATGTCGCACTTCCTCGCGTACTACCTGATGGGTGTCGGGAGCAGCAAGTGCACGTCCACGCCGACGAACGATGCGGCCTGCGCTGCGCAAACCACCGACTGCAACCTTCCGACCCCAGTCGGCGCACCACGCAAACCTGCAGTGAAACGCGCCGTCATCCTCCCGGCGATTCAGCGCAAGAAGGTTTCGCCTCTGGGAGCGACTGGCGACTGCTCCAACTCCCACTGGCCGTAACGGCCGGCGCCGTTTGCTTTAGAATCCGCCATCCGCAAAACGTGCAGAGGTGGCGATGGCTGAGCAGGCTCGGGTCCTGATCGTTGATGACAACGAGGCGGATCGGTCTCTGCTCGAGGCTCATCTGAGCCGGGACGGATTCGAGACCGACGTCGCCGCCGACGGTGTCGATGGCTGGGCCATGCTCGACGCCAATCCCGACCGCTATGACCTCGTCCTCCTCGATCGCACGATGCCGCGGATGGATGGACTCGAGCTGCTGCGGCGGATGAAGAGCGATCATCGCTTTCTCATCCTGCCGGTCATTTTTCAGAGCGCGCTGGTCAGCCGCGAAGAGGTCATCGAAGGGATTCGGGCCGGCGCGTACTACTACCTCACCAAACCGTACGACGCCGAGATGCTGCTTAGCGTCGTGCGCACCGCCGCGAGCGACCGCGCCGCCGCGCGCGATCTGCAGAATCGCGTGAAGCGCGGCCTGCAGGTGCTGCAGCTCCTCGACGAAGCGCATTTCACCTATCGCACCATCGAGGAAGCGCGCGGACTGGCCGCCGTTCTCGCGACCGCGTGTCCGGACGCCGAGGCCACCGTGATCGGATTGACGGAATTGCTGGTCAATGCCGTCGAGCACGGAAATCTCGGCATTACGTACGACGACAAGAGCGCGCTGCTCGCGGAAGGTTCCTGGGCGCAGGAAGTGGCGCGGCGGCTGGAGTTGCCCGAGAACCGGGCCAAGCGCGTCGACGTCGAATTCTGCCGCGGCGATAACGAACTGCGATTCACCATCCGCGACCGCGGCAACGGATTCGAATGGACGCGCTACCTCGACATCGATCCGCGGCGCGCCTTCGACCGTCACGGACGAGGCATCATCATGGCGCGGCACGTCAGCTTCTCGTCGATTGAATACCGAGGGACAGGAAGCGAAGTCGTGGCCACCGTCCGTTGCGGTGCAGCCGCGTGAGCGCGACGCCTACCCTCGCGCGCCGGCTCGGTGCGTTCGACGCCACCATGATCGTCATGGGCGGCATCATCGGCTCCGGCATTTTCATCAATCCGTACGTCGTGGCGCGCGCGGTTCACACGCCGGCTCTGATCATTGGCGCGTGGGCGGCCGGCGGCGTCATCGCGCTGCTCGGCGCGTTCGCGTACGCGGAGCTGGCCGCGCTGCGTCCCGAAGTCGGAGGGCAATACGCGTATCTGCGCGACGCCTACCATCCCTCGGTCGCGTTTCTCTACGGATGGGCGTTGCTGCTGATCGTGCAGAGCGGCGGGATGGCAGCGGTCGCGGCGACGTTCGCGAAGTACGTCGTCACGCTCACCGGCGTCGCGATGCCCGACTGGCTGCTCGCGGTCGTCACGCTCCTCATCCTCACGCTCATCAACTGCCTCGGCGTGCGCAGCGGCAGCAACACGCAGACCGCGCTGATGCTTCTGAAACTCGCCGCGATCGCGATGCTGGTCATCGCCGGCGCGACGATCGCCGCGCCGCACGTGGCCGCGCGCGCGATGCTCGACGCGCCGGTGTCGTCCGATCTGTTCATCCGCTTCGGCGCCGCGATGACGCCGGTGATGTTCGCGTACGGCGGATGGCAGACGGCGAGCTTCGTCTCCGGCGAGCTTGCACGGCCGCGCCGCGATCTTCCGATCGGACTGCTGGCCGGAATCATCGGCGTGATCACCATCTACGTCGGCGTGACCTACATCTGCGTTCGCGCCCTCGGCGCAGATGGACTGGCGAATTCGCCAACACCCGCATCATCGGTGATGCGCCTGGCCCTCGGCGAACGGGGCGCGCAACTGATCGCGGCCGGCATCGCCATTTCAACGCTCGGCTTTCTCAGCCAGAGCATGCTCACCGCACCGCGGGTCTATTACGCGATGGCCGCGGACGGCCTCTTCTTCCGCAGCGTCGGGCGCATCAGCGCGAAGACGCATGTGCCGGTGGTCGCGATCGCGCTCCAAGGCCTCGTCGCGATCGTGATCACGCTATCCGGCACTTACGAACAGATCCTCGGCTACGTCGTCTCCACCGATTTCATCTTCTTCGGACTGACGGGACTGGCCCTCTTCATCTTCCGCCGCCGCCAGCCGCCGGCGGGATTCCGAACGCCGGGCCATCCGGTCACAACGGCGATCTTCACCATCTCGTGCTGGATCGTCGTCATCGCCACGATTGCGAAGTCGCCGACGAACAGCCTGATCGGATTCGCGATCCTCGCGGCAGGATTGCCGGCGTACGCGTGGTGGAGAAAGAGCGGAGCACCGGCGATGCCGCCGATGCTCCAGTAATTTCGGCTACGCCTGCGGCGAAACGCGCACGTTGAGCTTCGGGTCGGTCGCGGTCTGCGACTGTTTGAAGACGTTCGTGGCCATGGCGATGATCGAGCTGACGTCGCTCAGATTCGCGGGGATGATCATCGAGTTGCCGCTCTTCGCGAGCTGACCGAACTGTTTGATGTACTCCTCGGCGAGGCGAAGCTGCATCGCTTCGTAGCCGCCGGGAGTCTTGATGGCGTCGGCGATCTGCTTGATGCCGCTCGCAGTCGCGATCGCAACCGACTGAATCGCCGCGGCCTGACCTTCTGCTTCATTGATGGCCTGCTGTTTCTTCGCCTCCGAGGCTTTGATCACCTGCTGCTTGTCGCCGTCGGCGGCGTTGATGGCGGCGTCACGCTGCCCTTCCGACTGCAGAACGGTGGCGCGTTTCTCACGCTCGGCGCGCATCTGCTTTTCCATCGCGGCGAGTACATCCTGCGGCGGGTTGATGTTCTTGATCTCGTAGCGCAGCACCTTCACGCCCCACGCTTCCGAGGCCTTGTCCACTTCGCTGACGACCATGAGATTGATGTTCGTCCGCTCTTCGAAGGTGCGATCGAGCTCGATCTTGCCGATCTCGCTGCGAAGGTTCGTCTGCGCGAGCTGCGAGATGGCGTAGGTGTAATCGGAGATTCCGTACGACGCGCGGGCCGGATCGAGGACTTTGAAATACAGCACGCCGTCGACCGCGACCTGCACGTTGTCGCGCGTGATGCAGACCTGCTCGGGAACGTCGAGCGCGACTTCCTTCAGCGAATGTTTGTAGCGAACGGTATCGAGGAACGGCACGAGGATGTGAA
>DASYJY010000159.1:0-3884 GCA_035995985.1 Thermoanaerobaculia bacterium | reverse complement strand
TTCTCAATCCCATCTTCTGCAGCAGCCGCGCGCGGTGCGTGGCCACGGTCTTCACGCTGACGTTCAACTCCGCGGCGATCTCGCGCGGCGGACGGCCCGAGGCGATCAGGCAGAGCACCTGAAACTCACGATCCGACAGCGACTGATGCCCGCTCGATCGCGCTCCCATCATTCCGAAGGCGAGACTCTCCGCCAGCTCCGGCGTCAGAAAGCGCTCGCCGTTCGCGAGTTTGCGAATGGCGACGACGAGGTGTTCGCGCGCGGTGCTCTTGCTCACGTATCCGGAAGCGCCGGCCTTCAGCGCGCGGGCGGCGTATGACGCTTCGCCGTGCATGCTGAGAATCAGCACCGGCACGTCGGCGTTCACCGCGCGCAACTGCCCCAGGACATCGAGGCCCGGGCGGTCGGGAAGATTGAGATCGAGGATGACCACGTCCCATCCGCCCTGCCGCGCGCGGTCGAGTGCCTCGGCACCAGTTCGCGCTTCGCCGCCGACGGTGATGTCGCTCGTCTCTGAAACGATCTGCTTCACACCTTCGCGGACGATGTCGTGATCGTCGGCAATCAGAACTCGGATCATGCGGAAGCTGCCTGCGGGATGCGCACGGAAACGATCGTACCGCGCCCGGCAACGCCTTCGATGCGGACGGTGCCGCCGGCGAGCGCGGCGCGCTCGCGGATTCCGACCAAGCCGAGGGAGTAGGGATCGTCGATTTGCGCGCTGCTAATGCCGCGGCCGTCGTCGCGAATCTCGAGCAGAAACTCTTCGGGACGTTGCCGGAGACGCAGCTCGACGCGCGACGCGTTGGCGTGGCGCGAAACATTCGTCAGCGCTTCCTGCACGATGCGATAGATGGCAGTGGCGGCCGCGCTTTCAACGTGCAGCGCCGGATCGTCCGGCAGCGAAAGCTCGCATTCGATCCCGGTGCGCTGCTCGAATCGCGAGGCCTCGGCTTCGATGGCGGCCGCCAGTCCGAGGTCGTCGAGACTGCTCGGCCGCAACTCGGAGGAAATCCTCTGCACCGCCGTCACCGTCTCGTCGAGCGTGCTGATGATGCGCCTGCGCAGCGGCTCGTCGGACACCGACGGCGGCGTCATCGCCAGCAGACCGCCGACGTCCATTTTCAGTGCGGTCAGAGCCTGGCCGAGGTCGTCGTGAAGTTCGCGCGCGATCCGGGTGCGCTCCTCTTCCTGAACGAGCAGCATTCGTTCGGAAAGCGCCTTCAGCTCCCGTTCGTCTTCGAGGAGCCTCCGTTCGGATTCGAGCCTGCGACGCAGCATGGTGTTGAAGCTGTTCGCGAGTTGTGCGATCTCGCGCGGACCTTCTTCCGCCACCTGCGAAAACGCGCCGGCCGCGGCTCCCTCGGCGGCGCGAGAAAGCGCGGCCACCGGCCGCTCGATCGCGCGAGAAAGGATCGTGGCGATGACGATGACGGCAATGAGAATGATGACGCCGCCCCCGACGCCGCGCACGAACGTCTCTCTCACTTCTTCCATGACGGAGGAGGTCGGGATGCCGGCGTAGATGTACCACCCCAACTCCGGCAACGTCGTGAAGCCGTACTGCCGCGATACGCCGTCCAGTCCCACTGCCTCGGCAATCCCCTCCCGCCGCCGCTGAGAAATGTCAAGAAGATAGCTGCCGCGCGCGCTGCCGGTCCACGAGCGGCCATTCGGCCAGCGCGAAACGATCGTGCCGTCGCGCGCGATGATGGTGACCGTTGCGTCGGGGGCAAGCGCATTGGTCGACGTGTCGGGATACTGCAACAGCACGAGCGTGGCCCGATTCACCGGCAGCGCAAGGAGCGAAGCCCAACGGCCATTGAGCAAGCCCATCGCCGGGACTCGCGGACGGAGCCGGTTCGCCTGCAGCTCGCGCGCGATCCAGCTCTCGGCAATCGCAGTATCGCGCGTGACTTCCGACTCGCCCGCGCAAAGAAGATGTCCGCGGGCGTCGAAGAGAAAGAGGTTCTCGTCGCGAACGTCGAAGTCGATGACGGGCATGAGCGACTGGCACGATCCGGCGTCGATCTGCCGCGCGGCGATCCGCTGCAGGAGCGAGAGTCCGTCCGCGTTCATGTCGCGAAGCCGCGCCGCCGTCGCACGCGCGATCCGCAACGCCGTCGCACGCGCTTCCTCCTCTTCGCGCTGGACCTGCGAAAAATAGAGCCACGCCAGAAGACTCAGAAGCGGAATCGCAAGCGCCGCCGCAAGGATGCTGAGCCACCACCGGATCGACAAGGAACCGTGAGCCATTCAGCGAAGTCTACGCTGGGAGCGCGGGCGTCCACCCCGCCGTCGACGAAGCACTAACGCGCAAGTACCGGCGGGCAAGATGCCCGCGCTCCCAGCGCCGTACCGCATGGCGGAGGCGCGTCGGAATCGAACCAACCTTTCGACGCTTCCGCGCCGAAACAACGGTTTTGAAGACCGCGGGAGCCACCAGACCCCATTCGCCTCCTCGCATGCGCGAAGAACGCGGACGATAACATCGGCAAGCGCGCTATCGCATGCGCGTGCCGACGAAAAATCCGTTCACGTTCAGTCCCGGGTTGCGTCCGGTCAGGCCGCCGTTCGAGATGTGAAAGAAACGGTAGCCGGCGTAGAGCGGCATGCGCGCGTTCGGAAAAATGACGACGCCGAGCCCGAGCTGCGAATTGACGTTCAGTTTCGACGTCGCCGCCGGAATGCGCCGGTTCGACCACATCGGGCCGGTACCGATATCGACGTACGGCCGGAGCGCATTCGACGACGTGCGCCAGTAATTGCGGAGGAAAAAGTGCGCCCATTCGGCGCGTACGGAATCGTCAGGATCGCCGTACGTGTAACCAAACCAGCTCCGCGGCTGGCGGATGTCGGCGTAGTCGACGTCGGCGCCAGCGCGGGCATCGGGCAGGTAACGTTCGACGTAGTGCAGCAGCCGCGGCCTACTGGTCAATTCGAAGCTGATCGTACGGAAACGCGATTGGCCGTGGCGGTTCGTTTCGCTCTTCGCATTGCCGAGATAGATGTTGAAATCGCCGGCGATTGCGACTGATGAAGAGAGCAGCAGCAGGAGAACAGCGCAAACGGCGGGGCGGACCATGGCCGCGCATTCTAGACGGCTGGCACCGCGCGTGAACAAGCTCAACCGGGAGGCGCGTCATGATCGATCGCCGGCAGCCGGACAACCGCAACATTCTGTCGCGCTTCGCCTCGCTGGCAACGACGTGGACCGGCTCGACGCCGGCGTTCGTCACCGCCGTCCTGGTGATCGTTGTCTGGTTGATTACCGGCCCGCTCTTCCACTACTCCGACACGTGGCAGCTCGTCATCAACACGGGCACGACCATCGTCACGTTCCTCATGGTCTTCCTGATCCAGCGGTCGCAGAACAAAGACGCGCTGGCGGTCCAGCTGAAGCTCGACGAGATCGTGGCGGCGATGGAAGGCGCGAGCAATCGCCTGATCGCGGTCGAAGATCTTTCGGAGGAGGAGTTGAAAGTGCTGCGCATCCATTATCAACGTCTGGCCGAGATGGCCAAGCGCGACGTCAAGATCACCGAGTCGCACTCGATCGAGGAAGCCGAGGCGCGGCACAATTTCAAAAAGGACCGGCGGAAGGCGCGTAAAAAGTAAAGGCTTTCCACCACAGAGACACAGAGATCACAGAGGTTTTCTCTGTCACTTTGTACTACTAATCCATAGATTCTTCTCCTGACGCGTATGAAAATCTTCGGCGAGGGCATGGGTTGCCCTGGCGCTGCATCGAAGCGGTGAGGGACGAGAATCTGCGCCTCACGAATCTTTGACGCGTTGCGTTGTCAGCTGATAACCAGGATCGCGACCTCGGCGACGTCTCTCCCAACCCCATTCACCTGGTTCGCCAACCCCATTCACCTGGT
>DASYJY010000158.1:0-4485 GCA_035995985.1 Thermoanaerobaculia bacterium | reverse complement strand
CGCAGGCCCCGGCTTTATCTCCCACTCCCCACTCCCCACTCCCCCCCCCCCAACCCACCATCGTTTTCGCCGACAACGCCACCGTCCCCGTTTCCTCCACCGAAATCCGGCGCTGCGTCCGCGCCGGGAAGCCGATCGACGCGTTTGTCGATCCCCTCGTCTCGCGTTACATTCATCATTACGGCTTATACAAAGAGGGCCAACATTGATCGATCCAATTCAACACCGCGTGCGCACCGCGGTTTCCGCGGCACTCGACAAGAAAGCATTCGAGCTCGACGTCCTCAACGTCACCGGCCTCACCTCGATCGCTGACTACTTCCTCCTGTGCTCAGCCGCCTCGGAGCGCCAGGCCGTCGCCATCGCCGACAGCGTGGTCGACAAGCTTCGTGAGGACGATCGCGTCAAGCCGCGTGTCGTCGAGGGCATCACGCCCGGCCGATGGATCCTGCTCGACTACGGCGATTTCATCTTCCACATCTTCACCGAGGACTGCCGCCGGTTTTACGGGCTGGAGCGGCTGTGGGGCGATGCGCCGAACGTGACCGCCGATTTCAGCGAGGAAGCAGCACCGGCGAATGTCCGCCGCACGAAAACATCGTGATCCTGTCCTGAAGGACTTCGTTCGCACGAGGAGCGCCTCGATGCGGACGCTCCTGCAGACGGTCGAGAAGGTCCTCGACCACGACGTCAATCTCCTCCTCCTCGGCGAGTCCGGCAGCGGCAAGGACTACTTCGCGGAAGCGATCCACGCCTGCGGAAATCGCCGCAACAAGCCGATGGTGAAGATCGACTGCGCCGCGATTCCAGCGGAACTGTTCGAGTCGGAGCTCTTCGGATACGAGAGGGGCACCTTCACCGACGCGCAGTCGCGCAAGCTCGGCAAACTGGAGACGGCGTCAGGCGGCACGATCTACTTCGACGACATCGCCGCGCTTTCGCCAACCCTGCAGGCAAAGCTGCTCCGCGCGATTCAGGAGAAGCGTTTCACGCGCCTCGGCGGCAATCAGTCGATCGTGCTCGACGGACGCGTCATCTCGTCCTCGAGTATGCCCGCCGAGGAGTTGCTGAGCGGATTGCGGCGCGATCTCTTCTACCGCATTAACGTCGTCACATTGACGATTCCCCCGCTGCGCGAGCGCCGCGACGACATCCCCAGACTCGCAAAAACGTTTCTCGCGCGCCGCAAGCGCGGCATCGACGCCGAGGTGATGCGGATGCTGACCGACTACGACTGGCCGGGCAATGTCCGCGAGCTGCGCAACGTCATCGAGCGCGCCGCGTTGCTCGAAACGAGCGATGTCATCACGCCGGCCTCGTTGCCGCCGCTGAGCGCCGGAATGATCGAAACGGCGGTCCGCCAGCAGTGGACGCTCGACGATCTCGAATCGCGCTACATCCGCGAAATCCTTCGCGACACGAAGTCGAACTACAGCAGCGCCGCGAAGATCCTCGGCATCAATCGCAAAACGCTGCTTGAGAAGCGGAAAAAGTATGGAATCGAGTAGGAGGGAGTGGGGTGTAGGGGGTGGGGAGTGGGAGAAAGGTCGCCTTCCAACTTCCCGACCGTTCGTGCGATTCGTCGTGCCTCACTCCCACTCCCCACACCCCACTCTCCACCCCCAACCATGAAAATCCACGTCATCTGGCCCCGCTCGACCGCCGACGCCGAGCTTGCCTCCGTCGCCGAGCGGTACCTCAATCGGATCAAACACTTTTTCCCGATCGAGATCGTGGAAACCGCGCCCCAGCGAGGTAGACAGAGCGAGAACGATGTGGCTATCATGCGCGCCGATTCGGCGCGGCTGCTGGCCGCGATTCCCGCACAAGGCCACGTCGTCGCCCTCGACGAGCGAGGCAGATCACTCGATTCTTTGAAGTTCGCGAAGTGGCTGGAGCGACTCACCATCGACCAGCCGCACGGCGTCATTTTCGTGATGGGAGGGGACGTCGGACTCGACCAGTCCGTCCGGCAGCGCGCCGATGACGTCCTCAGCCTTTCGGCCATGACGCTCCCGCATCAACTGGCCCGCGTCGTCCTGCTGGAACAGATCTACCGCGCCTGCACGTTGATGCGGAACATTCCGTACCACAAGTAAGGAGAGCCGGGCTCGAATGGCAAAAGCAATGGCAAAGACAAAAGAAAAAGCGCACCCGTACCAGGAGCACATCGACGCGTTGCGCAAGAAGCAGACTGACATTCTCGAGGCCTTCAAACGCGACAAACAGGCCGTGAACACGCAGTCCGACGACGGCATCCAGGACCTGGCCGACAAGGCCGCCAGCGCCTACTCGAAAGAGCTGAACTTTTCCCTCTCCGACGGTGAGCGCAACCTGCTCGTCCTCATCGAAGACTCTTTCACCCGCCTCGACAACGATAGC
This sequence comes from Thermoanaerobaculia bacterium, assembly GCA_035995985.1. GTDB lineage: Bacteria > Acidobacteriota > Thermoanaerobaculia > Gp7-AA8 > Gp7-AA8 > JADGNZ01. The sequence continues at coordinate 2,103 of DASYJY010000158.1, read as the reverse complement.
TACGGCACGTGCACGAACTGCGGCGCTACGATCGGCGACAAACGCCTCGCTGCCGTCCCCTGGACACCGTTCTGTATCGACTGCCAGGAGCTGCAGGAGAAGGGGCTTCTTTCGTAGGGTTTCGTCTTCGCGGTTTCTTCGAGGGAGCGCGGTTCGCGCTCCCTTTTTAGTGTTTGAATGTTCTGAGATGCCCAAACCGCTCGCCGCCGTCATCGCCCAGATCGCCGACAAAAAAATCCCGCCGGTGATCCTCGTCGGCGGATCGAGCGACTTTCTCGCCGAGGACGGATTCCGCGACCTGCGCGATGCCATCGTCGCCGCGAAACCGGGGATCGCGATCGAGGGATACGAAGCCGGCAGTGAGCTCGCGGCGATTCTCGACTCGTATCGCACCTCGTCACTCTTCGCCTCGGCGCGGCTCATCGTCGTTTCCGAGGTCAACGCGTTTGTTTCGGCGAAAGAGCTTTCGTCGCTGTACGACAAGTCCGTCGCCGATTGGAAATCGGCGAAGACCGACAAGAAGCGCTCCTCCTCCGCCGCGAAACTGCTTCACGTCCTCGGCCTCGTCGGCGCTGACTTCGACATGACCGACAAGCAGATTGCCACCGCCCTCGGCGTCACGCTCGATCCCGTGCTCACGGACATGCTCGCCTTCTGCCGCACAACGGGGAAAAAGGCCTCGCGTGGCGAAGACGATGCGGCCCTGCTCATCGAAGCGGTCACACGCGGCGGCGCGCCGAACACGTATCTGCTGATGCGCAGCGGCGAGATTCCGCGCGAGTCAGCCACCGTCGATCTCATCGATCGCAACGGCGCCGTCGTTGTCATGGACCTCACGCGCGACACATACGCCGGCGCGCTCGAACGCGCGATCGCTGACGTCGCGGAAGACGCACAAGTCCGTTTCGACGGCCGCGCGATTTCCGCTCTGCGGCAGCGCCTCGGCATCGAGCGCCTGCTCGCCGACAAGTTCTCCAAGGAAGTCCCCGATCTGCGCATCGCCCTTTCCGAGGCCGAACGGCTCGCGACTCTCGCCGGAACGGGCGGACGCGTCACCGCCGAGATGGTCGAGCGCGAAGTGGCGACGGTCGAAGGCGGTGCACGGTACGAATTCGGATCGCTCTTCACCGAGGGCAAGATCGTCGAAGCAGTTTCCAAGCTGCGCGATCTGGTCGCACAGGCACGCCGCGAAGATCCGAAAGTGCCGATCGACATCCAATACGGCAAGTTCCTCTTCCCGCTCGCGGACGAAGTGCGCCAGATGATCGGCATCGTCTCGTTCGCTCGCACGAACCGCATCGATCTGAAGGCGCCGATGAATTACAACCGCTTCAAAGACACGCTCGCTGACCGCCTCGGCGACTCACTGAAAGCGAACGGCCTGGTGCGTCAAAGGCCCCATCCATTTCCGCTGCACAAGAAATGGGAAGCCGCGCGCAATCAGACCGAGGCCAGCCTCTTTCGCGCGCTGGCAGCGCTCGCGGATCTCGAGATCAAACGCAAGTCCGGCGGAATCCCCGCAGACCTCGGCATCGAAACCTTCCTGCTCTCGCGTTTGCGCGCGTAGCCGCTACACCTCGCTCGCTTTGCGCATCTGCCAGAGCAAGTGGCTGAGATGCGACCGCCGCGATTCGCCGGTCGTCACGATCAGCAGCTTCGTGATTTTCAACTCGAGCGGATCGGTCAGGAGCAGGATCAACATCTCGCGGATGAAGTTGGTGTTCAGCGTGACGTCGTTGTCAGTGCCGACGCCGAGGCGCAATCCTTTTTTCTCCCACCACGAGAACGGATGATCTTTATAGTCGGACAACGCCCCGGTCAGCTTCTTGTTCGATGACGGCAGCGACACCAGCGTCAGACGCTTGTCGATCATCCGATTCAGTACGTCGTGCTGGTAATGCTCGACTTCGCGCGCGTGATGAAACTTCGTCTTCGTCGCCAGCGTCGCCTCGCCGTCGGTGAGCGGCTGGCCTCGGAGGAGCTTGTCGAGAATCTGATCGCGTCCAGTCCAATCCATGTCCAGGATTTCGTCACGCTCGCGGCCGAGCGGCTCTCCTTTGCTATTCGCGATGAGCACGCGCTGCAGCATCCGGTGGAAGTAGA
>DASYJY010000157.1:0-7303 GCA_035995985.1 Thermoanaerobaculia bacterium | reverse complement strand
GTGTCGAGCTCGCGCACGATTTCTTTCGGCGTGAGGCGTTCGGAATGCGTTGCGTCGTCGATGCTGCCGGGGAGTTGGATGACCATGAGTGTCAGAGGCTTTCTACAGTGATCTGATCGTTCGTATAAATGCAGATGCCCGCCGCGATGCGCAGCGCTTCCTCGGCGATGCCGGCCGCGTTCAGCTCCGTATGCTTCATCAGCGCGCGCGCCGCGGCCAGCGCGTACGGCCCGCCGGATCCGATGGCCAGGATGCCGTCGTCCGGCTGAATCAGATCGCCCGTTCCGGAGATCAGGTACGCGCGCTCGGCGTTCGCGACGATGAGGAACGCCTGCAACTGCCGCAGGTACTTGTCCATGCGCCAGTCTTTCGCGAGCTCGACGACCGACCGCTCCATGTTGCCGCGGTACTCCTCGAGCTTCGCTTCGAAGCGCGAAAAGAGCGCGAAGGCGTCAGCCGCGGAGCCGGCGAATCCCGCCAGAATTTTGTCGTGATAGAGGCGCCGCACTTTGGCCGCGCCATGTTTCATGACGGTCGCTCCCACCGTCACCTGCCCGTCGCCCGCCATCGCCACCGCGCCGTCGCGGCGCACGCAGAGGACGGTCGTTGCTCGGATCACCATTGATTCATCCATGGGCGCGCGATCGTATCGCACTGTCACCGCGGCATCTGGTTCCCGGTGACCGTGTCCTGTCCTTCGATCTCGCCCATCGGGATGCGAAGGACGGGCACGAGGTCGAGGCGCATGCGGCCGAAGTCGATGGTGACGATGAAATTCTTCAGGTAGTTCTCGCCGATGATGCCCGAGGTGCGTTCGGTCGCGCCGGCGTCGTACATTGGGAGCGTGCGGAACGTGCCGGCCCAGCCGTCGATGCCGACTTCGACGTCCTCGACTTTGTCGCCGTGCTTCTTCGCGCCGCCGAGTCCCTGCAGCGTGGCGTTGTGGACTTTCGTGAAGAGTTGAACCGGCAGCGAGCCCGTTTGCGCCGCGTTCAGAAACGTCACCTCGGAACCTGTATCAAGCACGAACAGGAACCATCCCTTGCGATTGATCACGCCGCGCACCGTGGGGCGGAAGTGATCCCAGAAGAGATTCTGGTCGGGCGCGGCGATGCGATCGGCGGCGGTGAGGTGCGTGAACGTGGCCTGATTGCGGCGGAAGTCGAGCTCGATGCGCGTTTCCTTGAGCAGGTGCGCGCCGAGGAGGAACTCAATCGAGAACTCGTTCTTGCCGGTGACGATGAACTTCATCTTGTCGTCCGGCATGATCGCCACCGGGACGTTCTCGATAATCATCCGGCCGATCTGCAGCGACTCGATGAGTCCGAACTCGACCTGAATCGGCTCGCCAAGCAGGCCGGTGAATTGGCCTTCGAAGTTGCCGAGCCTGCGGATCGGAACGGAGTCAGCGAATTTCCGCGAGACGATCGACATCACCGCGCCCGAGTCGACGATAGCGATCACGTTCTTCGTTTTATTGACGATCACTTCGACGCGCGGCACATCGGGACGGCCGATGCGCAGCGGCACGCGCTCGGCGACCGGTCCGCGGAAGTGGTACATGTCGGCGTTCTTCAGCGCTTCAAGAAAGTCCGTGTGCCATTTGCGCACGAGGAGGCCGTGCTCGGCTGCGGCGTGCGCCCACTCCAGGCTGGCCTCGAAGTTGTTGCGCATGTATTCGAGTTGCGAAAGCGCCCACGCCGCATCGGCGTACGTGGTGCGGAACGGCTCGAGGTCGAGCGCGGCGCGCAGGTGACGGCGCGCTGTATCGAAACGGCCGGCTGTCATCTCCGCGGTGCCGAGGGCGAGAAGGTCGTTCGCGCTATGCCGCCCTCTGGCCTCAATCGTCGACGCTTGCTCGACGGCACGGACGTAATCCGACTTGCGCAGCATCGATGGCAGATCGCTGCCGCGCTCGATCGATCCCGGCGACAAGAGCAGCGGCCCGATCGAAACGTCCGAGTAGAGCGCGCAGCCGGCGGCGAGTGCGGTGACAGCGATAAGGAGTGAATGACGCATCGGCCTCGGCATTGTACGGACCGCGCGAAACGGCGCCGCATCCGCGGGGTCAGCGCTCTGTGACAAGGTTACTGGCGGACCAGGATGCCGAGCTCGCGAATCTGATACGCGAGCGCCTGGCGCGACATGTTCAGCGACGCGGCTGCGCGATTCTGATTGCCGTTCGCCTGCACGAGCGACTTTTCGATGAGATCGCGGCGGAAGCGCGTCACCGCGTCCTGATAGGAGCTGACGCCGCCGCCTGCGCGGACGATGGCACTGCGCATCCGCTCCGGAAGATGCTCGACGTCGATGGCCGCGGCTTCGCCGGCGAGCGCGTGCGCGGCGCGAATGGTGTTCTGCAATTCGCGCACATTGCCCGGCCAGCGATAGCCGATGAAAACCGATTCGGCGTCCGCGGTGAGTTTCGAAGGTCCGCCGCGGCTCTTCTCGTGTTCGCGTGCGATGAAGTGCGACGCGAGCAGCGGGATGTCGGACGGGCGTTCGCGCAGCGGCGGTAAGGCGATCTCGATTCCGCCGATGCGGTAGTAGAGATCCTCGCGGAATTGTCCGTCTTCGACTGCAGATTCGAGCTTGCGATTCGTGGCGCTGACGATGCGCACGTCGGCCGTGCGGTTGACCGTATCGCCGACGCGGCGGAACTCCCCCTCCTGGAGAAAGCGAAGGAGTTTTGCCTGCGCAGACAGCGGCATCTCGCCGATCTCATCGAGGAAGAGCGTTCCGCCGTCGCTGCTTTCGATCAGGCCTGCGCGATCGCGGTCGGCGCCGGTGAAGGCACCGCGCACGTGGCCGAACAATTCGCTCTCGATCAGGTTCTCCGGCAGCGCCGCGCAATTGACGGGAGTGAAGATCTTGCCGCGGCGCGGCGAGTGACGGTGGACGGCGCGCGCGGCCAGCTCCTTGCCGGTTCCCGATTCGCCGAGGATGCAGACCGGGACGTCGCGGCGCGCCACGCGAGTGATGAGTGTGAAGATCTCGCGCATCACGGGCGAGTCGCCGACGATGCCTTCGATGGCCTCGCTCTTTGCGACCGTCACGTTCTCGTTCTGTTCGATGACGCGGCGCATGCGGCGATGTTCAGCGCGCGTGCGGAAGAGCGCCGCGAGCGCGTCGCGCGACTCGGGAGCCCACGCGCTGATGCCGTCGACGAAAAGCAGCTCCCGATCACTGCAGAGGATCCAATCGTGTTTGCCGGCGGCGGCGATGGTGTCGAGCTCGGATCCCGTGAGCGCGGCGGCCGATCCGATTTCCTGCCATTGTCCGAGGCGGTTGCGCGTGGCGAAGCGCCAGGTTGTCGGGACGAAGTCGCGCGGCGTGAATGGGAAGTCGCGCAATGCCGCCTCGCGCAGGAAACGCATTTCGATGGCCGAGGCGGTGGTCTCGCGTTTCGGGAGTTCGATCTTCATCTCCGCGGCGAGCGACTCCGCGGTTGCGGTGTCGCCACGGCCAAGCGCGTCGCGGAAGTGCTTTAGCTTTTGCGAGCCGGTGTTGGTTCCGCCGAGGTCTGCGAGTCCGCCGCTGCGGCGGACTCGCATCGCGTTGTGACGCTTCGTCAGCTCGATATTTTCAGAGCTACCGGTCGAGCGAAGCGGCGTATCGCGCCCCCCGATCCAGTCGATCTCGTCGAGGATCAGCGCGGCCGCTTCGCGAATCTGCGGAGAGAATTGAGCACTGTCGACGATTGCCTGCGCGGCACGGGCGGCGTCGGCGAAACGTCCGCGCGAGAAGTCGAGATGCGCGGCGATCATGTCGAGCTCGTGAAGGCGTTTGTCATCGCCGGTGCCGCGATAGAAGTGGCGAAGACGATGAAGGCGCTGCGCCGCGTGCGTCCATTGGCCGTCGTCGGCAGCGAGGTAAGCGAGGATGAAGAGGATTCCGCCGCCGGCGCGATCGCCCTGCGTCTCCTCGATGAGGGCGAGCGTGCGCAACGCCTCATCGCGCGCCGCGGCCCACGAGCCGGCGGTGAAAAGGATGTAGACGCGGTCGAGCGCGGCGTCGATGCGCTCCGTTTCGCAGCGCGCACGTTCGAGCGATTGTGCGGCGTGCCGTGCCGCTGCGTCGACATTGTCGCGCGATGCGAGATACGTTGCCAGCCGCGAGGCGAGGTAGTGGGACGGTTCCGGCTGATCGTCGATCGGCTCGCGCAGTTCGAATGCGAGCAACGCCCGCAGATACGCAAGCTGCGCGTGCTCCTCATCGTTCGTAGCCGTGCACTCGGCGAGCGCGGCGCGCATCTCGTCGTAACGCGAATCGATGTAGAGCAGATCGGCACGGAGGATGGCCGCGTCGAATCCGCGCGCCGCGATACGATCGAGACGCGTCAATGCCGGACCGTAGTCGCCGGTACGCCGCTCGATGCGCGCAAGCAGCAACTCGTGCGCATCGCCGGCCACGATCTGCGCGGCGTCGCGCGCATCGCGATAGCGGCCGGCATCGATGAGCGCGGATGCGAGGATTTCCGCCAGCTTCGGCGTCAACGCGTGGCGCGGCATCATTCGCAAAATCGGCAGCGCTTTGTGCGGCAATGCGCGTTCGAGCATCGCCGCCGCTGCGCGCGCATCGCCCGCATCGATCAAGAGCGACGCCGACGCGGCGAAGTCTCCTGTCGCCGCGAGCACCTCGGCCGCGACTCTGCCAAGCGTCGCCTGCGAGGAAGGGGGAATCAGCCGCGCCGCTGCTCGGCGTACAGCGTCCGAGGCGAAGAGGAGATGGCCGTCTTCAATCGATGTGATGCCGTCGACGACCAGCCCTTCGACCGATTCGCCGAACATGAGCTGCCGGAAGAATGCCGCGGCAACATCGAGCCGCGCGCGCGTGCCGAGGAGCGCGATCGCGGCGATGTAGGAGCGGAGCGGCTCGCGCAACGACACGAGTGCCGGCACTTCCTCATCGAACGGAAGCGTCCCGGAATCGAGAAAGAGCGGGAAGTCGTCCGATTCGACGAATGCGTCGAGTTGCGCGCGCCCTTCCACCGCACGCGCCGCGCGCAACGAGGCCGCGACGATGAACGAGCGCGCCGCGGGCAGGTCGACGTCGCCGCGATCGGCAGCAATCCAGATTCCGGCATCCGTCGCGGCGAGCATCTCGAGCACGCGCGCCGAGGCGGCGTCGAAACGGTCGCGATTCGTGATGGCGAAGATCAGCCGCTGTCGCGGCGCTCGCTCGACGATTGCTTCGACGATCTCGCTCTCGCCGCGTTTCTCCAGCGATCCGGCAATCGCCGCGAGCGCATTGACCGCGGAGTAGCGCTGCAGCGGCGAGGCATCGAGTCCGATCTCGATCACCTGCTCGCCGCCGAGCGCCGCCGCGGCGCGAATGGCGTCAATCGCTTCGCCGCGGAAACTTCGCGCCGCACCGCGCAGGATGTCGTTCAGCGCATCCGGACCCGGTGACGCGATCCCGCCGCATGCCGCGCGCCGCATCCACCGCAGGTCGGCAGCCGCGTCGCCGCGCAACCGCGATTCGATCTCGAGGTACACAGACTCCGCGCGCCCCCACGATTGCCGCAACGACTCCAGCGGCGGCGCGCCGGCGCCTTCCGCGAATTGCTGAATCACCGTCAGCGCCGGTGGCGCTTCTTCCGCTATTCCTCGGGCGACTACACGCACGAGCCGGCAGTCGTTGCCGCGCTTGCGGACGATGGCCCACTCGGCGGGGTCGTAGTCCGCATCCGAAAATCCGGCAAACTGCAGCAACGCCTGATGCGCCGCCAATTGCGCGACGAGCGAGAGCCGGTCGCGCGCGCCGAGCTCTCCGGCCTCCGCAATCGGCGTCGCGTCGAGCGAAATGTCTGCCGCGAATCCGTCGAACCACGGCAGCGTCGAATGCCGCAGCGTGGCGATGAGCGCGCGGTCCCATCCGAACGCACGAAGGTCGACCGCGACCGCCGGCCGCGCGCGCCGAACCGTGCCGCGCATAGACATGTATAGAGGTGAGGATCGGCGGCAGCATTTCCCTACCCCGACACGCGGCTAACCGCGCCGTCGCGTCGTCGTCCAACGCCGCGGAGGACATCATGAAACGCTCCCTGTCATTCGCTGTTCTGATCGTTGTCGCCGCGGTTACCGCAGAAGCGCGCGATTCGTACGTCCTGCATTTCGGCGCCGGCAATTCGACGCCGATCAGCGGTTCACTCGAGGATTTCACCGCCATCAAAGGCACGCTGAGCGGCGACTATTTATGGGTTCGCCACGATCGGCGGCGATACGTCATCACCGATCGCGCGCGTTTGGCCGAGGCGTGGGACTACTTCGCGCCGGAACGGGAGCTGCGTCCGCAACAGAAAGAAATCGAGCGCGAGACGCGCAAGCTGGAACGGGAGAGTGACGCGCTCGAAGACGCGCAGGACGATCGGCAGCTCAGCGTCCACGAACGATCGCGTCTCGACGACCTGCACGCTCAGGAACGCGACCTCGGCCGCCGCGAACAGGCGCTCGATGAGCACGAAGAAGAGTTGGACCGTGTCGCCGAGCGAAAGCTATGGCAGTTGGTCGAACGCGGGATTCGCGACGGCTCGGCGCGCATGGTGAGGTGAACCGTCACTTCTCGTCCGCGCTCGGTCCGTACAAGCCGGGCAGCGGGATGTCGTTGAGGCGCATGTAGACCGTTAGCTGCGCGCGGTGATGGATTAGATGGTGGAGGACGAAGTTGCGCAGGAGGCGGAAGCGCGGCGCGGAGAGGATTTTGTTGCCGGCGGCGAGGAGCGTCCATTCGGCCTGGAGGAGCTCGTCTGAGGCGCATTCGATGGAGGCGCGGGCGGAGGTGGCGTTCTTTTCGAAAAAGGCCAGCAGCTCCTCGGACGATTTCTGTTCCGGCGCGCGCATTGGCGGCTGGCCGGGTGGGGCGATGTCGAAGGAGTCGTGATCGATCATCAGCGTCGCCCATGTGGGGAGGTTGGCGACGTGCGTGGCGAGGCCGCCCATCTTCCACGACTTGCCATGCGGTGAATAGTCGAACTTATCGGTCGGAATGCGCTCCAGAACGCGGCGGGTGTTGGTCATCTCCTGGTCGAAATCGGGCAGGTAGAGCTCGGCGAGAGTCCTCATTGGGGCAGTCCTACCTTTCTCATCAATGCAATAAATCGAGGATCGCTGCGGACCGTGTCGAGCGACGGATCGACCTTGAGCCAGACCGCGGATTCGGAGCGATCGTTGTATACCTGTTCGAGATTCTTCATTGCCTCGTCATTATTCCCAAGCGCCGCGTAAATGCGCGCCAGAAATAGCGGAAGGGTATATGTTCCGACGGCGCGCGCGCGCAATTCGTCCATTGCCCGCAATGCCTC
>DASYJY010000156.1:0-32307 GCA_035995985.1 Thermoanaerobaculia bacterium | reverse complement strand
CTGTCGTCTACACCGGCACGCACGACAACGACACGGCGCGCGGCTGGTACGAACATGCCACAGCCGGCGAGCTTCAGTCGATCGCGTCGTACCTCGGCGTGTGCGACGCGAGCGACGTTGCCTGGAACCTGATCCGCGCCGCCTACACATCCGTCGCCGAAACCGCCATCGTCCCCGTGCAGGACATCCTCAACCTCGGCAGCGACGCGCGCATGAACCGTCCCGGCGCCGAGCACGACAACTGGTCATGGCGCCTAGCCGGCGCCGCGCTGACGGCGCAGCATTCCGAGGAGCTGCGCGATTTGGGTGAGGTGTCGGGCAGGATTTGACCGTGCTCATCTCTGTTTATCTGCGAAATCTGCGGATAGGTTTTTATCCGCAGATTTCGCAGATTACGCCGATAAAACGTTTGAGACCTTCTCGATAACTGCTACCGGAAAACAGCGGAACAGAGAGCGGAGTCGGACCTCGTCGCCCTCCAGATTCTCCCCGGTGAAGAGATTGCGCCAGGAGCCGGCAATCGGGATTGAGGCATCGGGCCACACATCGCCGATCGGGAACGTGCCGGGTTTGACGAGATTCGCGACTAATCGCGGGACGGCGACGACGACCGCGTCCGCTTTGTGGCGGCGCGTGAATGCGAGGATGTTCGGTCCGGTGTTGATCGGCTCGTAGGTACCGTCGCGGAAGAGATCCGCGTGACGCGATCTCGCGTCGAGCACTTTCCAGGTGACGAACATTTTGATCCGGCTGTCGTGCCAGCGGCGGAGGAGCGTCTCGATCGATAGTGAATCTTTTTCGCATGCTGCCTTCATCTTTTTCAGCATGGCGGCGCGTGACGTGTAGTCGACGGGACGGCGATTATCGGGATCGACGAGGCTGAAATCCCAAAGCTCCGTGCCCTGATAGAAATCGGGAGCGCCGGGCGCGGTCGCTTTCAGGACGACCTGAGACAGTCCGTTGAGGAAGCCGTAGAACGCGACGCGCTTCTGGATGCGGACGAGGTCTTCGCCGAAGCTCGTATCGCTGAGAATCGCGTCCGCGAAGCCGAGGAGCGATTCTTCGTACGTCGAATTCGGAGCAATCCAACTCGTGTGCGTCTTCGCTTCGCGCGCGGCCTTTTCGAGATATTGCTTCAGGCGATCGCGTACGGACGGCAACTCCTCATGATCGAGCGGCCACATGCCGATGAGCGTTTCGTAGATGAGCACCTCCGTGTTCGCGTCGGGGATTTCATTCACGCGATGCTTCGCGTTCCTCTTCGACCAGCGGCGCACCTGACGTTCCCACTGTGGCGCGATTTCCGACAGCACGTTGATCCGGGCCCGCACGTCCTCGCTGCGCTTCGTGTCGTGTGTCGACGTCGCGTTCATCGTGTGCGGCCACTGCTGCTGCATCTGCGCCGCGCGCGCGTGAAACTCCGCCAGGCCGTCGAAGTCGCCGGCGCGTCCGGGATTGCCTCCGACCTCATTCAGCGAAATCAAGCGGTTGTAGTTGTAGAAGGCGGTGTCCTCGACGCCTTTGGCCATGACGCGGCCGGTGAACTGCTGCCAGCGCATGACGAAGGCCTGCCAGTTCTCGCGTTCCGATGCGACGTAGGCCGGCGGATCGACGAGCAGGACGCGTTCGAGAAAGGTGAACAATCGTTCGTCGATCGTGTTCGCAGCGCGCCGCCGCGCTTCCACGATTGCGGTGCGGATCGACTGCACGTCCTCATCGTCAACAGTTGCCTCGCGGATGTACGTCCGGTACACGCGCATGCACGCCGTGACCTCGGTGAGCGCGGCGGTGAGATCGACCGGTGCGAAATCGCGCGCGTTGCGGTCCGGCATGGCCACGGCTCCGAGCTGCTTGCCGAGGGCGCGCATCTCGCCGGAGAAAAGCTCGTGGATGACCTGTTTCTTGCGCTCGTAGCAGATGTCGTCGAACGTCGCCGTGACGCCGGTGAACTTGCGATAGAAGCGATCGAGTTGCTGCAGTCCGTTCGCATCGACGAAGAGCGCGTTCACCGAATCGAGGAAGTCATAGCCGGTCGTTCCGCTGACCGGAAACTCACGCGGCAGCTCCTCGCCATGCTCGAGAATTTTCTCGACGACGATGTAGAAACGATCATCGCCGGACGGCTCGCCGGCCAGCCGCAGCTGCAGCTTGCGCATGTGGCCGATCGGATCGTAGAGACCGTCGATGTGATCGATGCGTAGTCCGGTCACTTTCCCTTCCGCGATCATCTCCAGCGTTCGACGATTGCGCGCCTCGAACACCTCGGGATTCTCGACGCGGACGCCGACCAGATCGGTGACGTCGAAGAAGCGGCGGTAGTTGATCTTCTCGCTGGCGATGCGCCAGTACGCGAGGCGGTACCACTGCGCGTCGATCAGCGCGTCGAGCGAGTCGGCGTCGCTGCTGATCCGTTCGACGGCCGCGTTCATCGCGTCGCGAAACGGCGCGTCCTGCTCGTAAATCCGCCAGAGCGTTTCCTTGAGGAACCTGCTGTTCGGAACGGAGTCATCGTTCTCGACCAGCTCGCGCAGCTCGATGGCCACGCCCTCGCGCGGCAGTGACTCCACACATTCGCGAAGCACCTGGTTGTACGAGCTCGGCGCGAGCGGCAGGCGCTTGTCGTAGTAGGTCAAGAAGAAGCCGTCGACGTCGAAGTGAAGCTGGATCTCGCGCGACTCGAGCGCCTCGCCGTACGGCTTGCCGAGGATCGGGAGGAGGACTTTGCTGACGGTCTGGCCGCGCGTGGTGACGGGAGTCCAGTCGATGTCGAAGTAGTGCAGAAATCGCGAATGCTCCCCATTTTCGAGAACGCTCATCCACCACGCGTTCTCCGGGGTGGCGGCCATGTGATTCGGGACGACGTCGAGGAGCAGTCCGAGCTCTCGCCGCTGCAACTCTTCGTGGAGCGCGTTGAAATCGTCATCCGCTCCGAGCTCGGGATTCAGCGCGTTCGCATCGACGACGTCGTATCCATGTCCGCTGCCCTTGCGCGCTTTCAGAATCGGCGACGCGTAGATGTCGCTGATGCCGAGCTCCGCGAGGTAGGGGACGATCGCGCGCGCGTCGGCGAAGGTGAAGCCGGCGTTGAATTGGATGCGGTACGTGGCGCGTGGTACTCGGTACATCGTGCCCGCTGCGGTGCGAAAGGGGTGCCGGTCACGCGGAGTTCACGGAGAGGCAAAGCGCGATGAGAAAAACCGCTCCGCGTCTCCGCGTGAGTCAATCGTCTCCGTGTTCAATTTCAGTTAACCAGCGCGAAACTGCCTTGCTCATTCCTGGTACGTCGCGCTCCATACGCGCTACGTCGGCGATCGTGACGCACTCTGCAAGTTGCACCTCGATGAGGTGATTGAGATCCACGCGTTCTTCCTCATCCGCGTCCTCGTTCGCCGCTCTGACGTGCTCCTGCAGCGCGCGAACGAGGAAGCTAGGCAACTCGATCTCGATTGTTTCGCGGCGGTTCAGGTTCGCCGCAGCCGGAAACGTGCTGATCTTGCTCATGGAGCCCTCCCAGAAACACAACTTAAGATGGTGGTCATGATGCCCAACTTTAGCGTGGAATGCAAGCGTGCAATCCGTGGCCGAGCTGTTCGGTACGTCGTTACGCGAAACGCGAAAGCGCCGTGGTCTGTCCCAGGAACGTCTGGCCGAGCTGACAGGGCTCAGCACGAACTATGTCGGCGAAATGGAGCGAGGACTGAAAGCTCCCGGCTTACCGGTGATCGTGCGTCTGGCGCGAGCACTCGACGTGGGCATCAACGAGCTCCTTCAAGGCTTCACGGAAGCGAATATTCGGCGATTGAAGATATGAGACAGTAGGAGTGCTCAGGCGATTGCAAGCGAGTCGGTGATCATCGCCAGAGTGTTAGGCGGCGGGCCACACCTGGACCAACTTTTCGCGCGGTACGTCGAAAATGAAAACGACATCAAAATTCGTTCCGCCTATTTCGACGAGCGTCTGAAGATCTGCGGCAATTTCGTTGAGCGAATACCCCATTCCGTTGTCGTAGGGCGCGTTATGCAGGGCTCCTTGCCACCAGTAAAGTACAAGGTGTAGCTTTGCCAGCGATTGCTTCTGGCGCAGATCGCCGTACATGGACTCTTTCTTTCCAAGGACTCGAAGAAGGGCCTGGAATCCCGAGCGGGTTGAGTAGGCGTCCCCTTGGGGAAGAAAGCTGATGTGGAATGGTATGTCTGACTGAGGCGGGGAAAGATCCAAAGCGGAAACATACTTTGCGAGGGTGGGGTAACGCGCGAAATCGCTGAGCGGATAGCCTTGATAAACGGGCCAGCGCGCTGTAAGTGATTCCCAATCCTTATCCGCCGCCTCGATACACTCGCGCAGTTCGTTGCCGAGAACCTTCGCAATGCCGCTGTGCAACTCTCGACGAGGAAATATCCACACACGCCCTATATTTGCTGGCCTGAGTGATACGGCCGCGATGGCGTCACGAAACGAACGTCGAATGCGATGAGCACGCTTGCTTACCTTGATCGCAGCCTCGTCTACCCACTCGGCAAGTTCGATCCCAATGCGTTCACCTTGAGCGTTTGTGCATATGAAATCAGGCGGATCTGGCTCCTCGCTGCAGGTGTGGTCGCGGAAGAATGCCGGGTGGCAGCGTTGGAACGCCTCGAAGGCTCTCCGCTCATCTTCTCGAATCATGCGTCTTTTCTATTTAGTCTTCCATGCGCATAGCAGACCAACGTTCAGCCCGCGGAGACGGCCTGCCGAACTGGACGAGCCGAATCACCCACGATCATTCAAGTCACTTGATTGCACACCACGCAGGCCGAGCCAGAAGGCGAATCCAGATGCAAGAGTGAGCAGGAATGTCTGGCCGAAATCGGGTCCTTGCACCCGCACGTAATCGCCGACGCATTCGTATCCGTCACGTGTCACAACTTTCTCAGTGCAGTCGAAGTGATGACTGGCCCGCGCCGCGAAAATCGCCCCAAGCAGCAGAGCACCGGCCGCTACACCAGCAAGTGTTCGATGGAGTCGATCCTCGGCCAGAGCATCAGGACGCCAGACCTTCCACAGCTTCGCTAGCGCAAACCATAACAGTGTAGGAATTGTTATGAGATACAGCACGCGAATCAAGAGCGGTGCCGGCCATGACGATTTGATCGGGCCCCAGATCAGGAGGGCAAGCGTTGCTAGTCCAACTAAATACTTTCGAGCGCTCATCAATTTCTCTCCGCCAGCCACTAGCGCGGCGGCACCACCGGACACTAAGTAGAATCAACGTTCGCTAGTTCGACAGTCAACAGTTGCCTGAGGATACCGTGGATTTGATCCGCCTAACTTTCAAGCGTGACCTGGTTTTCTCCGCGTCCCCGCATCCCCGCGTCTCCGCGTGAAACGCTATCTGCGCAACAACGCGAAGGCCTCGGCTTGCAACGAAATGTGATCGAGCGCCAGCGTTACCCCGGTGTCGAGCACCATCGTCCATGAGCCTGACACCACAATCTTCTGCTCGCGATCGCTGAAATTGAACACCAACAATGTGTCGCCTCGTTGAACGACCAACGTCCGCCGTTCATCATCCGCGTGCGTTTCCACGGCATCGAGGTTGAGCGAGCGGAGCGCGGGGATTTCGCGACGGAGGCGGAGCAGCTCGCGATACAAATCGCGCAGGCCGTCCTGCTCTTCGCGCGTTAGCTTCGAGCGATGGAACGTCTCTTCGGCGTGCGGGTCGGGCGGCTCGCCTTCCCAATCGAAGTCGTCGAACTCCTCGGCGCGGCCTTTTCGGACCGCTTCGATCAGCGCTTCGTCGCCGTGGGAGGTGAAGTACTGGAACGGGGCGGTCTCGCCGTACTCCTCGCCCATGAAGAGCATCGGGATGAAGGGTGAGAGCACCACGGCGGCTGCGGCGAGGCGCAGTTTGTTGATCGATCCGAGCGACGACAGGCGGTCGCCGAGCATGCGGTTGCCGACCTGGTCGTGGTTCTGCGCGAAGACCACGAATTGTTTGCCGTCGCGCGTTTTCGGCGCGAGGCCGTATTTGCGTCCGCGGTAGGGCGAGTGCTGGCCGGTGTAGAGATAGCCGGTGGTCAGCGTGCGCGCGAGATCGCTGGTGCGGCCGAAGCCGCTGTAATAGCCATCACGTTCGCCGGTGAGCAGCGTGTGCAGCGAGTGATGAAAATCGTCGCACCATTGCGAATCGAAGCCGAGGCCGAGGTCGTCCTTTGGCGTGATCACGCGAGGGTCGTTGAGATCGGATTCCGCGATCGTGTAGATGCGGCGTCCGAGCGTTTCGGCGCGTTGGCGAACGGCGGTGGTCAGGTCCTGCAGGAATGGCTCGGCGGTGTGATCGATGATCGCGTGAACCGCGTCGACGCGCAGTCCGTCGATGTGAAATTCATCGATCCATTGCAGCGCGTTGTGGATGAAAAACCAGCGCACGTCGTCGCTGTGCGGACCGTCGAAATTGATCGCCAGCCCCCACGGAGTTTTGTAGCGATCGGTGAAGTACGGGCCGTACTGACCGAGATAGTTTCCCTCGGGGCCGAGGTGGTTGTAGACGACGTCGAGGAGGAGCGCAAGGCCGCGGGCGTGACAGGAGTCGGCGAGGCGCTTCAGTCCCGCCGGACCGCCGTACGAATTCTGCGTCGCGCCGATGTAGACGCCGTCGTAGCCCCAGTTGCGATTGCCGGGAAATTGCGCGACCGGCAGCAGCTCGATCGCCGTGATGCCGAGGTCTTTGAGCGCGTCGAGATGCTCGATGACCGCGTCGAACGTCCCTTCGCATGTGAAGGTTCCGACGTGCAGCTCGTAGACGACATAGTCCTCGAGCGCGACGCCGCTCCATCCCGCATCGTGCCATTCGAACTCACGCGCCACGACTTCCGACGGTCCATGCACGCCCTCCGGTTGCAGACGCGAAGCGGGATCAGGACGGTTGTCGCCATTGACGTTGAAGAGGTAGCGCGTGCCGGCGCCCGCATCGATGGTGGCCTCGTGATACCCACGCGCATTTTTCGTCAGCGCGATGCGACGCTCGTCCGGCGCGACGATGTGGAGCTCGACAGTCTCGACGTCCGGCGCCCAGACACGAAACTCGCAGCGGCCGTGTTCGATCAGGTTCGCGCCGAGGATGGGCTTCTCATCTGGGCTCATCTGCGTCATCTGCGGATGGAATCAAAAACACCGCCGCGAGCGGCGGCAGCGTGAGATTGACCGACCACTTGCGAGCATGCAGCGGAATCGGCGCGGCATCGACGCCGCCCATGTTTCCCTGCCCGCTTCCGCCGTATAGAATCGCGTCGCTGTTCAACACCTCGGCCCATCGGCCGCCGAACGGAACGCCGACCTGGTAGTTATGCCGCGGGATCGGCGTGAAGTTCAGCGCCACGATCACCGGCTGCTCCGGATGCGACTTCGACTTCCGCATCAATACGACGATGCTGTTTTCCGTGTCGCAGCAATCGATCCATTCGAAGCCCTCGGGCGAGAGGTCGAGCTCGTGTAGCGCGGGAATCGTGCGATAGGCCTTGTTCAGATCCTCGACCCAGCGTTGCAGCGTTGCGTTCGGCGGCGAATCGAGTTGGTCCCAATCGAGGCTGGCGTCGTGATTCCATTCGCGCCACTGCCCGAATTCGCCGCCCATGAACATCAGCTTCCTGGCCGGCTGCGAATACATGTGCGCGAAGAGCAGCCGCAGATTGGCGAAGCGCCGCCATTCGTCGCCGGGCATCTTGCGGATCAGCGATCCCTTTCCATGTACGACCTCGTCGTGCGAGAGCGGCAGCACGAAGTTTTCGGTGAAGGCGTACATCATCCGGAAGGTCAGATCGTTATGATGGAACTTGCGGTGGATCGGATCGAGCGCGAAGTAGCGCAGCGTGTCGTGCATCCAACCCATGTCCCACTTCATCCCGAATCCGAGTCCGCCCACGTACGTCGGCCGCGACACCATCGGCCACGCCGTCGACTCCTCAGCGATGACCTGCACGTCGGGATGCGCCTTGTAGACGTCCTCATTCAAACGGCGCAGGAAGGAGATCGCCTCGATATTCTCGCGGCCGCCGAATTCGTTCGGGATCCACTCGCCATGTTTGCGCGAATAGTCGAGGTAGAGCATCGACGCGACGGCATCGACGCGCAGTCCGTCGGCGTGAAACACGCCGAGCCAGTAGAGCGCGCTCGATAGCAGGAACGAGCGGACCTCGTTGCGGCCGTAGTTGAAGACCAGCGATCCCCAATCGGGCTGAAAGCCTTTGCGCGGATCGGCGTGCTCGAAGAGATGCGTGCCGTCGAAATATCCGAGGCTGTGCTCGTCGCTCGGAAAATGCGACGGCACCCAATCGAGGATGACGCCGATTTCGTTCTGGTGCAGGACCTCGATCAGGTACATCAGATCCTGCGGCGTTCCGTAGCGGCTGGTCGGCGCGAAAAAACCGGTGCACTGGTAGCCCCAGGAGCCGTAGAACGGATGCTCCATGACCGGCAGGATTTCGACGTGCGTGAAGTTCATCTTGCGCACGTATTGCGAAAGCGGTTCGGCCATCTCGCGATAGGTGAGCGGGCGATCGCCGTCACGACGCCACGATCCGAGGTGCACTTCGTAGATCGACATCGGCGCGGTGAGCGCGTTGCGTTGGGCGCGGTCGCGCATCCAGTCGCCGTCATTCCATTCGTAGGCGAGATCCCAGACCACCGAGGCGGTGTCGGGCGGCGTCTCCTGCATCACGGCGAACGGATCGGCCTTATCGACGCGGTAGTTGTTGTATTTCGAGCGGATGTGGAACTTGTAGTGCGTGCCTTTGCCAATGCCGGGCACGAAGCCTTCCCAGATTCCGGAGGCGCCGAGGTGATTGAGTTGATGCTGGTCGGGATTCCAGCCGTTCCAGTCGCCCATGACGCTGACCGCGGCGGCGTTCGGCGCCCACACCGCGAACATCGTTCCATCCACGCCGTCGCGGGTGACGACATGCGATCCGAGTTTTTCCCAAAGACGGGTGTGGCTGCCTTCGTTGAAGAGATGAAAGTCCCAATCGCTGAGATGTGTAGGTGCTGTTTCCGCCACGGCGGGCAAATCTACTTCAATCGGAACGCTGGGAACGACGTCCGCACCCATCGCCTGCGCGATCTCCGCCACTTCGCCGGCGCGCGGCTTCCGCGTTCGCGGCGCGCTCGTGGTCTTCGCTGCCGTGCTTCGTTTCTTCGCCGGCGCTTTCGGAGTGTCCGCGCCGCCGTCCTTCTTACGTCTGGTTGCCATCAGCCATCCTTCGTGAGTGATCGAGCGCGCCGAGAATCGTAGTGATCGTTGCGTCGGCGCGCGCCGCCTCCAGCGGTACGCGGAAACGTTGCCGCCAACTGCGATCGGGAACGCCGGGAACGTTCTGCGGCTCGCGCTCGAGCCAGAGATCTTCGAGATTCACGAGCACCATCTCGGCGTCGCTGCTGCCGAGAAAACGCACGAGCGCGTCGAGAACCGCCATCGTGTCGCTGCCATCGTTCGATAGCAAGCCGCGCGCCTTCAGAAACCGGATGAGCGAGTCGCGCATCTGCGCGCGCGTGTCGCGCTCGCGTCCGGCAGCACGATCCTCGAGCAGACCCTGCTCGAGGCGATCGTCGATGTCGGCTCCGGACCAGAAGCCCGCGAACGCGGGCATGTCGTGCGTATTGGTCGATGCGATCGACTGCCGATGCGGCGCGCCGATCGGCTGCTCACCCTCCGGCTTGATCTCGTACTGGACGACGTACATCCGCCGGATGCCGCGCTTGCGCATGATGTCGGGGACGTAGGCCGGAACCGTGCCGAGGTCTTCGCCGACGATGACGCAGTCCGCGCGATTCGCTTCGATGGTGAGCACCGCGTACAACTCGTCATGAGGGTAATGAACATACACACCCTCCTTCGCCTCGGCGCCATTCGGAATCCAGAAGAGGCGATGCAGACCCATGACGTGATCGATGCGCAGGATTCCGGCGTGTTCGAGTTGCCGGCGGATGCAGGCGCGAAAGCATTTGTGGTGATGCGCGCGGATGGCATCGGGATCGAGCGGCGGAAAACCCCAGTTCTGCCCGCGTGTGAAAAAGAGGTCGGGCGGCGATCCGGCGGAGACGCCTTTCGCGAAGTGCTCGCTGTAGCGCCAGGCGTCGTAGCCGTTCGGATTCACGCCCAGCGGGAAATCGAGATAGAGCCCGAGACCGCCGCGCTTCGCATCGGCCGCAACGGCGCGCATCTGCTGGGCCATTCGATATTGAACGTAGAGGTGATAGCGGACGCGTTTGTCGTGATCGTCCGCGAACGGCATTGCGCACGCGGACTCGCCGCCGTCGTCGCTGCCCGGCCGATCGGCTTCGCGGCGGGCGCGGAACTCCGCGTAGTCGTTTGCGCCGCGCGCAAACTCGCGGAAGGCGTCATCGGGTGCGAAACGTTCCGCCAGCGTTTCGAGCAGCCGGCGTTTCGCGGCCACGACGCGTTTGTAGTCGACGCGGCCGTCGTCGGGGAGTGGCTCGAGCGGCTCGCCGCGATACTCGGGGAGCTTGCGCACGTCGAGGTACATCTCGTTCCAGAACAGGCGGCTGACCGGCGAGTAGGGACTGGGATCTTCGTCCATGAACGCTGCTCCCATCGGCAGCGTGGCGACGATGCCGCCGCCGAGGGCGTTGACCCATTCGCGGTAGCCCTGCAGATCGCCGAGGTCGCCGGTGCCCCATGTTTTGGCCGTGCGCATCGCGTAGACCGGCGCGAAGATGCCCCAGGCCCGGACGTTCTTCGGCGACGGCGCCTTGATCGGAGCGGCGAAAATGGCCGCGTCATGAATGCCGTCAACGCGCAGCGTGTGGTAGCCGAACGGCAGCCGCGGCGCGTGTGTGCCGGACGTTTCGATGCGTTCGCCGCTTTCGAGAGTGATTTCGCAGTGTCCGGCCGGAAGGCGCAGCCGGCTGCGGCCCCAGACGACGATCACGGGCTCGACGACGCGGCGGCAGAGCTCTTCCCACCTTGCGCGCAACGCATCGTCGACATTCGTGACGCCGCCGGGCACGCGCGCATCGAGCGCCGCGCGCAGGGAATCGGTCGAAGCCTGCCGCCGCTTGCCGGCCGCGTCTTCGTAACTGAGCTGGATGAAGTACGACCGCGCGAGCTCGCGAAGCGCCGTTTGCATTCGACACAACAAATAGCAATCGACGCGCCGGGTCGATGTCTCGCGGCGCGAGCTTTTGTAGTGGCCGCCTCCGCGGCCACGAACTTCGGGTACGCCGACTTTCCCCGCGCTGAGCGCGGGGCTGCATTGTCCTGCGCGCCTCCGCGCGCGACCTCGTCGCAAACCTCGCGGTACATGCTTGCGCGATGCAGCCGCGCGCGACGTGTGGCGCTTTGGTTCTTGCGACGGCTGCGCCGTCGGGACCGCGGAGGCGCGGTGAACAATCCAGCCCCGCGCTCGGCGCGGGTTTGGCGTGCGCGGATGGTCCGCGGCCGCGGAGGCGGCCGCTACATGTTCTCGCGGAGTTTCGCCATCGCGCGCAGGGGCTGCATTGTCCTGCGCGCCTCCGCGCGCGACCCGTCGCAACCTCGCGGTACATGCTTCGCGATGCAGCCGCGCGCGACGTGTGGCGCTTTGGTTCTTGCGACGGCTGCGCCGTCGGGACCGCGCGGAGGCGCGGTGAACAATCCAGCCCCGCGCTCAGCGCGGGGTTTGGGGCGCGCGAATGATCCGCGGCCGCGGAGGCGGCCGCTACATGTTCTCGCGGAGTTTCGCCATCGCCCGCAGCACTTCGCCCACGCTCCATGCTTGCGCGATGCAGCCGCGCGCGGCGTGCGGCGCTTCGCCGTCGAAGACTTCGCCGATGGTGCCGAGGCCGGCGTCGCCGAGGTGCGTGGACATGTTCGCGATGAGCGCTCGCGCGGACGCAACGCCCGCATCACCGCGATACCGCAGCAGCGCGTCGATGTACGGTCCGAGGAGCCACGGCCAGACGGTGCCCTGGTGATACGCCGTATCGCGCGAACGCGGATCGCCGATGAGGCGGCCGCGATAGCGAGGATCGGACGGCGAGAGTGTGCGCAATCCGACCGGTGTCAGGAGCTGCGCTTCGCAAACGCTGAGGATCTCCTGGGCGCGCGCGTCGTCGAAGAGCGGGAAGGGGAGAGTGATTGCGAAGAGCTGGTTGGGGCGGATCGACGCATCATTCGGATTGACGACGTCGAAGCAGCATTGCGTGTGCCGGTTCCAGAACGCCGATTCGAACGACTCGCGGACGCCGTCCGCGCGCGAACGCAGGCCGCTGTCGGTGGACAACTCCGCGACGATGCGCAGCGCGTTGTACCAGAGCGCGTTGATCTCGACCGGTTTGCCGCGCCGCGGCGTCACCGCCTCGCCGTCGACGATTGCGTCCATCCACGTCAGCGCCACGCCGTTCGCGCCGGCGTAGAGAAGGCCGTCGAGATCGACGTGAATGCCGAAGCGCGTGCCGCGATCCAGCCAGTTGATCGCTTCGCGCAATACCGGCAGCGCCTCCTCACGGACAAAGGTCTCGTCGTTCGCCGCTTCGCGGTACCGCCAGACGGCGAGGAACAGCCACAGGCCGGCGTCGGCAGAGTTGAACTCCGGTTCGTTCGTGCCGTCGGGAAAACGATTCGGGATCATCCCCTTGCTCGCGGCAGCCAGCCAGCGGCGCAGGATCTGTTTCGCGTCGTCGAAACGTCCCGTGGCCAGGCACAAGCCCGGCAGCGCGATCATCGTGTCGCGTCCCCAGTCGGTGAACCAGTGATAGCCGGCGATGATGGTTTTCTTCTCATCGCGCTCGATGAGGAATTGGTCGGCGGCGAGGAGCAGGGGAGTGGGGAGTTGGGTGTGGGGTGAGGGAGTTCCCGAGAACTTCGGCTCGGCGTTTCCGCTCCCACTCCCCACGCCCAACTCCCCACCCCCCAAAACCACCAGCGCCTCGCGCCGCGATCGCTCGTCCTCGATCATCCCCAGCGCGTCCCATTCGTCCTCCTCCGTTGCGATCACGACCGGCAGCACGTCGCCGCGTTTCAACGTCAGGCCGTAGTAGCCGGGCGTGAAGAGATCTTCGAGATGATCGAGACCGCGTTCGCGTTCGCGGTCGTAATCGAACTCCTTCCAGCAATCGGGCTTCGGGTGGAACGTCGCGCCGGGAACGTCGATGTGGATGAACGGCAGAGCGGCGTCGGTGCAGTGGATCAGCGAGTGGTAGTCACGTCCGGCCAGAAACGGCGAGAGACGCATCTCGAACGGTTTCGCGCAGTCGAGCACCTCGTAGAGAACGATCGTGAGGTTCTCGCCGTGCGGCGCGACGACCGTCTTGCGCAGTTTGACGCCGCCCGCGACGTACTGCCAGACCGGAAAGACATCGCGCCGGAACGACACGAGCCGCTCGTAGCCGCGCGGGTGGACGACATCGGGAAAGCGATTCGTGGCCAGGTCGACGCCGTTCACGGTTTCGTCGAGCTTCGACACCAGCACCGTCCGCTCCGTCCGTCCCGGCAACGCCGCCACGAGCATGCCGTGATAGCGGCGCGTGTTGGCAAACGTCACCGACGATCCCGCCCAGCCGCCGAGTCCGTTCGTTTCGATCCATTCGAGCTGCGAGGCGCGTTCGAAGTCGTGGAGCACGTCGGGTCCGATGGAGATCATGGCCGGCTTTATGCTACGACCGGACCACGGTTGCTCCCATGCGCAATGGAAACGTCCTCGTCGTTGAAGATGACGACACCATCCGCCGCCTGCTCGTCGAATTCCTGAGAGTGCACGAGTCCGTCAACGTCGACGGCGCGCGCGACGGCGTCGAGGCGCTGCACCAGATCGTGACCACGCCGTACTCGGTGGTCATCCTCGACGTGCTGATGCCGAAGATGAGCGGCGTGGACGTCCTCGACTCGCTGGAAGCGCTCACTTCCGATCCTTCCGTCAAATCGCTCGACGATCCGCCCGCGGTGCTGGTGATCACATCGACGGAGGCCAGCCTGCTTCCCGACGCCGCGATCTTCCAGCGATGTCCGAGGATGGTGCGGCGCGTGTTCCGCAAGCCCATTGAGGTCGAGGCGCTCGCGAAGTGCGTGGAGATGTACTTGCGGGCGTAGGGGACGCACCCTCACCGCGAGTACAGCGTCAGCGGAAAGCGCATCTGGCCGAGCGGCGTCTGGTAATAGGCGTTGCCGCGGATCGTGTAGGTCGCGCGATTTCCCTGCACCATGTCGGCGACCTGGCGGAAGAGCGTTTTCAGATTCTGGTAGTCGACTCGCGTGCGCAGGCGGACGTCGCCGACTCCGTGCGCTGGAATGCGTACTCCCTGTTCGGCGCGGACGCTGGTCAGCACCGGCGTGTCGTTGACGGCGAGGTCGAAGTCGAGCCAGTCGAGGCGGAGTCCGACCGGATTGGGGTTGTCGACTTCGATGTTGAAATCGAAATCGATTGCCGACTGCGACAACGGCAGCGCGATGGCGACGTGCGGCACGACGCCGCGCAGCGCATAGCGAGGGTTCACGATGTTCAGGCCGGCCAGCGACTGGCATCCCGAAAGCGTCAGCGTGATCACCGAAAGGATGATGCAGACCGCGGTCAGCAGCGTCGCGTAAATGAGGTTCCGTTTCATGGCGAATGGCGGCTTGTGCAAAGGTCTGGCCCGTCTCGTTGCATCGCGCGATCAGGGCAAATCGCTGTGGTATGGTCTGCCGGTTGCACACCATCGGGCGAATCTAGGAGACATTTCATTGGGTACCTCGGCCATCATCGCGGCATACAACGAAGAAAAGACGATTGCCGAGGTGCTGACCGCGCTGACGAAGAGCGGGATGATCGACGAGATCATCGTGGTCAGCGATGGTTCCACCGACCGCACGGTCGAGATCGCACGCTCATTCGATGTCATCACGATTGCCCTTCGCGAGAATCGCGGCAAGGGCTACGCGATGCGCCTCGGTGTCGACTACGCGAGACACGACGTCCTCTTTTTTGTAGATGGCGACATGTTCAATGTCACCGACGAGCACATCGAGTCGCTCCTTCGTCCGGTGTTGCGCGATGAGTGCGACATGAACATCGGCGTCCGTAGCCGCGGCCCGATCCGCAACTTCTTCCATCTGCAGATGAAGGTCGGTCCGGTCCTGTCGGGTATCCGCGTGATGCGCCGCGCGGTATGGGACACGGTGCCGCTCCGCTATCAGGAACGCTTCAAGATCGAGGCAGCGCTCAACTTCTTCTGCTCGCGCGCCGGCTACCGGCAGCAGCAGACGGTCATTTACAACCTCGGCCATCTGATCAAGGAGAACAAACGCGGCGTCGGTCCGGGGTTGACGGCACGGTGGGAGATGTCCAGGGAAGTTTTCCTGCTGCACTGGGATCTCTACGTTTTTGAAATGTGGCGTTCGGACGTCGAGCAGGAGCCGCTCCCCGTCGCCGAGTACGATCTGTTCGAGTAAGTGGCCCCACGGCGAACGTTCATCATCCTTTTCGCGGTGCTGGCACTGGCCGGCTGCACGGTCGTCTGCTGCACAGGACGGTCGCAGTTTCTGGAGCGCGAGGTCACGCTCGGCGATCACACCTACAAGTATCGCGTCTGGCTGCCGCACCATTACACGAAGCTGCATCACTGGCCGGTCGTGCTCTACCTCCACGGCAGCGGCGAACGCGGTACGGACAATCTGCGGCAGGTGAGCACTGGCCTCGGGCCGGCGCTGGAGCGCTATGGCGAGCGGTACAAGGCCATCGTCGTTTTTCCGCAGGCTGACGCCGACCACGAGTGGTACGGCGAGACTGAGTTGATGGCGATGGCGGAGCTGCAGAACGCCATCCGCGAGTTTCACGGCGATCCGCGCCGCATCTATCTCACCGGCATCTCGATGGGCGGCGCCGGCGCGTGGTACATGGCCCGGCACAATCGCAAGTGGGCGGCAGTGGTGCCGGTCTGCGGCGAGGTGGCGCGGCGTCCGGACGATCCGTTCCCGAGCGATCCGCCGCCCGATGTCGCGCGCATCGTCGGATCGCCGAATCCCTACGCCACGCTGGCCGTCGCGATCGGACGTACGCCGGTCTGGGCGTTTCACGGCGCGAAGGATGACGTCGTACCGGTCACGGAATCACGATCGATGGTGGCCGCGCTGCGCCAGACCGGCGGCAACGTCCGCTACACCGAATACCCGAACGGCGCGCACGACGTCTGGGATGCGGCGTACGCGGATCCGGGCATGGTGCATTGGATGCTGCAGCAGAAACTGAAATGAGAAGAGTGAAGAGTGAAGAGTGAAGAGTGAAAGAATCGCTCCTTTTTTACTCTTCACCCTTCACTCTTCACCCTTCTTCTAGTCATTCTGTCCCGGATACTGTCCGATCTCCTTCACGAAGACCTGGTTGTAGTAGCCGTTCGGCGTCTCGAAGTAGAGCGTGCCGCGGACGGTGACCGGCTCGTTTTCGCGGGTGCCGCGGCCGTAGGCGTAGGCCTTGGCCCAGAAGTCGACCGCGGCGTGCTCCTGCGCGTTGATCGTCCTGTTGAAGTAGTACGCGCGATGGCTTGCGTCGAGCGTATACGCGCCGCCCTCGGGATTCACCGTCCTGATCTCGAGGCGTCGCAGCGTCATCGGAAGGCTGGAGCGGTTGCCGATGTCGAGGCGGAACTTCACTTCGATCGCGCCTTCTTCGTAGTTGAGCTCCGCGGGGCCGACCAGTTGCCGGATTTCGAAATCGGGCGGCGGAATCTCGGCCTTCTGTTTCGGTGCCGACGGTCCTGACGACGAGCATGCGACGGCGGCGAGCGCGGCGGCGGCGAGGAAGATTCGCATGCGCCATACTAAAACAGGACGCGATTTTGCTTGAGTCGGTGCTGTGACCGCCGTTGATATCATCGACCGTATCGCTCCGACGCTGGAACCCGATCAGCCCGCACTCATGCGGCAGGACTGGCATCACCTACTGTTTCTGCATTGGGAGATTCCGCCGCACGAGTTGCAGGCGCTCGTTCCTCCGGAATTGACCATCGATACGTTCGACGGCATCGCGTACGTCGGTCTCGTTCCGTTCACGCTCACCGGCGTTCGTCCGGTCGGCGTGCCGCCGCTGCCGTGGGTGTCGTCGTTCCACGAGATCAACGTCCGCACGTACGTCCATCGCGACGGACGCGAACCCGGAGTCTGGTTCTTCAGCCTCGATGCGTCGAGCGCCATCGCAGTCGCCGCGGCACGGGCCGCATACAGGCTGCCGTACTTTCATTCGCACATGGAGTTTCTGCCGTCGAAGGATGCCGTCCCCGAAATCGATTTCACCGCGCATCGCGACGATCCCCTCGGCATGCAGCCTGCGAACGCGCACATCCGCTACAAAGCTATGGAAGGCATCGTGACGGCGGCCGCGCCGGGATCGCTCGAGCATTTTCTGATCGAGCGATACATCCTCTACGCCGCCGACGACGAGCATCAGCTTTACCGCGCCCACGTTCACCATCAGCCGTATCCGGTGCAGCGCGCCGATCTGCTGGAGCTCGACGAGACATTGGTCTGGGCTGCCGGCATTAAGCGTTCCGAGGCGCATCCGCTACGGCACTACGCACGCGAAGTGAACGTGAAGATCTACCCGATTGAAAAGCTATGATGCTCGCTTCGGGAGATCTGATTGTCCGCGGCGAATGCAGACGAGTTGCGCCCTGACGCAAGGCAGACGCAGGAACTGCTGGAGCATCGCCTCGCCTTCGAGAAGCTGATCTCCGGAATCTCCACGAACTTCATCAACGTCGCCGCCGCGGACATTGACCGCGAAATCTCCGCGGCGCTGGAAAATGTGGGCCGTTTCGTGGGTGCTGACCGCGCCTACATCTACATGCTCGACGACGACCGGCAGGCCGCGGTCCTGACGCACGAATGGACGGCCGATCCGAATGCGACACGAGGCATCGGCGTACACGTTCCGATGTCGGCATTTCCGTGGACCGGCGAGCAGCTCATCGCGCTGCAGCAGGTCACGATCTCCGTCGACGATCTGCCGGCCGAGGCGTACGCCGAGCGCGAAGCGTTCAAGCGGGCCGGCAATCACTCCATCGTGGTCGTGCCGATGATCTACAACCGCGAATTTCTCGGCGCGCTCGGCATCGCCAGCGCGGTGGCGCGGACGTGGAGCGGGGAGGCGGCGTCGCTGCTACGCATCAGCGGCGAGATCTTCGTGAACGCCATCCAGCGTCATCGCACCGAGGCGGCGCTGCGCGGCAGCGAACAACGGCATCGCGTCCTCTTCGAGCGCAACCTCGCCGGCGTCTATCGCAACACCATCGACGGCCGCATTCTCGATTGCAACGACGCCATGGCCCGCATCCTCGGATTCTCATCGCGCGAGGAGCTGATGGAGCAGTCGGCGACGGAGCTTTATCAGGATCCGTTGCAGCGCATCGATTTCATCGCCGAGCTTCGCCGCGAACGGATGATGACCAGCCGCGAGATTTCGCTGCGGCGCAAAGACGGCCGCGCCGTCTGGCTCGTCGAAAGCGTCCACCTGCTCGATGGCGATCCCGAAATTATGGAAGGAACGGTCATCGACATCACCGACCGCAAGCTCGCCGAGAACGCGCTGCGCGAAAGTGAAGAGCGCTACCGGCTGCTCGTCGAGCGGATGCGCGAGGGCCTCGTGCAGGCAGGCAACGACGGCGTGCTGCACTTCGTCAACGACCGCTTCTGCGAGATGGTCGGCTATTCGCGCGAAGAACTGATCGGCCTGAAAGGCGACCTGCTGCTCGCCTATCCCGAAGATATCGAGTTGATGCGCGAGAAGACGCGGCTGCGCCTGCGTCACATCGCCGATCAATACGAGATTCGCGTCCGCCGCAAAGACGGAATGGTGGTCTGGCTGGAAATCGGTGGTGCGCCGGTGGTCGACGCGGCCGGCAACGTGGTCGGCTCGATCGGCGTGCACAACGACGTCACCGAGCGGCGCATGGCCGAGGAGGCGTTGCGCGAGAGCGAGGCGCGTTACCGGCTGATGGCCGAGAACTCGACCGACATGATTTCGCGTACGTCGAACAAAGGGATCCTTCTCTACGCCTCCGACGCGTCGCGCCGGCTCCTCGGGTACGAGCCGTCGGAACTGGTCGGCCGTTCGTTTTACGATTTCATCTTCGAAGTCGATCGCGAGGAAGTTCGCTATCTCTCGTCGCTGATCCACGAGTCGGGTCCGACCACATTCGCGTATCGCGTCGAGAAAAAGGACGGCTCGCTCGTATGGTTCGAGACCACCAGCCGCAGCGTTCGCGACGCGCTCAGCGGAAAAATCCGCGAGATCGTCGGCGTCTCGCGCGATGTCACCGAGCGCAAACGGGTCGAGGAGCAGATCGAGTATCAGGCGTATCACGATGCGCTGACCGGCCTGCCGAACCGGCGGCTGTTTCGCGACCGTCTGACCGTCGCGCTGGCGCACGCGCGCCGGATGAAGCATCCGCTCGCGGTGATGTTTCTCGATCTCGATCGCTTCAAAGTCGTCAACGACACCCTCGGCCATTCGATCGGCGACGAGCTGTTGAAAGCGATCGCCGCGCGGCTGCAGGCGTCGCTGCGCGAAGAAGACTCGATCGCGCGCATGGGCGGCGACGAGTTCACCGTCCTCCTGGCCGATCTCAAGACGCCCGACGCCGCGGCGAAGATCGCGCAGAAGGTGCTCGATACGGTCGCGCTGCCGCTGCAGATCGAAGGGACGGAGCTGTTCATCACGACCAGCATCGGCATCGCACTTTTTCCGAGCGACGGCGATTCCGCCGAGGTGCTGCTGGCGAACGCAGATCACGCGATGTATCGCGCCAAGGACGCCGGCCGCAATTCGTATCAGATGTTCACGCCGGCGATGAACAGCCGCGCTCTGGAACGGCTGTCGCTGGAGAACGATCTTCGTCACGCCCTCGACCGCGGCGAGCTCGAACTTCACTACCAGCCGCAGATCAACATCGCCTCGGGACGCGTGACCGGCGTCGAAGCGCTGCTGCGCTGGAATCGCCCCGGCTTCGGCCTGGTCGGTCCGAAGGACTTCATTCCGATCGCCGAGGAGACGCGGCTGATCGTGCCGATCGGCGAGTGGGTGCTGCGCGAAGCCTGCCGGCAGGCGAGGGAGTGGCAGGGTGATCGCGAGTCAGGCTTTCGCATGGCGGTCAATCTGTCGCCGCGTCAGTTTCAGCACAGCGATCTGCCGCAGGTAATCGCCGCGGCGCTGGAGCGTTCCGGATTGGCGCCGGGCGATCTCGAACTGGAGATCACCGAAAGCCTGGCCATGCAGAACACGTCGCGCACGATTGCCACGCTGCATCGCCTTCGCGAGATGGGCGTGCAGATCGCGATCGATGATTTCGGCACCGGCCATTCGTCGCTCAACTACCTGCGCAGCTTTCCGATCGACAGCGTGAAGATCGATCAGGAGTTCGTGCAGGAGATCGAAGCAAGCGCCCCCGACCGCGCCATCGTCTCCGCCGTCATCGGCATGGCCCGCGGACTGCGCCTGCGCGTCACCGCGGAAGGCGTCGAGACACCCGAGCAACTCGAGTTCCTGCGCGAACAGGGATGCGAGGAAGTGCAGGGATTTCTCTTCGGCGAACCGGTTCCGGCGACGGCGTTCCAGCCACGCCGGGAGCCTACGACACCAGCGGGTTGACTACGCTGACGCCGGCGAATTTGTGGAAGTCACGGTCCGCCGTGAAGACGGTGTAACCGTGTTCGATCGCTAGCGCGGCGAGATGAGCATCCGAAGTGAGATTTCCGCTTGTCCCGCTCACCTGAATCAGATTGCGAAGAATCAGCCAGTGCTGTTTGCCGGGAAGCACAAGCGATACGTGAGGCAGCGCAAACCATGAATCGACGAAACCAATAGCGCGTTCCGGAGTCAACACCCTCTGCGTCTGCCGCTGGATCGTCGTGACTCTCAGAAATGCGAGCACCACGATCCATGCGATACCCACCGGCGTCTTGTCCGAAAGAATCTGTTCAACCCAGGTGCGTGCTTTGGAGTGATGAGCTGATTCTCGGTCGATCCCGTAAATGAGTAGATTCGCATCGACGAGGATCATTTCCCCATCTCGAGCTTTCGAAGAATTTCTTCGTCTTCGAGAGCGTCGGCGATGTGGCGCGCCTTATCGATGTCCCGCACTCCTAGAGGGACGGTCTCTAACTGGTAACGTTTGGGCGAGAGAGCGCCCGCCGCGTGAAGGCCGTTCCGAAGGGTTTCATTCACGACATCCGTGAATGGTTTGCCCGCTCGATGAGCAACTTCCTCAAGCTCCTCCGCCAACTCGTCATCGAGAGTCAATGTGGTTTGCATACGAGAATGATAAAGCAGCGGGGTAGGCGACGATTCCTCACGTCACTTTAGACGTTCGCCTTGGTCCCCTCCGCGCCAACGGGACGGGGAACAGATTTCACGAGCACGCCGGCGCGTTTGCGGCACTTCGTAGTTCTGCCGGCGAAAGAGCTCACCTCCTTCTTCGATGCGATCACCGATTGTGATGCGCCGCGGAACATCGGCGACATTCGTCATATCCATGGTCACGGCAGTTTCATTGCGGTTTGATCGCGCTTGATCCTTTCGCGGCTGGAGGTAGTTTGGCGGCGCGTGCGGCGGTCTCGAAGGTCGCGGCTCGGCCGAGGATTTCGGAGACGGCGCGACGGCGGTCTTCGACAGCGGCGGCGACTTGCGTGGTCGGTGCGGCGTCGGATTCCTGGAGCAGGCGGAGCATGGCCCGCAGCGATTGCGTGAGGCTGCTCAGCGTTTCGTGATCGGGCGCGGCGGCGGGCGGTGCTTCGTCATCTTCTTCGGCCGAGGCGCCGGCCAGTTCGGAGGCCTGTTTGCGCAGTGCGCTGATGTCGGCGCTCGCCTTTGCGGCGCGCATCTGCGCGCGGAAGGCGCGCACGCGGCCGCTGATGTCTTCGAGCTGGGCGATGTCGTCGTACATCTCTTTCGACAGCGCGAACTGCTGCTGCAGATCGGACGCGGATGTTTTCACGCGCGGATCCATTTCCACCGTCAGCGGCTGTGTGTACGTCTTGCCGTTCGTGGTCAATGCGACGGTGTAGGTTCCGGGCACAACCCACGAGGACGTCGGAGCCGGAGCGGTGTCATGCGGCGTGGCCGCGATCGGATACGCATTGCGCGAGCCGGGAGCGGGCGGGTAGTGCAGATCCCACGTGAATCGGTGCATGCCCGCAGTGGTCGACAGCGATTTCAGCGGACGAATCCACCACCACGGAACGTTGCCTTCATCCTTCGGCGCCGGCGCCGGATCGGTACTGGCGTAGCGGCGAATCACAGCGCCGGCTGCGTCGCGAATCTCCAACGTCACCGGAGCCGTCGACGCCGCGGGGAGGTAGTAATCGATGACCGCGCCGTCGGGCGGGTTTTGTCCCATCGGTTCGTCCGGCGGCAAGGGTGTGTCGGTGTTCTTGTTCCAACGAATCCGCCACGCGTGCTGCGGTTTGAACAGAGTTGTTTCCGCGATTCGTCCGCGAATCTGGCGCAGCGGCTCGATGTCGTCGAGGATCCAGAATCCGCGGCCGTGCGTGGCGGCGATGACGTCGTCATCGTGCACGGCGATGTCGCGGATCGACGACGCCGGCATGTTCTGCCGCAGCGATTGCCACGAATCACCGTCATCGGCCGAGTACCACACCTGCGTCTCGCTGCCGGCGAAGAGGAGGCCGCGACGTTTCGGATCTTCGCGGACGGCATTGATCGTAGCGCCGTCGGCGATGCCACCGACCACGTGCTGCCAGGTTTTGCCGCCGTCGCGGGTACGGTAGATGTGCGGATGGAGCTCATCGAGACGGATGGTGTTGATGGCCGCGTACGCTTCGTTGGCGTCGAAGTGCGAGGCTTCGAGCACCGACACTTTCGCCCACGGCTTCAGCTCCGACGGAGTCACGTCATTCCACGTTTTGCCGCCATCGCGTGTGACGTGAATGAGTCCGTCGTCTGTGCCGGCCCAGAGCGTGTTGATGTCGAGCGGCGAAGGGGCGAGCGCGTAGACCACGCCGCGCTGCGTGACCTTGGTCATCGGTGTGTTCACGTAGCCGCGCGCGCTCTCCGGCACCGTCCACGTTTTGCGCGTGAGGTCGGGACTGATCTCGCTCCAGCTCTCCCCGCCGTTGGTCGTTTTCCAGACGGTGTTCGATGCGAAGAAAAGCGCGTGCGGATCGGCCATCGAGAAAACGACCGGCGCGGTGCGCACGGTGCGGTAATTGCCTTTGCGCAGCGGCTTCGGAGTGATGTCTTTGGTCTGGCCGGTGCGGCGATCGGTGCGGCTGATCTTGCCGCCGAAGATGATGTCGGGATCGAGTGGATCGGGGACGGCGTAGCCATACTCCTCGACGCCCACGGGATGCCATTCGCGGAACGTGATCGCGCCGTCATCCCCGCGGCTTGCGACGCACGCGGAGCCGCTCTCCTGCTGCCCGCCGCAAACGCGATATGGGAAGGCGTTGTCGGCGTTCACATGAAACATCTGCGCGGTCGGCTGGTTGTACCAGGAGCTCCACGTTTCGCCGCCGTTAACCGTGACGATCGCGCCCTGATCGGATGCGATCAGGATCGTCTTCGTGTCATTCGGATTGATCCAGACCCGGTGGTAGTCATCGCCGCCCGGCGCGCCGCGGAACGAGGCGAAGGTCTTGCCGCCGTCGGTCGATTTCCACGTGACGACGTTCGCGACGTAAACGACGTCGGCGTTCTTCGGGTCGGTGCGCACTTCGTTGAAATCGCCCGGCCGTCCCCAGATCCGCTCGTCGGTATTCGCGCGGCTCCAGGTCGCGCCGCCGTCGTTGGAGCGATACAGCGCGCCCGATTTCGCGTCCGTCCCGCAGATCGCGTAGAGCCGCTTCGGATCGGACTGCGACACCTCGATGCCGATGCGGCCGATGACGTCCGACGATGGCAACCCGCTCTTCAACTCGTTCCAGGTCGTGCCGCCGTCGGTCGATTTGAAAAGCCCGCTGGCCGCTCCGCCGAAGTACGCGTTTTCCCACGGACCCTGCTGCGCCTGCCAGAGCGCGGCGTAGACCGTCTGGGCGTTCGAGGGATCGAGGATGACGTCGATGCCGCCGGTCAGATCATTCTTGTAGAGCACTTTCTGAAACGAGCGTCCGCCATCGGTGGAGCGGAAAATGCCGCGCTCCTCATTCGGGCCGTACGGATGGCCGAGCACCGCCACGAAGAGCCGGTTCGGATCGTTCGGATCGACGACGATGGTCGGAATCTGCTGCGCGTCGCGTAGGCCGAGGTGCGTCCATGTTTTGCCGGCGTCAGTGGATTTGTACATGCCGTCGCCGGTGGCGAGGTCGGGTCGCTGCAAGCCTTCGCCGCTGCCGGCGTAGATGACGTTCGGATCGGACTGCGATACACCGATCGCGCCGATGGAGCCGGACGGCTGCTCATCGAAAATCGGCGTCCAGATGTGGCCATAGTCGGTGCTCTTCCACACGCCGCCGTTGTTGACGCCGATGTAGAAGACGTTCGGCTGCTTGATGACGCCAACGGCGGCGACGGTGCGTCCGCCGCGAAAGGGACCGATCATCCGCCAGCGCATCTCGCCGTACATCCCCGTATCGATCTGCGCGGCGGCGGGAAGTGCGGCGGCGAGGAGGAGCAAAAACACAAGCTTCTTCATGGCGCGCCATTGTAGATGCGTCCAGGCAGCGTTGATCTCGTTGATCTCCTCAGCCGTCCCGAGCCTCACCAGCACAGACAAGAGTGTCTGTGCTTTGGCAAGGTGCAGCGCCTGATCTTGTTACCCCTGCGTCGCGCGAATGTGAATCTCCACCCGGCGATTCAGCTGCCGTCCCTCGGGTGTGTCATTCGACGACTTCGGCCGCGTTTCGCCGTACCCGATCGAAGTGATGCGCGATGACGGGACGCCCTCATTGATCAGGTAACCGCTCACCGCGGAGGCGCGCTGCTCGGAGAGTGTCTGATTGTACGAAGGGGTGCCGACGGAATCGGTGTGACCTTCGACCGTGACCTGCTCGTCCGGATAGTTGCGGAAGTTCGAGGCGAGATCGCGCAACGTCTGCTGTGATTCGCTGCGAAGCGACGACGAGTTGAAGTCGAAGAGGATGTCATTGGTCAGATTGACCGCGATCTCTCCCTCCGACGGACGCGAGACTTCGACGCCCGGAATCTGCTGCAGCTCCTGCTGCTGCTTGTCCATGCGGTGACCGATCGCCGCTCCGATCGCGGCTCCCGCGGCTGCGCCTACGACGGCGCCTGTGCGGTTGTTGCCGCCCTGGTTTCCAATGATTGCGCCGATGATCGCGCCCGCCGCCGCGCCGGCTCCGGCGCCCTGCTTCGCTTTCTGATTGGGATCACTCGTCGCGCAGCCGATAGCGAGGACGCTGGCGAGGAGAAGAATGGATGCTTTACGAATCATGAAGCCCTCCAAAGTGCTCATTACAAGCGAAAAGGGCGCCCGGTGGGCGCCCTTTTGTCAGACATCGTTGTGATTACGCGTTTGCGCGGACGTGAATCTCGACGCGGCGATTGAGCTGCCGGCCGCCGGCGGTGTTGTTCGACGCGCGCGGGCGGGACTCGCCGTAGCCGATCGTTTCAACGCGCGAACCGTTCACGCCGAGGTTCTCGAGGTAGTTCGCGACAGACGAGGCGCGGCGCTCGGAGAGCCGCTCGTTGTACGACGCCGAACCGGTCGAGTCGGTGAAGCCCTCCACGGCCAGGGTCGTATTCGGATACTGCTCGAAGACATTGGCCATCTCGCGCAGCGAAGAACGGGACGCCGAACGCAGACCTGCCGAGTTGTAGTCGAAGAGAACGTCATTCTTGACGGTGACTTTCAGCTCGTTGTCAGCGGTGCGGGTGACGTCGACGCCCTGAATCTGGCGAAGCTGGCGTTCCTGTTTGTCCATCATCGCGCCGACGATCGCGCCGGCCGCGGTGCCGGCCAGACCGCCGACGATTGCGCCGCGCTTTCCGCTGTGACCATTACGGTTGTTGCTGATGACGCCGCCGGCGATCGCGCCTGCGATGCCGCCGATGATCGCGCCCTTCTTCGCTTTCGCGTGGTCGTCGGTCTGGGCAAAGACCGTCGTCGTCGCGAACAGCAAAACGGTGAGTGTGGATGCGAGTAATTTCTTCATGTTTCCTCCCTGGTGTTGCTCCTCTCTTCGCAACGCGGGTGCCACGGCCTCAATAACGGCGATCCACGAGTGTCTGGCGGTGTACGATTCGGCCGATGAATGGCGAGCGATCGATGCTGGACGTGCTGCGCAAGTCACTGAAAGGGAGTGACTTGCCGTTCAGAGACTTCGTCGAGCTGGCCCTCTATTACCCCGAATTCGGGTACTACGCGAAGGGTGAATCGCCGGTCGGACGGGAGGGCGATTACGTCACTTCGCCTGTCCTCAGCCCCGTCTTTTCGTACTCTTTAGGCAATCTCTGCCGTGAATTCATGAGCCGGAGCGGCGACGCCGTGTCTCAGGTTGTGGACATTGGATGCGGCGATGGCAGTTTGATCCGGGCTCTTGCTTGGGGGGTGGGAGAAAGGCCTCCCGTAGCAGAACGCGTCGCGACCGGTGCTTCATCTCCCACCCCCCACTCCCCACACCCCACCCCCCAATTCATCGGCCTCGATCGCAACCTCGGGCGCGCCGTCCCAGATCCGAACGTCACCTACGTCTACTCGCTTGACGAAATCCCTCCCGCCGATGCGCGTCTCATCATTAGTAATGAGCTGTTTGATGCGCTGCCGTTCGCGAGGCTCGTTCAGCGCGGAGAGAATCTGCATGAATTGTGGGTCACCGAACGCGACGGAGCGCTCGACTGGAGCGAGCACGAGGCCGACGCGCGATACGTTGATTACTTCGCCGAGCGCGGCATCAAGCTCGATGACGGCCAGTTCGCGGACGTGTCGTTGGAGTGGTCCGCCCTCTACGACGACATCTGCCGCTCCGTGCCCCGCGGACTGATCGTCACCTTTGATTACGGCCTACCGCAGTCGAAACTCTTTCGCGGACGGATGCGCCGCTTCGGCACCGCGGCGGCGTATGCGAAGCAGCGGGTCAGCCGCGATCTGCTCATCAATCCCGGCGAGCAGGATCTGACCGCGCACATCAACTTCGATGATCTGCGACAAACAGGCGAGGGTCAGGCCTTCGCTACGCTTTTCTTCGACATCCAGGCGAAGTTTCTCCTCGTGCTCGGCGCGACCGAGCACGAGTTGTTCACGCCGATCGGCGACGTCACCGTCGAAGGCGCGACCGAAGGCCTGACCCTGCTCCAGGATCGCGACGATGCTCGCCGCCTGATTCTGCCGGATGGCATCGGCGCCGATATCCGCGTCCTCGTGCAGGGACGCGGGATGGGCGCGGAACCGTGGCCGTTCGAGGCGAAACTGTTCTGAGAGGTTGCAGGACGAGACGCGTTTTGAAGCATCCGCACTGCGACGCGCCCGTGTCGCACTGCGACATCCCCCGTGTCGCGCTGCGACACCCCCGTGTCGCACTGCGACACCCCCGTGTCGCACTGCGACGCGCCCGTGTCGCACTGCGACACCCCCCGTGTCACGCTGCGACGCGCCCGTGTCGCACTGCGACATCCCCCGTGTCACGCTGCGACACGCCCGTGTCGCACTGCGACAACCCCGTGTCGCACTGCGACAACGCCGTGTCGCACGGCGACATCCCTCCGTGCGCGATGTCGGAGGCCGGTTTTTCTTCTCCTACACCCCACCCCCAACGCCCTACTCCCCAAACGCTCAACGAATGGTTGACTCCTGCCAGTCGCCGTTTACAATACCGGCGGTCTCGCGACCGGTCTAAAAAATGGCGAACTATTCAGTGCTGCTCGTGGCTGCGCTTATCGTTATCTCGCTGCCCGTATTGACTTTGTTCGTCATCACGCCGCTCGTGCGCGCCTCCAAAGGCGGCAAGGTCAAGCTGGAGCCGTACGAGTGCGGCGTCCCGGCCAGCTCGCTGGCCTTCGACCATCGCTTTTCGGTCCGCTACTTCCTCATCGCCGTTCTCTTCATCATCTTCGACGTCGAGACCGTTTTCCTCTTTCCCTGGGCGATCCGTTTCAAACAGCTCGGCTGGTTCGGCGCGATCGAGATGGCGGTTTTCCTGGCGATCCTGCTGGTCGGGTACGTATACGCGTGGAAGAGGAAGGTCCTTACATGGGTCTGATCGAGAACCGCTTCGATCCAAACGTCCTCACCACTTCCGTCGACAAGTTTTTCAACTGGGCTCGCAAGTCGTCCCTCTGGCCGATGCAGTTCGGGCTGGCCTGCTGCGCCATCGAAATGATGGCCGTCCTCGATCCGCGCCACGACATGGCCCGCTTCGGCGCCGAAGTCTTTCGCGCCACGCCGCGGCAGGCGGACCTGATGATCGTCTCCGGCACCGTCACCGAGAAGATGGCGCCGATCGTCCGCCGCCTGTGGGACCAGATGCCCGATCCGAAATGGGTCATCGCCATGGGTTCGTGCGCGACGTGCGGCGGCCCGTACGACACGTACGCCGTCACGCAGGGCGTCGATCGATTGATCCCCGTCGACGTCTACATTCCCGGCTGCCCTCCGCGCCCCGAGGCGCTGATCTGGGGGCTGATGGAGCTGCAGAAGAAGATTGAAAAGATGCACGTCATCCGGAAGGGCGGCGAGTCATACGACTTCGCGCGTGCGGCCGTGCGTGACTCGCTGCGGCCGGTGCATGAAGGTCCGGCCCTTCGCGCGGAGCAGGCCAAAGCGCAGCTGAAACAGGCGCCGATCTCCGGCATCAAGAGGACGCCGTACGAAGAGAAGAAGGCGAAAGCGCCGGCGCCTGCCGTGGTCGTGATGGCGGACGCCGAGATTCAGGAAGCGGCTGCGCCGGAAGATGTTTCCGCCGATGAGATCGAGAACTAGCTGATGACGGAAGTCCCGCAGCCACCGAAGCCCCCCACGCCGGCCGCTCCCGCGGTACCGGCCGGACGGAGCATCGACGAGATCAAACGCGATCCGCTCGTCGCGCGCGCCTGCGAGCGCGCCGGTGACGCAATCATTTCGGCGAAGGAGTTCGTCGGCGAGATTTCGTTGATCGTTGCGCGCGATCGCATCGTCGAAGTGGCGAAAGCATTTCGCGACGATGGCTTCAACTACCTCGTCGATCTCGCCGGCGTCGATTACTCGAAGTTTCCCAACTGGACGGGCGATCAGTTCGGCGTGTCGTACACGCTCTACTCCTTCTCGAAAAACAATCGCGTTCGGCTCAAAGTCACGACCGACGAGAACACGCCCATCCCTTCCGTGACTTCGGTTTGGAAGACGGCCAACTGGCACGAGCGCGAGACGTTCGACATGTACGGCATCGTCTTCGAAGGCCATCCGAATCTCGAGCGCATCCTGATGTGGGAAGGCTTCAACGGCCATCCGCTGCGCAAGGACTTTCCGATCCGCGGCATCGACACCGGCGCGCGCATCTATCCCGAGGTCTTCCCCGAGGGCGCGGGACCGCAGCCGGGATCGACGGGCAAGGATGTGAAGGACGTCAACATCTACAAAGGTCCGTGGGTCCACTACGGCACGTGGCCCGCTGCCGAAATCGCGGCACGCGCCGCCGCCGGCGGCCAGCCGCCCGCGCCGGAGCTGGGCGACGTCGTCGCCGACACCGCGCAGCCGACCGAAGACGCGCCGTGGCACGATCCGGAAAAGGCGCTCAACGAGCGGATGGAGCTCGCCAAAGAAGGCAGTCTCAAAGACAAACTCTTCGCCGCGATGGCGCAGACCGACTGCACCGCCTGCGGCTGGGACTGCGAAGGCTACGCTGCGGCGCTGGCGTCAGGCGAGACGAGCGACATCACGCTGTGCGTTCCCGGCGAAGATGAGACGGAGTCGATGCTGAAAATGCTGATGGCGGGAGCGGGTAAGTGATGACGACGAGGGCCAGCAATGTTTGACGTCCACGAAATGGAGGTCAACTTCGGGCCGCAGCATCCCTCCACGCACGGAGTGCTGCGCGTCATCCTGAAGATCGACGGCGAGCGGATCATCGACGCCAAACCGATCATCGGATACCTCCATCGCGGCACCGAGAAGCTGTTCGAGAACATGTCCTATCCCATGTGCATCCCGCACACGGACCGCATGGATTACGTCGCCTCGGCCACCAACAACCTCGGCTTCGTCGAGACAGTCGAGAAGCTGATGGGCATCACGAAACAGATCCCGAGACGCGCGCAGCTGATGCGCGTGATGCTCAGCGAGCTGCAGCGGATTTCGTCGCACCTGCTTTGGCTTGCCACGCACGCCATCGACATCGGAGCGATGACGCCGTTCTTCTACTGCTTCCGCGAGCGCGAGCAGATCCTCGATCTGTTCGAAGAGTATTGCGGCGCCCGCCTGACGCTGAACTGCATGCGCATCGGCGGGATGCCGGACGATTTACCGCCCGACTGGCTCGACGACGTCGAGAAGTTCGTCGACAAGTTCGAGGACGCCGTCGACGAGTACGAGTCGCTGCTGACGAACAACCGCATCTGGAAAAAGCGGACCGTTGGTATCGGCGTGATTTCCCCTGAGGATGCGATCGATTGGGGCATCACCGGTCCGCCGCTGCGCGGATCGGGTGTCGAATGGGATCTGCGCCGCGCGCAGCCGTACGAGTGCTACTCGGAATTGAAGTTCGACATCCCGATCGGTAAGAACGGCGACACGTACGATCGGTATCTCTGCCGGATGGAAGAGATGCGGCAGTCGAACTGGATCCTCAAACAGTGCATCCCGCTCGTCAAAGCGACGCCGGTCGGCGACATCAAAGCGAAGATCTCGAAAGTCGTCCGGCCACCCGAGGGCGAGGTGTACCACTCGATCGAATCGCCGAAAGGGGAGCTCGGGTACTACATCATCTCCGACGGCAAATCGCAGAACGCGTACCGCTGCCACGTGCGGCCACCATCGTTCGTGAATTTGCAGGCGCTACCGGCGATGGCGAAGGGGCATCTCGTTTCTGATCTGGTGGCTTTGATCGGGACGATCGATATCGTTCTTGGCGAGGTGGATCGATGATTCAAAGGCTTTTCACCACAGAGACACAGAGATCACAGAGGGGTTTCTCTGTGTCTCTGTGGTTCATCGCTTTCGGAGGTGTGCGCAATGCCTGAACCGCTAATGCGCTACCTCATTTGGCCGCTCGTCAAGTTCCTCGTCGCGTTCGTAATCGTCCAAGTCATCGTCGCCGCAATGAACTGGATCGAGCGACGCCTTCTCGGATTGATGCAGGCCCGCCTCGGACCGAATCGCGTCGGCAAAGAGTTCGGCATCCCCTGGGGATTGGCGCAGATCATCGCCGATCCGATCAAGTTCATTCTCAAGGAAGACATCGTTCCGTCGAGCTCCGAGAAGGTCGCGTACTTCCTCGGGCCGATGCTGCCGCTGATTCCGGCGTTCCTCGTCTTCTGCCTGATTCCGTACGGTCCGCCGCCGACGTTCGTGGTCACGCATGTCAACGTCGGACTGCTGCTGATCCTCGCGCTGACGTCGACCGGCGTCTACGGCATCATCCTCGGCGGCTGGGCGTCGAACAACAAGTACTCGCTGATGGGCGGCCTTCGCAGCGCCGCGCAGATGGTGTCGTACGAAGTGCCATTCGGACTTTCGATCGTCGGAGTGCTGATGCTGTGCGGCAGTTTCGATCTCGTCCACATCATCAATTACCAGGCGAGCCACATCTGGAATCTCTTTCCGCAGCTCATCGCCGCATTCATCTTCCTCGTGGCGATGAACGCCGAGAATAACCGCACGCCGTTCGACTTGCCGGAAGCGGAGTCGGAGCTGGTGGCCGGCTATCACACCGAGTATTCGGCGATGAAGTTCGCGTTCTTCATGCTGGCGGAGTATTCGTCGATGATCGTCAACTGCTGTTTGATGGTCAGCCTCTTCTTCGGCGGCTGGACGCTGGCAATCAACGGCTACGGACTCACCACCGGCGTGCTGCGCGGTATGGGCATCGCGGGCGGCATCCTCGGAGCGCTGATCTTCATCACGAAGGTAATGCTGTTCATGCTGATGTACATCTGGTTCCGAGCGACGTTCCCGCGCTTCCGCTTCGACCAGCTGATGGACCTTGGATGGAAGTGGATGATTCCGCTGGCGTTGGCGAACATCGCCGTCACCGGCATCGTCGTGCTCCTCGGCCAGCAGTTCAATTTCCAGGGAGAAGTAGTGCTCTCGATTGCCGGGGCGGCGATCATCGCGTTCACTCTGTTTCTGTTGCTCCGGCCGCGCGCAAAGGTGATCCATGCACGTCGAGTATCCGAAGCCTAGGTGGTCCGACAAGTTTCTTCTCCTCGACATGCTCGAGGGGTTGAAGACGACCTTTCGGGAGTTGTTCAAACCGAAGGTGACGA
>DASYJY010000155.1:0-118214 GCA_035995985.1 Thermoanaerobaculia bacterium | reverse complement strand
GATCAGGCCGTCCCACCAGCCGGGACGTTCGTCGGCGGAGTCGGTGTATTTGCCCGCCGCGTGAGCGCTGGCGGAGAGCGCGTGGCAGACCAGGATCGCGTTCGACTTCTCGTAGTTCAGTTCGCCGAACGTCTCATAGCGGATCGAGAACGGCGCGATGATCTGCCCGTGCAGGAAGCGAAAGCCGTCCTCGAGCAGAAGGTCTTTCGGCGGGGCGGCGACGAAGGTGTTCTGCAGCAACTGAGGCATTGCCTTCGAAGGATAGCAGTCCGGCGACACCCGCGCCCTTCGCGATTCGGATGGCCGTCTCGATCTGCTCGTCGCGCTTTTCGGTGATCCCGCGAAGCGTCGGCGAGACGCGCACAGTCGGCTGGATTCCGACGCCGTGATGCTGCGATCCGTCGTGTTTGAGCACGCGCATCCCCGTCCAGATGACCCGGTAACCGCCCGGAAGATCGAGCGGATTGATGTTGCCGTTCGTTCCGGCGGTGGGCTCACCGACGATTTCCGCGATCTTGTACGCCTCGATGATTCCCATGATCGACTCGGCGTAGCTGATGGCGCGGCCGTCGGTGAGGAACACGAGCTTTCCGCGAAGGCGGGGCGCCTGCGGCCGGATATCCCAGCGACCGGACGTGTCGTAATCATCAATCGCGTGATCGGGGCGGGTGATGATCGGCACGTTCCATTGCGCCGACTGGATCGGCAAATCGGTCAGGTGAGCGAGAAATCCGGTGCCGAGGTGCGGATAGCCGCGCAGGTCGAAAATCACTCCTCGCGCGGCGGTGAGCAGCGGAAGCACACGGT
Source organism: Thermoanaerobaculia bacterium (assembly GCA_035995985.1). Taxonomy (GTDB): domain Bacteria; phylum Acidobacteriota; class Thermoanaerobaculia; order Gp7-AA8; family Gp7-AA8; genus JADGNZ01. The sequence continues at coordinate 117,407 of DASYJY010000155.1, read as the reverse complement.
CGAAGTCGGCGTCCGTGACGCGTGAGAGATCGATGTAGAAGATTCCCGGCTCCAGCTCACTGATTTTCGGTGGCCGTATCTCGTCGACGGCGTCCATCTGTTTGGTCCGGCGCACGACGACGGTTCGCGCCTCGCCACCGCCCGCCTTCAATTCAAGCGTGACCTCGGAGTCTTTGCCGCCGCTTCGCAGCCGCTGCAACGCGCCCCAGCGCTTGAATTGCGGCGTGGCGCCCGGCTCCAACGCCTGCACTTCGGAAAACCGTTGTCTCGCGTCCTTGCCGTCGATGCGCATAACCAGATCGCCGGGACGAACGTCAAGCGATTCATCAGCAACGCGCGTCACTACAAGCTGGTTTTCGGCCCAGCCGAAGAGAAGAGGCAGCGACCAGGCTCTCGGCTCCGCGGGCTGGAAGACCTGCCCGTGTCCATCCTGAAGCTCCGACATCATGGTGCGCAGCGTGTGTAGGAACGCCGCCTCATCGGAATCGGTCGCCGCGCTGCTCAACGCTTTCGGCAGAACGGCGAGCCAATCGGTTCTCACCACGTCGAAATAGGGATAGAAGTGCTCCAGAACGTTCCACAGCAGTACGACATCGGCCAGACGCGTTGCGCGATCGTTGCCGCTGAATTTCTGCAGCGCCGCCGACGGCTGTGTATCGCTCTTCGGCAGAGTTCCCGAGGCATCGGCGAATACCGCAAACGGAATGCGCGCGGAGACGCCGCCGCCGAGGTCCACTTCGAAGGGATGCCGCGGATCGTGTAAGCCTGCCGGAACGTTGCCGCGCGGCGCGTCCTTGTGGACGCGGTCGCTGTGATAGATCTGACTCTCCTTCTGCCCGAAACCGGTGTGACGCCAGAAGACGACCTGTACGTCTTTGCGGTCGCCAATGAGAGGGAGAGGATGCGGCGCGGGCGGCTGCCCCGTCACGTAGATCTGAACCGTCGGTGCGAGCGGCTTAAACATCGCGCGTAGCTTCGTCGCGAGATCGGCGGCATTCGCAGCGCTCTCGATGGCGCGCACGCCGTCCACGGCGATTACGTCCCACTTCGCCGCTGCAGCCTGATCGCTGGGATGGAAATGGCGGACATAGCCGAACAGCCGGGCGAAGGCGGTGAGATTGTCTAGTCCGCGGGCGTCGATTGGGCGGGCCGGCTCCGTGCGCGTCGCCACTTTCTCGCCGGCGACAATCGACACGTCATCGATCAGCGCTTCGCCGTCGCCGAGGAGCAGCAATCCGAAATTGAGCGTCGTCGCGTCGTCGGCGACATCCGCGTTGATCTCGACGGGCGTCCACTCCTTCGCCAGAACGGAGCGGTCCATCATGTTGTCGAAGAACCCCATCTTCCCGCCCGGCCGGTCGACGCGCACCCAGAGTTGCGCGCGCGGGGCGGTTCCGCGCCCGATCTTGAGACTGGCGCGCACGCGGATCCACCTGCCGCGATACGGCGCCGCGTCGATCGATTGCATCAGATTGCCGAACGGAGCGGCGCCGGTCGCTCCTGCAATCGACGACAGCACTGCCGCTTTGCCGGACGCGTCTCCGTCGACGGTACGCGCCGCAAAACCGGGGGTCGGCGTGGCCCATCCTGGCGGAGCCTCGCCGGCGGCACCTTCCTCGAAATTCAGGTTCGAAGGCGCCGGTCTGAGCGTGGAGCTCACCTGAGCGCCGGAAGAAGCCGCGAACGCGAGAAGGGCCAGTGTGAGAATTGCGGAGCGCGTTTTCACCGCGGAAGTTTACGCCGCCGCACGCGGCATCAGCGCCCAGAGAATGACGTAGACGAGCATGCCGGGGTCGGTCCTTACTCGCTACCCGCTTCCCTCTTCATCTGTCCTTCGTAGATACGTCGCACTTCGTCGATGGTTGATATCTGCTCGACTGTCTTGTCGTCGCGCAGATGGGCGATGCGCGGGAAGCGGAGCGCATACCCGGATTTGTGCCGCTTCGATTCCTGGATGCGATCGAATGCAATCTCGAGAACGATGGTCGGCTCGACGGTGAGCACCGGACCGTAGCGTCCTGTGGTCGTGGCCTGAAAGTGCTCGGTGAGCCGTGCGATCTCTGCGTCGGTGAGGCCGGAGTAGGCCTTGCCGATGTTCACGAGTTCATTGTCACGGCGAACGGCGAACGTGACGTCGGAGAGAACCGCGCGGCGTTTTCCGTGACCGTACTCCGCGGCGGTGACGACGCAGTCGAGCGTAGCCAGCGCTTTCTTGTATTTGAGCCACGACTTGCCGCGGCGGCCGGGCGTGTAGATCGAGTCGGGAGCTTTAACGACGAGGCCTTCGTTTGCGCGAGCGCGAGCGGCGTCGAACAATTCGTCGACATGCGCCCCGTCGCGGATTTCAGATTGATTCGTGAAGCGGATGGCCGGATCGCCGCCGACGATGCCGCGGAGTTTTGTCAGCCGCTCGCGCAACGGAACTTCGAAAAGGACTTCGCCATCGAGAAAGAGGATGTCGAACGCGAAGAAGACCACCGGCGCATCGCGAAGAAGAGTTTCGGAAACCTTCCGACGTCCGAGCCGCTTCTGGATCGTGGCGAACGGAAGAATGCGATCGCCGAAGGCGACGATCTCGCCATCCAAAACGGCGGAGTGACCAAGCTTGCGTGCTGCGGCGTCCAACTCAGGAAAGCGATGCGTGACATCGTCGAGGGTGCGCGAGTAGATGCGAACCTCATCCGCCGACGCGTGGATTTGGGCGCGGACGCCGTCGTACTTGTCGTCAGCGAACGCACCCGCGCCGAGCATGGCCACGATCTCGTCGGGATCCTCTTCCGGTTGCGCGAGCATGAAGGCGAACGGATGAAAGAGATTCATGCGCGCGGAGTCGAGCGCATCCGAACGCGCCAGCAGCGCCGCGGCGCCGATGTCGCCGGTGAGCATGTTCGCGCGGCGAACCGCGACCAGCGGCCGGTCGAAAGCCTTCGCGATCGCCGACTCGACGAGCCCTTCCTGCAGTCCGATGCGGAACTCGCGCAGCAGAATCTTGACGACGAAGCGGACGCCCTGCGCGTCGAGCTTCCGCAGCAACGCCACGAGAACGATCTTCTTCTCGCTCGGTCCCGGCGTCGCCGCAAGCCTCTCGAATGTCTCCCCCACCTCGGCCAGCGTCACCGTGCGCGCCGGATCGTCGTCGAACAACTCCGCCACCGTGTCGCCCGCATCGCCGTACTTTGACCAAGCCGCCCAAACCTCATCGGACGGACGTCCAGTCACCGCGACGATCGAATCACTCAGCGCCGCGCCGCCGACGCCGGCGGTGCGCTGGTCCTTCCGCGGAAATGGCGATCCGGAGAAGAAGACGACCGCCCGTTCGAGCGATGCGTCGTCCAGCGTGATGAGGTAATCCGCCAGCAGCCGTTCCTTCTCCGATTTTTTTGTCGTCGCGGCGATGGCGTTGGCGGTTTTGCAGAAATCGGCAAGCATCGTGATTGAGTATGATCGCCCGGCAAAATTCAGACCCAGTGAGGCACTACATGAAAACGAAAGTGACCGTGGTCGGCGGCGGTAATGTCGGCGCGACCGTAGCGCAGGGAATCGCACTCAAGGAACTCGCCGATGTCGTCGTCGTCGATATCGTTGAAGGCGTCCCGCAGGGCAAGACGCTCGACCTGATGGAGACCGCGCCGGTTGAGCGATACGACTCGATTCTGCGCGGAACGAACGGCTACGACGAGACCGCCGACTCCGACGTCGTCGTCATCACCGCCGGCCTGCCGCGCAAGCCGGGCATGAGCCGCGACGATCTGCTGTGGAAGAACGAGGAGATCGTGGCCGGCGTCACGCGCGAGATCGTGAAGCGCTCGCCGAATGCGATCCTGGTCATCGTTTCCAATCCGCTCGACGCGATGTGCGAGGTGGCGCGCCGCGTCTCTGGCTTCCCGCGCGAGCGCGTCATCGGCATGGCCGGCGTCCTCGACTCCGCCCGCATGCGCGCCTTCATCGCCATGGAGCTGAACGTCTCCGTCGAGAACACGCACGCCTTCGTCCTCGGCGGACACGGCGACACGATGGTGCCACTGCCGCGCTACTCGACCGTTGCCGGAATCCCGATCACCGAGCTGATTTCGAAAGAGCGCATCGACGCCATCGTCACGCGCACCCGCAACGGCGGAGCGGAGATCGTCAATCTGTTGAAGACTTCCGCTTGGTACGCGCCCGGCGCGGCGACGGTGGAGATGGTTGAAGCGATCCTGAAGGACAAGCGCAAGATCCTGCCGTGCGCGGCGTACCTGACCGGCGAGTACGGCTTCAACAATCTCTACGTCGGCGTGCCGGTGAAGCTCGGCCGCAACGGAATCGAACAGATCATCGAGATCACGTTGACTGAAGACGAGCGTGCCGCGCTGCAGAAGTCGGCGGATGCGGTTCGGGAGTTGTTCGATACGTTGAAGATTCAGGCGTAGGAAGTTCAGGATCTCCGGCGGCGCGGCAGGAATGCGAGCGCTCGTTCCGTGCCTTTCAACGACAAACAATTCGGTATGACCGGAGATCCTGCGTCTACGCGCAGGATTGGCCCTTCGCGGGCCTCTCAGACACCATGAAAAAACTCGTCATCGACATCGAAACCGTCGGCACGCCGTGGGAAGAGCTGGACGCGTACGTTCGCGAGTACCTGATCAAGGGCCTTAGCGATGGCGATGCCGAGGAGACGCGGCGCGCCGGCGGGTTGTCGCCGTTTCGCGGGCGCATCATCGCCATCGGCGTCATCAACATCGAAGACGGCCGCTCGTGTGCGATGTATGAGGTGCCGGGGCAGACGCAGCTCTCCGTCGAGAAGGCGGGTCAGCGCACCTACATCTCCGGCAGCGAGAAGCAGATCCTCGAAAAGTTCTGGGAGTTCTTCGAAGGCGACTCACGCTTCATCACCTTCAACGGACGTCAGTTTGACGGACCGTTTCTGATGATCCGTTCCGCGATCAACGGCATCATCCCGAAGCGCGATCTGGTCGGCTATCGCTACGGCTATCACCCGAATTGCGATTTACGTGAGGCGCTCAATTTCTTCGGGACGACGAACGCGCGGCAGTTCAAATTCAATCTCGACCTGGCTTGCAAAGTCTTCGGCGTCGAGACGTCGAAGGGCGAAGGGCTCGACGGACGTTCGGTCGAAACCTGGTATCGCGCAGGACGGCACCGCGAGATTGCCGATTACTGCCTTGACGACGTTCGCGCCACGTGCGAGTTGTACGAGAAGGTCGCGCCGTCGCTGCTCGTGTTCAACAAGGAGTTCCGCGAAGCTGAGGAGCGCGCCGCGCGCATGCGTCGGCAGTCGGAGTTGCCGCTCGCGCCGTCGAACGAGAGCTTGTTCATCGAGTCGGTGACGAAGACCTCGATGGCGCTTTCGGAATCGCTCGACGCCCCCGAGGCGGTGCCGGTGGTCACGGGCTCGCATCAGGCCGTCGTGCTGGAGAAGCTCTTGCGGCCAGCCGAGGAAGAGGAAGAGATTCCGTCCGGCGTCTGACGCCCATGCGTAAAATGCGCGCGTGAAACTGTTTCGCGGCCGGATCTTTTCGCCGATTGCTGATCCCTTCACCGTCGATCCGGCCGAGTCGTATGTCTACTACGACGATGGCTTTCTGGCGGTCGATGGTGATCGCATCACCGGTGTCGGGGCGTGGCGCAACGTGCCGCGGCAGAGTTCGACGCTGACGCAGCTCGGATCGGACGTCCTCATCACGCCCGGCTTCGTCGACACCCACCTGCACGCGCCGCAGCTGGAGATGATCGGCTCGTACGGCGGCGACCTGCTCGAATGGCTGAACCGCTACACGTTTCCGACCGAGGCGAAGTTCAGCGATCCGAAGCATGCGGAGATGGTGGCGCGGATTTTCTTCGAAGAGCTGCTGCGCAACGGGACGCTGTGCGCGCTGATCTTTTCGACCATCCACGAACGCGCCACGGACATCTTTTTCGCCGAGGCCGAGCGGCGCGGGTTCCGGGCAATCATCGGCAAGACGATGATGGATCGCAATGCGCCAGCCGCGTTGCTGGAGTCGCCGAAGCAGTCGTACGACGAAAGCCGCGCGCTGCTGCAGAAGTGGCACAAGCGCGGGCTGATTCGCTACGCGATCACGCCGCGTTTCGCGCCGACGTCGACGCCGGAGTTGCTCGAAGCGGCGGGACAACTCAAGCGTGAGTTTCCGGATGCGTACGTCCACTCACACATCTCCGAAAATCGCAACGAAGTTCAGTGGGTGCACGACCTCTTCCCCGAGGCCGAGTACGCGGATGTGTACGACCGCTACGGCCTGCTCGATGAGCGCAGCGTCCTCGCGCACGGCGTCCACTTGACCGAAGAAGAGCTGGAGTTGCTCGCGCATCGCGGCACGCGTATCGCCCACTGCCCGAATTCGAACCTCTTCCTCGGCAGCGGCCTTTTCAAACTTCATCACACGCTGAACACCGGCGTCGTCGTCGGACTCGGCACCGACATCGGCGCCGGCACCACGCCATCGATGTTCACGGCGATGTCGGACGCATACAAAGTGCAGCAGGTGCAGGGCGTATCGCTGACGCCGTTCCACCTCTGGTACCTCGCCTCCCTCGGCGGCGCGCGCGCGCTGTCGCTGGATGCCGAATCAGGCAGCCTGGAGCCGGGCAAATCGGCCGACTTCCTCCAACTCGATTTGAAGTCGACGCCGCTGGTTGCGCTGAGAAGCGAGCGCGCCTCCTCGGTCGAAGATCTCCTCGCCGGCCTGATCTTCACCGCCGACGATCGCGTCGTTCGCGAGTGCTGGGTCGCCGGTCAGTTGGTCGCCTCGCGCACATAGCCGTTACTGGCAGCGCTCTTGCGCCGTCTCATTCGCAGGAGGTTTCCAATGAACAAGTTACGAGCGATCTTTGCGTTCGCGGCGCTGTCGGCTGTCGCCGCTTTCGGACAGGATCGTACTGTCTGGCGGACGAGTGGCGATGTGCAGGAAGGCGGCCGCGGAACGATCATCGGCACCGTGGCGGACACACAAGGCGGTCGCGATCGGATGATCGTGACGCCGGACAACGCGCTGAGCGATCAGATCACCGTCGATACCGACTCGGTCTCGACGCAATACAACGGCTTCGGCGGGACGATCAACGGCGCGCCGGAGATTTTCGTCGGCGCGACCGGTTTCAACGAGATCCGCACCGGCGACCGCGTCGAAGTTCGCGGCGTGGCGATCGGCGGCGGCATCATCCGCGCCGAGCGCGTCACGCTCCTCGGGCGCCCCGTCGCGGCGCCGCAAACAGGAATAGGACAGACGCGCACGCCGACGTCGATCTCGACTCCGACCGCGTCAGGCACGACGCCAAGCACCGCGCCGGATCGCATCGGCCGCGTGGAAGGCGTTCTGCAACAGGTCAATGCCGAGGAAGGGCGGCTGGTCATCGTCACCGATCGCCGCGAAGTGCTGACCGTCCGCACCCCACAGGGAACGCCGGTCCGCTATCACGGCGACACGTATCGCGTTTCGAATCTCGAAGTCGGCGATCGCATTCGTATCGAGCCGGAAGGCGGCGCGGCGGTGACAGGAAACGAGATCCGCGCGCGGTCGATCGAGGTGACGCAGAGCTCGCAGGAAACAAACGGTGCCTCGGCGTCGCGCGGCGTCGGCGCGTTAACCGGACGCGTGACGCGCGTCGATCGGATGAACAATGCGATCCAACTCGACACCGGGCGCGGCACGATTGCCGTCGACCTTCGCAGCGCTGCCGATCCGTCGGGACGTCCCGTGCGCGGACGCGATGTGCAGGCGGGCGATCACGTCGAGCTGAGCGGCTCGTACAGCGGCGCGACATTCGTCGCGACGACGATTCGCTTCACCGACGACAGCGGCACGACCATCACGCAAGGTCCGGCGACGACCGTTCCCGACACGACTGCCGACCTCGGCGTCGTGACGATCTACGGAACGGTGACGCAGACGCTCGCCGACGGCCCGCAACTCGTGTTGCGCGACACGCAGAATAACAATCGCACGGTGCGGGTGTACGCGCTCGAAGACCTGCTGGTGCGCACGCGGACGGGGACGTATTCGACAGCGACGCAGCTTCGCGCGAACGATTCCGTCGTGATCAAGGCCTATCGCGACGGCGATGGAAATTACATCGCGCAGACGATTCGAATTCGCTGATTTTGTGGCTCAGGCGGATTCGTCTGAGCCACAATTATTTGGAATAACAACTCTCCCCCAAACGTCGAACACCTTGCGATGGAAAAGCCCGTTCGACGCACCCTGCTCCCCGGCGTTTCTGAAGCCGGAGTGCCTCCTCCCGTCGTCATCGATTCGCGCGCCGTCGTCGCAAGGGCACGGCGCCGCGCGATTGTCCGCGATGTCGTCGATCTCCTACTCCTCGTCTGCGTCGACGGGCTTTTCCTACGCTGGCCTCACGCGCACGTCCCCCTCCTCGACCGCTACGATTCGCTCCTGGTCCTCGTCGGATTGAACGCGATGTTGATCGGATACGTGTGGCTCGCACGCGCTCTGCCGCGCTGGACGGCGCGTCGCGTCGCGACGACGTGGTGCCTGGCCGAGCGCACGCGCTTCTTCCGAAGCTAACTCGCGTCTTCCGCGGGCGTTGCTGTTTTTCGGATCACGAATTTTTGCAGGAGCACGCCCACGAGCAGAAGCGAGATCGTCAGGCCGAGCAGAGAGGCCACGCGATAGAGGCCGCCGAGGCGTGCGAGGTCGTGCAGGAAACACTTCAGCACCGTGACCAGCAGCAGGAAGATCGCGGCCACACGCGCGGCGCGGCTGTGCAGCACGAGGCCGGTCACGAGCATCGCCACTGCGAAGAGCGCCCAGCCGATCGTGTACGTCAGGTCCTGCGCCAGCGATGACGAGAGGAAATTGAAGGTCAGCGTCGGGCCGGTCGAGTAGAAGTCGGCGATCTCGATGTTGACGAGCAGGAAGAGCAGGATCGCGCCGAACGCATTTGCCGTCGGACGAGCGGCTCTGAATTCGGCGGCCTCTTTCGAAGGAAGCAGCCACGCCGCAACGAAGAATGCGGCCGCGCTGACGAGGTACGCGTAGAGATACCAGTTCACGATCGCGTGATGGCTGGCCGGGTGATACGACAGCACGGCCGGATTGACGGCGAGCCGCAAGAACGCCGCCGCGAGCAGCGCGCCGGACCACGCGAGCAATCCGCGATGCGGAATCCGGTGATACAACCAGACCAGCGCGGCTCCTTCCAGCGCCCATCCGATCGTGATCCATTGCTTTTCGAGCTGCAGCGGAATGGCGATGGTGATGAACGCCAACGCCGCGGCGGCGGTGAGCGCGAGGCGCGAGAGGAGCCGCTCGCTGGCAGGCTCAATCCGCAACAGACGCCAGACGAGCAAGAGCATCAATGCCGCCTGGAAGACGGGAAGCAGGCCGATCGCATAGCCGTAGCCGGCGTCCTCGATCGCTCTTCGTGCGAAGACAAAAAACGGTACTCCGGCCAGCACCGCGGCGAGGTATGGGTGGATGAATCGCTTCGCGCGCGTCCCGAGGAGTAACGGATAGGCGATGAAGATCGCGTAGACCATGCCGGCGAAAACGAGCCGCTCCGTGGGTGTAGTTGTTCGCGATAACGCGGTGCCAAGAGCGAGGAGCGCGACGGCGACGATCGCCAAGCCGTGCTGCTCCGTCAGCCACGTCACCGCGAGCATGGCGATGCCGATGATCAGATGTGAGGCGAGGAGTGAGCCGAAGATTGGTGTCCCCGAAACTCCGCCGGCGATCATCAGCACGATATCGCCAAGCACCAGAGCAACGATCGCGGCGACGTTGAAGCGGCGGTCGATGCGGAACCAGAGCAACGCCACCGCGCAGACGGCGAGCGCGGCGATGAATGCGGTCACCGGCCACGGCGTCGCTTTCGCGTCTGCCGCCCATGCCACCAGCACGAATTGCGAGGCCGCCATGGCGGCGGTCATCAGGCTCACGCGGCGGAGGTAGATCGCGGCGACGCCGATGGCGATATCAAGCACGAACATCACTGCGAACAGCGGCCATGGCGGAACGGCAAGCTGCGGCTGGACAGCGACGGCGAAGAGGAAGAGATGTCCGATCATCGCGAGATAGGTCGTGGATGTGTCGCCGTCGTCGCCGCGCGCGATGAAAACGCCGCCGACGACTGCTAAGAGCGTGAACCCGCCGATCACGATGAGTGCGGAGACGAGACTGGCCACATTCAGTGCAGTCGAGCACCAGACGGTGATGACGATCCACGACAGAACGATCGCCGAGGCGGCAAGGATGGCGCGCGGCCGCGGCTTCGATTGCGCGATCGCGCCAATGTTGATGACGGCGAGCAGGATCGCGAGGATCCACAGCGCGTGCGACGCGGCGTCGCCGATGGTCAGGAAGAAGAGAACACCGATGGAGCCGAGGACCAGCGTCATCATCGTTCGCTGCGAAACGATGTCGCGTCCGAATCGGCGCGCGATGATCGGAACGGCGAGGAACAGCAGCGCGAATGCGGCGTAGATGACGAGCGCCGTCGTCAGCGTCGCCGGCTTCACGTTGTCCGCCGACCACACTCCCTCGGCCACGATCGCGAGGAACGCCGCGATCGCATAGCCCGCGCCGGCGCTGTGGCGGATCGCGTACGCAGCGATGATCGCGACGAGCAGAAAGAGCGTTCCGAACAGCAGCGTCGGCGACGACGCCGGAATCGGCAGCATCGCCAGCGCGGGAAAGAGCAGCAGGAACGCCGGTGCGACGATCGTCTTCGGAATCGAGGTGAAGTGCGACAGCGCAAGCTGGATCACGACGAACGCCGCGATCCACGCTAGAACCGCCGGCCACGCGGCGGGCGTGTAGGACGTCGCGCGCCACACCACGAGCACCAGCGCGATCGTGGCGCCGCCGAGCAGGTGCAGCCAGATCGGGCCGCGGAAGATGGCGATCACGGAAAGGCCGGTGGTGATGAACAGCAGGAAGGTGAAGAGGATGTTGTACTGCACGCCGTAGCTCGACACAGCGGCGACATAGATCGCGAAGAGCAGCGGCAGACCGGCCGAGGAGATCGCGGCGAAATCGAAGCGCCGTTGTGCTTCGTCTGCGCGGCGGCGCATCCAGAGCGATGCCGCGGCGGCGGCCGCGAGAAGGATGAAGATCGAAACCGCCAGCGGCAGTTGCGCCGCGGTGAAGTACTTGCCGATCCAGCTCCATTCGTAGATGACCGTGAAGACGACGCTGAGCGCCGTGAGCAGCGGCCAGCGGCGTTGAATCGCCACGAACAGCAACCCGACGTTGAGCAGCAGCAGGTACGAAAAGAGCGCGACTGGTTTGTTTTCACCCGTCGAGAGCAGCGCAGGCGTGGCGAAGCCGCCGACGAGACCGAGCAGGGCGATGAAAACGGAGTCGCGCCGGATCGACAGCCACACCGCGATCGCGGTCACGATCAGCATCAGCACGAACACCGCGCTGGCCGGCAGCAGATGCCAGAGCGCGTGCATCGCGAAGAGCGTGGCATAGAGGATGGCGATGCCGGCGCCGTCGAGCGCATTCGCGGTGAAGCTGTAATCCCGCGCCACCCGCAGCTCGCAGACGAGCAGCAGGATGATGCCGGTTGCCAGTCCGATCGACGCGCGTACCGGCGGGCTGAGCCAGCCATGCTCGACGGAGTAGCTGAGGAAGAAGAGCGCCGCGAGAACAAACGCGATACCGCCGATCCACGAGAAAAGCTTGACGCCGATCAGCGACTCCCAATCGAAGGGTTTGCGGGGAGTGGGGGGTGGGGTGTGGGGTGTGGGGGGAGGCGGCGGAAGACGCTCCGGCTCCGCTTCGAATGCGGCGATCGGTTCCGGCAGCGGAACAATGATCGGCTCAGGTTCCAGTTCCGGCGGCGGCGTGACGATGACTGGCATCGGCGCAGGCTGCGGTTCGGTCGGAGGCGCCGCGGTCTCCTTGATCGAAGATCGATCCATCCGCCGCCGCAACTCAGCCAATTCCGCGAGCGCTTTGCTGGCGCGGTTCGACGCCTGAATTGCCACGACGAACGCGATCACCGCGAAGATCGCGACCAGAGCAATCACACACCCTTGCATGGAGTGGGCAAAGAATAGCCGCAAATGAAAAGGCCCGCCGAAGCGGGCCTTTCAAAGAGCGATGTGTCGTAATCAGGCTTTGTGTGTCTTCGGTGCGAGGAGCACTTCGCGTCCGACGAGATACAACAGGACGATGAGAACGATGAACGGGATGCACGACAGAAGATCGGCGTGCGCCCCGGATACGAACGAATTGCTGGCCGCAAACTTGTCGAGCTTGTCGTTGAAGTCCGCCATGAACGGCACGCCGGCCATGAACGCGATCAGGATTCCGGCGATGGCGCCGCCGGCGATGTATCCCGAGGCCATCAGCACGCCCGGACTCTTGTCGCCCTCGGCCACGAGCTGATCTTCGGTCAGGTTTGCGTGGCGATACTTGCTGCGCACGTAACGGTCCGTCAGCCAGCGCACCATGCCGCCGATGAAGATCGGGCTCGACGATGACAGCGGCAGGTAGACGCCGACCGCGAACGCAAGCGACGGAATGCCTGACATTTCCAGCACCAGCGAAATCATCACACCGAGGAGCACGAGGCCCCACGGAAGCTGGCGGTTGAGGATTCCTTTGATGATGTACGACATCAGCGTAGCTTTCGGTGCGTCGAACTTCTTCGGCGCCGCTTTCCCGTTCGCGAGGAACTTGTGCGTGCCGTTGATGCCGGGATCGACGAGGAACTGCGGCGTCCCGGTCGAGTCGACCAGGTACTGCGTCGCCGCCGCGCCGCCCTCGGGCGCGTGATGCCACACGAGGTAGTCTTTCCCTTCGTAAGTCGTGTGCGTAGTGAGCGTTGCCGGATCCGTGTGCAGATCAGCCTTCCAGTTCTCGACCTGCTTTAGCGGGCTGCCTTCTTCGCCGGAGGCCGGCTCGGAGCTCACACGCGGGACGTAAACGCTCGCGGCGGAGTTGAGCTTGAGAAGGATCGGGCCGAGGATCAATGCCGAGGCAAGAGCGCCGATGAGGATCGCGATCTGCTGATTTTTCGGAGTCGCGCCGACGAGGAAGCCGGTCTTCAGATCCTGAGACGTCGTTCCGCCGTTCGATGACGCGATGCAGACGATGGCGCCGATCGATAGCGCCGTCACGTAGTACGTCGAACCGGTCCAGCCTATGACCAGGAAGACGAGGCAGGTGATCAACAGCGTCGCCACGGTCATGCCGGAGATTGGGTTCGACGACGAACCGATTTCGCCGGTGAGCCGCGACGACACCGTCACGAAGAGAAATCCGAGGATGACGATCAGCAGCGCCGCGAGAATCCGCGCCCCGATGCCGGTACCGCCGACGTACAGAGGATTTGCCAGCGCGATGATGGCCACCAGTGCGAAGCTGCCGATGAGCACGAGCTTCATCGAGAGATCGCGGTCGGTCCGCTCCATCCCCTCGCGAGCGGCCGCGCCGCCGCGAAGGTCTTTGAGGCCTTCCTTCATCCCGTGCCAGATCGTCGGAAGCGAGCGGCCGAGGCTGATGATGCCGCCAGCGGCCACGGCGCCGGCGCCGATGTAGAGGATGTAGGCGTTGCGGATCGCGCCCGGCGACATGTCTTTGATGAGGCGCGTGGTCTCCGGAGCAAGCGGCGCCGCGAGTCCGGCGCCGAAGAATTTGATGGCAGGGATGAGCACGAGGTAGGCGAGCACACCGCCGGCGCACATGATCGAGGCGATGCGAGGTCCGATGATGTAGCCGACGCCAAGGAGTTCCGGCGAGATTTCCGCCGAGATCGATCCGGCATTGAACGGCGCGCCGAAGACGCGCTCCGGCGTATCTTTCCAGCCGCGGAAGGCGACGTTGAGCGCTTTGTAAACGAGGCCGATTCCGAATCCGCTGAAGATGGTCTTCGCACTCGTGCTGGCGCCGCCGAGCGCTTCCATCTCTCGCTTGGCCGACTCCGAAGCCGCCGCGATCGACTCTTCCGATGCGCCCGCTTTCAACACCTCGGCGCACGCGGTGCCTTCGGGATACTTGAGCAGTCCGTGCTGCTGGACGATGAGCGCGCGACGGAGCGGGATCATCATCAGGATCCCGAGCAGTCCGCCGAGAATCGCCACGAGCATCACGCGCGTGATCTCGAGGTCGAAGCCGAGAATCATGATCGCGGGCATCGTCACGCCGACGCCGAACGCAATCGATTCGCCGGCCGATCCCGCCGTCTGCACGATGTTGTTCTCGAGGATCGTGGCGTCTTTGCCGCCGAGTTTCGAGAGGATGCGGAAGAAGGTGATCGAGATGACCGCGACGGGGATCGATGCGCTGACCGTGAGGCCGACCTTCAGCACGAGGTAAAGCGACGACGCGCCGAAGATCATGCCGAGGATGGTGCCGACGATGACCGGCAGCGGCGTGAGCTCGCGAAGTCGGGTTGCCGCGGGGATGTACGGCTCGAACGCTGCACTGGCCGGCACGTCGGGCTTGAGGCCGACGACGTCGGGGTACTCCTGTTCAGCAATGCTCATTTTGTCTCCTGCGCTGGTGGGTCAGAAGCCGCCTGTTGCCGGGGTCAGGCTTGCATCGGGCGGGCCATTCTAGCACCGCAACTTGTGCGGCTTTCGGAGGCGTATCATCGCGCGCATGCCCGGCGTCGATGCTCACTTCTCCGGCCGTTCTCCGCACGTTCTTCATATCTATCGAAAGCTCGTCGATGCCTCATCCGCCCTCGGCCCTGTCGAAGAAGATCCGAAGAAGACGTCCATCCATCTGAACCGCCGCGTCGCCTTCGCCGGCGTGCAGACGCGCAAAGACGCGCTGATCCTGACGCTGAAATCCGATTGCGACGTGAAGCACCGCCGCGTCCACAAAACGGAACAGACGTCGGCGAACAGGTGGCACTTCGAGGTGCGTCTGAACGATCCTGCCGAGGTGGACGAGCAGATTCTGCAGTGGCTTCACGCGTCCTACGAGTTGGCGCAGTGAGCGCGGCTTCTCGTTTACGAGAGTCGATCGAAACGGCGTATCCGCGTCTGTCCGCCATCTCCGATACCGATGCGGCGATCGCACCTGCTCTCGGCAAATGGTCGCCGAAGCAGGTCATCGGCCATCTGATCGACTCCGCCTCGAACAATCATCAGCGCTTCGTCCGCGCGAACTTCATCGACGATTTGGTCTTCGCTGGCTACGACCAGGAGAAGTGGGTCGTGCTCGGCAACTACGCGAACGCGCCATGGAACTCGCTGCTATCGCTGTGGCGCGAATTCAACTTCCAGATCGCGCGAGTGATGGATGCGACACCGGCGTCGGTCCGCGATATATCGCGCACGCGACACAACCTGCATCAGGTGGCGTGGAGTGCGGTGCCCGAGTCTGAATCTGCGACGCTTGGGTACTTCATGAGCGACTACGTCGATCACCTGGAGCACCATCTTCGGCAGATCGGCTGATGGAGACGGTTCACGCGGAGCCGCGGAGACGCGGAGGTGAGACTGTTTTTATCCGCGTCCCCGCGCCTCCGCGTGAAAAGCTTTTTAGTCCAGACCTAGCTCGCTGAGATCGAGGCGCTGCGCGAAGTTCCGGATCGTCAGAATGCGCAGGGTCGATTTCTCCACGTAGTAGATGATGCGGTGCGATCGGCGATAGACGATCTCGCGATACTCCGGCAATGCGATCTCCGGAACCATCCGGCCTGACCGCGGAAAGGCTTCAAGGCGATCGACGGCTTCGAAGAGGCCTGCCAACCACGCCCGCGCAGCCTCGGGCTTGTCCCGCGCGATGTACTCTGCGGCGTCATGAGCGCGCTCGATTGCGAGCGGCGACCAGACGATTCTCACCGGGCGAACCGCTTCAAGAGTTGTGCTTTCGCATCACGATTCGAGATGCCGTGGCCCTCATCGATCTGCTTCATGGCGGTACGGACATCGCTGAGAAGTTCCAGCTCTTCAATCAGCTCGGAGTAGACCGCCACGTCGAGCAGAACCGCGGCGGACTCGCCGCGCTGCGTGAGAACCAATGGCCGCCCGCTGGTTTTCACCTGCTCAATCATCTCCGCCGCGTTGGCTCGGAAGTCGGAGACGGGCTTGATGTCCGTGGCGATTCTGAAGTGACGTTTCATAGTACCCCCTGACGTACTTTTGATTGTACGTCAGGCGGCAGCCGTTGCGCGAGCTAAATATCGACCGGTGATGCTCCGCTCGTTCGCGGCGATCTCCTCTGGTGCTCCCACCGCGAGCAGCTCGCCGCCACCCTCGCCGCCTTCGGGGCCGAGGTCGATGATGTGGTCGGCGGCTTCGATGAGCTGGATGTTGTGTTCGATCACAAGCACGGAGTTGCCGCGGTCGATGAGGTTGCGGAACGTCTTGATCAGTTGGGCGACGTCGGTGTGATGGAGGCCAGTGGTCGGCTCGTCGAAGAGGAAGAGGCGGCCGGTGTCGTTCTTCGTCGTCTCAGAGAGGAATGAGGCGAGCTTGAGGCGCTGCGCTTCGCCGCCGGAGAGCGACGCGGTCGATTGGCCGAGACGGAGGTAGCCGAGGCCGACGGAGCGGAGGGCGGAGAGTTTTTTCAACAGGGCACGCTTGTCGACGAAGAACTTCATGGCCTCGTCGACAGTCATCTTCAGGATGTCGTTCACGTTGCGATTCTTGTACGTGACCTTCATGACGGCTTCGTTGAAACGCTTGCCGCCGCATTTGTCGCAGATCACTTCGACGTCGGCGAGGAACTGCATGTCGATGGTGACCGTGCCGGCGCCTTCGCAGACATCGCACCGTCCGCCGACGGTGTTGAACGAGAACATGCCCGGCGTGACGCCGTTCAGTTTGGCTGCTGTCGTCGCGGAGAGAATCTTGCGGACTTCGTCCCACGCCTTTACGTACGTTGCGGGATTCGAGCGCGACGAGCGGCCGATCGGCGACTGATCGATGAACTGCAGGTCGTAGATCTTGTCGACGCCTTCGAGCTTCGACGCGCCGACTTCGAGACCCGTCGCGCCGCGGACGTCGCGTTGGTAACGGTTGTAGAGGCAGTTGCGGATCAGCGTCGACTTGCCGGAGCCGGAGACGCCGGTGACGGCGACGAACTGGCCGAGCGGGATGGTGACGTCGATGTTTTTGAGGTTGTGTTCTTTCGCGCCGCGGATCGTGATCGCGCCAAAACTATCGCTGAGCGATGACGGTTGGTCGGGAACCACCTCGGGTATTTCGCTTCCGCGCGGCGGACCAACGTAAAGCACCGACCCGCCATACTCGCCAGCTCCCGGTCCAAGTTCGATGGTCTGATCGGCGCCGGCGATGATGGTCGGATCGTGTTCGACGACGATGACGGTGTTGCCGGCATTGCGCAGACGCTTGAGAACGGCGAGCAATCGTTCGCTGTCGCGCGCGTGGAGGCCGACGGTCGGTTCGTCGATGACGTACATCGTCTCGGTCAGCGACGATCCGAGGGCCGCGGCGAGATTGATGCGCTGCGATTCGCCGCCTGAGAGCGTTCGTGTCTGGCGATCGAGGGTGAGATAGGAAAGCCCGACTTCATCCAGATACGTCAGACGATTCACGATCTCGCGCCGCAGATGGCCGGACTTCGCCTCTTCCGATTTCGAGAACGGCAGGTACTCCCAGAAACGGCGTGCATCGCGGACGTTCATGGCGAAGAGATCGCCGACCGTGAGCCCGCGAAAGGTCACGAACGACGCCGACGATTTCAGGCGTGAGCCGTGGCAATGCGGACAGGTGTCGTAGCTGCGGTACTTTGCCAGCTTCACCCGCACGTGAATCTTGTATTTCTTTGTCTCCAGCCACTCAAAGAAGCCTTTGATCCCGTACCACTTGCTCCGTCCTTCATGCAGCAGCGTCCATTCGTCGGGGGTCAAATCCATAATCGGGACGTCGAGACGAATCCGGTACTTCGCCGCGGCCTTTTTCAAATCGTCGTAGCAGTCTTCGTAGCCGGCCGAGTTCCATGGCGCGATCGGCATCTCGTCGAGCCGCAGGTTGCGATTCGGGATGACCTTCTCCATGTCGATGCCGATGATCCGGCCGTAGCCCTGGCAGTTCGTACACGCGCCCAGCGGCGAGTTGAAGGAGAAGAGCTGCGGCGTCGGCTCGACGAATTCGGTCCCGCACTTGTTGCACGAGTACCGCGACGTGAAGCGATGGCTGATCCACGAACCGTCGGCGTCCTCGAGCAGGTTCACGTTCCCCTTCGAAACCTCGAACGCCTGCTCGATGGCCTCGGTGATTTGACCGCTGCGTTCGGGATCGACGCGGAGACGGTTGATCACCAGCTCCAACGACGTCGAATCACTCGTATCGGTTTCGTTGAGATCGCGAACTTCACCGCCGATCCAGGCGCGGTAGTAACCGGCTTTGACGAGCTGCGTGAGCACCTCGCCGCGGTTTTCCTTCTCGAAGAAGATTGGCGCGAGGATGACCACGCGCTTGCCTGCGAGCGACGACGTGATCGCAGCGGTGATCGACTCGGGCGTCTCGCGGCGCACCATAACCTGGCAATCGGGACAGATGGTCTCCCCCGCGTAGGTCATGAAGAGCCGGATGTGATCGGCCAGCTCGGTCGCCGTGGCGACGGTCGAGCGCGCATTCTTGACGGTGTTCTTCTGCTCGATCGCGATCGCAGGAAGGATCCCGTCGATCTCGTCGACGTCCGGCCGGTCGATGCGCTCCAGGAACTGCCGCACGTACGTCGACATCGACTCTACAAACCTTCGCTGCCCCTCGGCATACAGCGTGTTGAACGCGAGCGACGATTTCCCCGACCCGGACGGACCGGTCAGAACCGTGAGCTGGCGCTGCGGGATATCAACCGAAACGTTCTTGAGGTTGTGCGTCCGCGCCCCGCGAATGGAGATCGTGCGTGAGGGCATGTCGGGGTGAGAACGTTTCGGGAGCGGGTTGTCATCCCCAATCCGCCGCTCAAATGCGGATGTTGTGGCGCTGGTAGAAGTTGTATTCGCCGAGGCGCGCGCGGAGTTTCTCGACGACATCCTCGGGAAGCCAGGCGTCGCCGGCGGTGACGTTCGTTTCGACCTGGTGGATGTTCTTCGCGCCGGGGATAGCGGTGGCGACCGCGTCGTTGGCGAGGACGAAGCGGATGGCGCCTTCGATGAGCGTGCGCGCGGTGCCGCCGATGATCGACTTCACCTCGTCGACGCGGGGAAGCGCTTCCTGGAGGCGTCGCGGCGTCAAAAAGTTCTGGCGGATGTCGTCGGCGGGGAAGACAGTGTCGTTGCGGAACTTACCGGTGAGCAGTCCTGACGCGAGCGGAACGCGGGCGATGATTCCGTAGCCCTTTTCTTTCGCGGCCGGAAAAAGCTCGTCCGCCGGCGCCTGGTTGAGGATGTTGTAGAGAACCTGCAGTACGTGACCCCAGCTTCGGCGCACGACCTCCAGGCCGTCGTCCGGATTGAAGACCGACACGCCCCAGAAGCGGATCTTGCCGGCGTCCTGCAGCCGCTCCATCGCGTCCTGAATTTCTTCGCGGCGAAGATCGTCGAGCGTCGGATTGTGAATCTGATAAAGATCGATGTAGTCGGTGCGCAGACGTTTCAGCGACCCGTCGACGGCGACGTAGATGTGCTGTTTGGAAAAATCCTTCTTCAACTCGCCGCTCGACGTGCGCACGACGCCGACCTTTGTGGCGATGATGACTTCCTGCCGTTTGCGCGAAAGGACGATGCCGAGGAGCGACTCGCTGCGGCCGAAGCCGTAGCTGTCGGCGGTGTCGAAGAAGTTGACGCCGAGGTCGCGGGCGCGGCGGATGGCGGCGAGGGAGTCTTCGTCGGTCGTGCGTCCCCAGCCGAGCGGCGCACCCGAGGCCTCGGACGGACCGCCGATGGCCCACGCGCCAAAGCCGACGGCGCTGACCTTAATCCCAGTCTTTCCCAGCTCGCGGTACTGCATAGCGACGGATTCTAAAGTCACTGCTCCGGTTGGAGTGTGACTTTGATGACGTTGGGGTCGTGGTCGTACATCGCGCCATTGGCGCGATCGACGATCAAACCGACGCCGCCGAGGATGCCGACGACAAACAACGCACCGGCGTAACCGGGGACGGAACCGAAGATGCCGTTGCTGAATGCGGCGATCGTTCCCAACGGTAGACCTGAAACCAAGATGAAATTCGACCAATACGCGGAGTCGAATCCGCGCTCGAGTTGGATCGTCTGCGTCTTCATACCGCTCTTGTCGACATCGACGCGACAGCCGTCCGCCTTGCGCGGAATCGTCAGGCGCGCCGGCGTTGTGCCGCTCGCCGAGATGTTGTTCGCGCACTTGATCGTGGCATTCGCGCCGGACGGATTCGAGTCGACGCTGATGACTTCATTCGTCCCATGCCTGATCGAGGCACAGGAGGTGAGGAGACTTCCGATCAGGAGCAGCGCGATAAATCTTCCCATCACAATCTCACCTGCTTCACCTCTTCGATCGCCTTGAAAAATCGGAGTGCGTTCATCGTATCGGCGTCGAGAGAGGAGTCGATGGTAACAATCGCCAACGCTTTTCCGCCGCTGGTCTCTCGCGCGAGGTTGTACTCGGCGATGTTGATCTCGCGGTCGCCGAGGATCGTGCCGACTTTGCCGACGACGCCGGGAACGTCTTTGTTGATGATGTAGAGCAGCGTCCCTTCCGGTTTGAACTCGACGCGGAAATTGTTGACGGAGACGATGCGCTGATTCTTTTCGCTGAAGAGCGTCGCGGACACGCAGGTTTCGTCGGTCGCCGACGACGCACGGAACGTGACGAGGTTCGTGTAGTCGACCGGCATCGGATGCGTGGTGGCGCTGATGGCAATGCCGCGCTGCTGCGCTACTTGTTCGGCGTTGACGAAGTTCACCGACTCCGCAAGCCGAGGGGTGAGCATCCCCTTGAGCGCGGCGACGGAAAGGATTCGCGTCAGCCGCTCGTCGACGCCCCACAGCTCGACGGCGGCGCGCGTGATCGGACCGCTGATGATCTGCGCCGCGAAGAGTCCGAGCTTCTCGGACATGCTGATGAACGGCGCGGCATCGGCGTCGGCCAGCCCTTCGAATGGCAGGTTGACGGCGGAGACGAAGATCGAGCCGCGCAATGCGTCGATGACCATCTCCGAGGTCTGCACGGCCACCCGGTCCTGCGCCTCGATCGTGTTCGCGCCGATGTGGGGCGAAAGGATGATGTTCTTCGCCGACAGCAGCGGGTTGTCCTTCGGCGGCTCTTCGACATAGACGTCGATCGCGGCGCCGGCGATCTTGCCGCTGTTGAGCGCATCGGCCAGCGATTGTTCGTCGTAGATGCCGCCGCGCGCGATGTTGAGGACGACCACGCCGTCCTTCATCTTCGACATCTCGCCCGCGCGAATCATGCCTCGCGTTTCGTCGGTCAGCGGCGTGTGCACCGTGATGACGTCGGCGCGCGCGAGAAGGTCATCGAGCGAGACGCGCTCCGCTCCGACTTTGTCAAACACACTCGGAGCGACGTATGGGTCGTACGCGATGACACGCATGCCGAATGCGCGCGCGCGACCGGTGATGCGTGTGCCGATCCGCCCGAGGCCGATGATGCCGAGCGTCTTGCCATCGAGCTCGGTGCCTAAGAACTTCGACCGGTTCCACTCTCCCCTCTTCACACTCGCATGCGCCTCGGGGATGTTGCGGCAGAGCGCCAGCAGCATGGCCATGGTGTGCTCAGTGGCCGACATGATGTTGGCGGTCGGCGCATTGATGACGAGAATGCCGCGCGCGGTGCAGGCATCGACGTCAACGTTGTCGAGCCCCACGCCGGCGCGGCCGACGATGCGCAGCCGCGTCCCCGCGTTCACCAGCTCATGCGTGACCGCCGTTCCGCTGCGCGTGATCAGCGCGTCGGATTCGGATACAGCCTTCAACAGAGCATCGCCTTTGAGCCCGGGACGATAGTCGACGTCCATGTCGCTCGCGGCACGGAGGATGGCCAGGCCGGAACCGGCGAGCGTGTCGGTGACCAGGATCTTCATCACGACGCGACCTCATCGAGCGCGTCGAGCATCGCGTTGAGGTCGTCGAGCTGGATGTCGCCCATGTGGCCGATGCGGAAGGTGGTTGCCTTCCATTTGCCGTAGCCGCCGCCGAGGGTGAAGCCGCGTTTCTTCATTGCAGCGCGGATCTCGTCGGGCGGCCGGTTCGGAAGGAGTGCGGAAACGGTAGCGGAGGCGTGATCGGCGTCCGAGGCCAGCTCCGCGTAGCCGGCGGTGCGGCGAATGGTCGTTTCGCGCATCGCTTCGTGGCGGCGGTAGCGGGCGTCGAGCGTTTCAACATTGATGATGTCGTCGAGCTGTTTCGCCAGCGCGTAAAAGTGCGATACGGACGGCGTCGAAGGGACGTTGCCGTCGTCCGCGTGTTTCTTGTAGCTGAGGAAGTCGAGATACGTGCCGCGGTAGGGGCGCTTGGCCGCTCTAGCCAGCGCGCGCGGCGAGACGGCGAAGACGGTGATGCCCGGCGGCAGCGCGATTCCTTTTTGCACGCTGGCAAGGCAGACGTCGAGTCCCCATTCGTCGAAGCGGACCGGGATGCCGCCGAGGGAAGAGACGGCGTCGGCGAGGATGAGCGAGTTCGGCGATTGTTCGCGAATGACACGCGCCAATGCGGCCACGTCGTTCGTCACGCCGGTGGATGTCTCGTTGTGCGTGAGTGTGACGGCGTCGTACTGCGTGCGGCGCGACGACAGGTGATCGGCGAGTTTCTCGGGATCGACCGCGCTTCCCCATCCCGCGTTCAATTGGTCGACCTCGAGCCCGAGACTCTCGGCGATTGCCATCCAGCGCTCGGCGAAGGCGCCGGAGGTCGTCACCAGAACGCGACGCGGGACGCAGTTCGTCAGCGACGCTTCGAGGAGCGCGGTGCCGCTGCACGACGCCACGAACGTATCGCCCGTGGTTCCAAAGAGCGGCTTGAGATTCGCCGTGACGCGCAGGAAAAGATCGCCGAATTCGCAGGATCGATGCGCGATCATCGGCCTCGTCATCTCGGCGAGTATTTCGGGACGAACCCACGTGGGACCGGGAACGAAGAAGTTGGCGTTGGTCATAAGAGATGTTGCAGCACGTCGCGGAGATCGGTGACGTAGAGGTCCGCATTCTCCTTCACGCGCGGCCGGACGACAACGCCGCCGAATCCGATGAAGAGATCGACGGCCGGCTTCGCGTCGAGATCGCTGATGCCGTCGCCGATGAATGCGGCCTTGCCATGCGAGCGCGCGCGGATGTCGCGCACGACCAACTCCTTGCCGCCGGTCCTTGTAAGAAATGAGCGGCGGTCAAAGTCTGCGTAGTTGCCGTATGCATCGAACGCGAGTTTCACGGAATGAACGTTCCGGACGTTCAGCGCATCCGCGAGTGGACGGATCGCCTGTTCGATGCCGGCGGTGACGAGATGGACGATGACGCCGTTGTCCTGCAGCGCCGTAATCGTCTCCTTCGCGCCATCGACGAGCGATCGAAGGTACGTGGCTCCGAGCTGTTCGACGCGATCCTTCGACGGCCGGATCATCTCCAACCGTTTCGCGTAGACCTGATCGAGCGGAATCTCGCCGTTCATCGCGGAGTCGGTGAGTTTCGCGATCTCCGGATTGCCATCAGCGAGGACGTCGATCCCTTCGATCGTGACGAGGGTCGAATCGACGTCGAAAAATACGAAGCGGTAGGTCATGCCGTGCCCGCGACCACCTTCAAAAGATCCGAAAATCTCTCCAGGTAATGATCCGCTCCGGCGGTCTGCAGGGCGGCGGCGGTCGATGATCCCGTCGCCACCACGGCCACGTCGATCCCGCTGTTGCGCGCGGCGTGAACGTCGATCGGCATGTCGCCAACGAAGAGCGCGTCCGACGGCGCGCACGACGTTGCCTCGAGCGTGTGCAGCACGTGCTGCGCTTCCGGCTTGCGCGCGCCGGCGAGGTCAGGTCCGACGATGGCGCGGAAGTAGGGCGCGAGTTGCAGAAACGTCAGGATCTTTCTCGAGAACGACGTCGGCTTGTTCGTGCAGACCGCCATGGCCACGCCGAAGCCGTGAAGTGTGGCGAGCGTTGACTCGACGTCAGCGAGGATCGTCGACGCTTCGCAGCAGATCTCGTCGTAACGCGATTCGAACGCGTCCTTCACGCTGCGCGGCACGGTATCGGCGTCGAACGCGCGGCGAAGCATCGTGTCGAGGCCGTCGCCGACGAAGTCGCGGATGCGCGCGGCGCTCAACTCGTGCAGGCCGTGCTCGCGGCGCGCGAAGTTGACGGCCTCGGCGAGCGCCGCATACGAATCGACGAGCGTTCCATCCAGATCGAACAGCACTGCCCGGTAACGAAGCGGTGGCAAGGCCATACGGCAGCGGCAGATTCTATCGCCGTGCCGCCGCCGGACGTAGAGAATGGCGGGATGAAACGTGCGCTGGTTGCGCTGCTTCTTCTCCCCGCCTCCCTCCTCGCAGCCGAGGGCAAGATCAATCTCAGCATCGAGCCGCTCGGCGATTCCGCGCAGGGCGGCGTCGTCACGCGCCTCTCTTTTCACTTCACGATTCCGACCGATGCGCCTTCCGGCGTCCCGCTCGTCCTGACGGGTTCGATCTCGCAGAACGGCGAGGTGGTGAAACGCTTTCGCTATCCGATCCAGCCGTCTACGCCGAATCCACTGACCTCGGTGCAGACACTGCAGCCGGGCAATGCCGAGGTCGACGCGAAGCTCATGGTGCCGCTCGAAGAGCAGACGCCGGTGATTCTGGCGAAGGCGACGCAGACGTTTGCGATCGCGAAAACGAACAAGGCGTACATCGCGAAAGAAGGCGACGATGCCGAGGCGATTCTGGCCGAAGGGATCGTGCCGGAGACTAGCGGCGCGGTGAGGATCGTTCCGCCGCGTCGCGACGTGGCGCCAAACCTGTTCATCGTTGAAGTGGAAGTCCAGGCGCCGGTGACGCGCGTTGAGTTCTGGGTCGAGGGCAAACGCATTCTTGCTCGCAACGCGCCGCCATACCGCGCGGAGCTCGACCTCGGCGCGTTGCCGAAACGCGTGGAAGTTCGCGCCGTCGGTTTCGACGCGCAGGGCCGTTACGTCGACGCCGACGCGTTTGTCGTCAATGAGCATGAGACGCCGCTCGAGGTGAAGATCACCCGTACGCTGACGCCCGATGGCGTCGCGCATTTCAAGCTGAGCGTGCAGAACCCGAAGGCGACGACCATCAAGTCAGCGGTGTTTTTCGCGGGACAGAAAAAGCTGCACGAGTGGACTGCGCCGCCATATGCGCTGGACGTTCCGAATTCGCTATTGCGCGGCGTCGACTTCGTCCGCGCCTCGGTGACCGACGATACGAACTACGAAGCCAGCGACCTTCTCTTCCTCAACGGAGATCGATTCTCCGAGCAGATCGAGGTCAACCTCATCGAACTCCCGGTGACGGTCAACGACAGGAGCGGCGTGCCGGTCACGGATCTCAAGCAGCCGGATTTCACCGTGGTCGAAAACGGGCAGCTGCAGAAGATCACCACGTTCAACTACGCCTCGAACCTGCCGATCGCGGCGGGCGTGCTGCTCGACCATTCCGGAAGCATGAAGCCGCGGATGGAGCAGGCCAAAGCAGCGGCGCTGGAGTTTTTCAAGAAGATCATGCGGCCGGGCGACCGCGCCTTCGTGACCGGCTTCGCATTCGATGCGAAGTCGGCGTCGCCGTTCGTGAGCGACGTTTCGTCGCTGCAATCACAAGTGAATGCGATTCCGGAAGCGAGCGGCGGAACGGCGTTGTACGACGCGATCGTCACCGGCCTCTATCGCTTCCGCACGCTGCAAGGGCGCCGCGCGCTGATCATCCTCACTGACGGCGAGGACACGACGTCGCGGACGTCGTACGAGGAGATGCTGACCTACGCCCGTTCGGCGCGCGTGCCGCTCTATTTCATCGGCGTCGGCCTCGGCATCTTCGACGCCAGCGGCACGAACAAGATGAAGACGCTGGCTGCGGAGACTGGCGGCATCGCGTACTTCATCCACGACATCAAACAGCTTGACGAAACATACGCACAGCTCAACAAGGATCTTCGCTCCCAATACCTGATCGCCTACAACGCGCAGACTTCGGTGAAGGACCGCACGTATCGGAAGGTCGAGGTGAAGGTGTCGAAGCCGGGAATGACGGTGCGCACGATCCGCGGATTCATCCCTTAATGAAACGCATCGCCGTTGCGCTGCTCGTTTTGACACTGGCGTGCACGCCGCCGCGTCCGCGAAATCGCTACGGCCTCGCCGTCGATCCCGATCTTCGCGGTGCGCCGGTGACGTTGCTGCACTTTTGGGCCGCGTGGTGCGGACCATGCCGCCAGGAGTTGCCACGATTCACTGCGTTTGCGGCCGAGCATCACATGCGCGTTGTCGCGGTTTCGCTGGATCACGACTACGCATCCGCCGAACGGTTTCTTCGCGAGCAGGGGATCACGCTCGAAACTCTGATCGATGATCGCGGACGCTTCGCCGCTGCGAATCATGTGCGAGTGATTCCGACCACGATCGCGTACGACGTGAATGGGAAACTCATCGATCGGTTTGACCAGTCGGTGGATTGGAGCGATCCGGCAGTTGCGCGACGCGTGATTCGATAAGCACAGACAAGAGTGTCTGTGCCACATGGCTGCGCCGTTCACCTTGCACTTCCGACCGGCGGCGCCGGTGTGGCACAGACACTCCTGTCTGTGCTCGTGCGAGCGGCAGGATTGATCATGGATACATGCGCTTGTACGTCGACGCCAGCATCACCACGTGCTTCACGTACGTGCGCGTCTCGCGGAACGGAATCGCTTCGATGAATTCGTCCATCGGCTTGCCGGGCGCGGCGCGGCGCCATTGCATGACGCGGCCTTGGCCGGCGTTGTAGGACGCGATGGCGAGCTCGTTGTTGCCGTTGAAAAGATTCACGAGCATCTTGAAGTGCGCGGTGCCGAGGCGGATGTTCGTTTCGGGATTGTCGAGGTGCGGAGTGATGTGGAAGCGTCCAGCCAGTTCTCGGCCGGTGGCCGGCATCAACTGCATCAAGCCGGTCGCGCCGACGGCCGATTTCGCTCTCGCGTTGAAGTAGCTCTCCTGATGAATGAGTCCAATCACCGTGTACCGATCGACACCGTTCGCGTTTGAGTATTTGCGGATCCAGTCGTCGTACTTCAGCGGGTAGTACATCTTCAGAAAGTACGTCGGGACGGAGTCCTGCTCGACGGTTGCCAGCGCGGGAAACGCACTGCGCAGCGTCTTCAGCGTGTCGAGCATGTTGCCGGACGCGTGATAGAGATCGGCCATGAGCGCGTCGGCGAACTGCTGATTCTTACGATTGCGGTTCTTGTCGATTTCCGACTTCGCGTCGTCGAAATCGGAGAGCGCCGTGAGCTCGTAGCCGAGGCGAAGTTCCTTCGGCATGTTCTGCTCGGCGATCTCGCGCCAGTCCATGCGATTGCTCGTCAGCGGATTCACGTTCGTCGGCTGCCGCTTCGCGCCGCGCTTCTCCGACTCGATCGCGTAGATATCGTCGTACGGAGCTGATGCAAGCTCGTGATAAATCGCCGCCGACTCGTCCTTGCGTCCGAGGCGCTCGCCGGAGCGCGCGAACCAGTACATCGACTGCCGCTTCGTGTTGGGATTGCGATAGTTGTCGCGGATGAACGCGAGCAGCTCGCTCGCGCCATTCAGATCGCCGCGGGTGTATGCCGCCCACGCCTTGTCCCAGAAATGCTGCAGGCCGGCCTCTTGGGACGGATCGACTTTGGCGAGCTGCACGACCAACTCCCGTTCATACTCGTCCTGATTCTTTGACTCGGCACGCTCGATGAGCGAGTTGAGGACTTCGATGCGGACGTCATCGGCAAGTTGAAGGGAGAGCAGATCCTTCAGCCGCTCCGTCGCGAGGCGATCGTATTCATCCTTCTTCGATTTCTTCGCAAGGTCAACGAGCTGGATGTTCTTCTTGACGTTCGCGAATTTCGGTTTGGTCGTCGCTTTCTTTTTTCCTTTCGCGCGGACTTTCGTCGTGCCGACCTGCTGCTTGACGACGATCGTTTTGGTGACGTTCGGATTGATCGAGGCGGACAAAACCGCGTAGTTCTTCGCCGCGGTGTAAATCGCTGGGATGGCGAAACGATACGGACCAGCCGCAAGCGGCTCGAGCACTTTGTTCGAGTCTTCGAAACGGCGGAGCTGGTTCAGCGCCAATCCGCGATTGAGTTGCATCGGCGTGCGGAGGTCGGCAGGAACGCCATTCGCTTCGAGCAGCGCCAACTCGTCGAACGCGTTCTGCGCATCGCCGTCGCGCAGAAACGACACGGCGCGTTCGAGGCGCTCGGCCGCGGTGAGCTTGATCGGACCGCCCGTAATCGCGCGCGTCAATTCGATCGCGTGTACAGCCTGCGGCGATCGCGGATTCTTGATGGCGATGTTGCGTGCGTCGTACAGAGCGCCGGCGATGTCGCCGTGCGCGAAACGCGCATCGATCGCGCTCCAACGCGCGGCAGCGGCGGCGTTGGAATCGTCCGCTTTCGAGGCAACGGCGGCATACGCGTCGGCGGCGTGCCGCCAGTCGGCGATGGCAGCGTAAAGTCCGCCGAGGCTGACGCCGGCGTCGGCGAAATGGACGAATGCCGGATGGCGCGACAAGAGATCGGCCAACGTCGTCCGCGCGTGCGTGCTGTCCTTGGCCAGCTGATACGCGTTCGCGAGGTAGTACATCCGATACTCGTCGACCGCGCGC
The DNA here is from genome assembly GCA_035995985.1 of Thermoanaerobaculia bacterium. Classification (GTDB taxonomy): domain Bacteria; phylum Acidobacteriota; class Thermoanaerobaculia; order Gp7-AA8; family Gp7-AA8; genus JADGNZ01. The sequence continues at coordinate 88,730 of DASYJY010000155.1, read as the reverse complement.
TTTCCAAAGTGAAATGACGAAAGTTGCTTCACCGCTTCGGCGCCATCGCGGCGACGGATCGCATCAAGTCCCGCCGTGAACGCCGGCCGCAGCTTCTCGAGATCCGGCGGCGCTTCCGGCTTGGCGGGAACGGCGTACTCTTCGCGGTCTGTCCGCGCGCGGCGGAAGCGAAGCACGGCAACCACGACGAGCAGCGGCACCAGCACCGCGGCAACAATCACAACCCAACGTCGTCGAACCCGCATGCGACGGGCTCAAGTGCGAAAAGTGCGCCGTGGGAGGACGTGGCCTAGAATAGACGTCCGATGTCGTATGAAGGAATCATCACGATCGAGCCCGGCAAGCGCGGCGGCCAGCCTTGCATTCGCGGCATGCGCATGACTGTTTACGACGTGCTGTCGTATCTCGCTGCGGGCATGACGGAAGACGAATTATTGAGCGATTTCCCTTACCTCACTCGCGACGACATTCGTGCCTGCCTGACCTACGCGGCGGAACGCGAGCACCGGATGCTGGTCGCGAGCGAATGAAGCTTCTGTTCGACCAGAACCTCGCACTGTCTCTAGTCGGGCATCTTCGCGACATCTTTCCAGGTTCACAGCACCTTTCCCAATGTGGTCTCGGAGACGCGTCCGACATCGCCATGTGGGAGTACGCGTGAGAAAACGATTTCACAATCGTCTCCAAGGACGCCGACTTCGTTGAATTGTCGACGCTTCGTGGCGCTCCACCGAAAGTGGTTTGGCTGAGGCTCGGGAACTGTGTCCCGCGAGATATCCACGATGCGATCCGCAGTAATTCGATCGCGATCGCGGAGCTTTCACGTGATCGCGAACGTGGCGTGCTCGCGTTGTTTCGAAAACGCCGCATTTGACGGAACCAATCCGCAAGGGATTGATCCGCGAGCATCCGTAGTGGTCGATCAACTGGCGCTGCTGCAGCAGATCGGCGTGCGCTGATTACAGGCCGAGGGCTGAGGCGTCGCCGTCCGCGAGGATGCGTACCAGCTCGTCATAGAAGTAATTCGACGTCTTGCGGACGTCGTCAGCGATGCGCTCGTCGTACATCTGGCGGCTGCGGTCGATGTCTTCTTTGAGGCGCTCGTAGAGATCCTTGTTGCGACGGCCGAGGTCGACCTTCGGCTCGTTGTAAAGCTTGATCTCGGAGACGAGCAGACGCGCGAAGCGGCGGGCCTCGTCGTGGCGTTTCGAATCGTCGTCGCCAGGACGGCCGCCGGTGAGAGGCGCGCCGCCGCGCGTGCTGAGATTCGGCGGCGGGATGTATTGCGTGCTGGCGCGCTCCTCCCGTTCGTGAGCCGGCGCAGGTGGAGGAGGCGGAGCGGGAGGAGGCGCTTCGATCGCCGGCAGGGCGGTGGTCATGAACGATGCGGCTGACGGCATCGCGGACGACGGCGCCGCGAAGTCGGTTTCCGGCATCGTGAACGTCGGCTTGACCGGGGGGGGCGCCATCATTTCGCGCAACTGCGCGGCGGAAACGGCGACGGTTGTGTCGGGCGATTCGTCAGGAACGGGTGGGGAGGGGCGAACGGGCGGCGGCGGCGTGGGACGTGGGGCCGGTGCCGGTGCGGGCGCCGTCATCGCCTGCGGTGCAGTGACCGACTCCGCATCATTCAAAGTCGGGGACGGCGACTTCTTGCGGCTGGCGACCGTATCGATGAGCAAGCCGGTCGTGAAAACGAGCAGCTCGAGCGACGCGGAATCGAGCTTCACGGCATCGGCGTCGATCGCATCGACGTAGACGGCCGCGGCGATTTTGTCCTTGATCACCATCGGCACGAGGATCGCGCTGGTCGAAGCGGCCACGCCGAGCCGCGTGGAGAGGTTGGCGCCGTCCCAGGTCACCACTTGCTCATCGCGCAGAACGCGGTCAAGCTCCGGGATCAGTCCTGGCGCGGCGTTGAAGCGTTTGACCTGTTCGTCATTTCCGCCGGCCGCGGTAAAGCCGACGCCCTTCCAGCCGCTGAACGTTTCGCCGCGCAGGATCAGCATGGCCGCGCGCGAGCCGAACGTCAGACACTGATCGAGGAGTGCGTTGAGGATGTCGACCTGTGACTTGCCGCGCTCCACAGCTTGTACTGCCTGCTTCACGCGCGACGCATCAGCGCCTTTCGCCGGAGGCGGCGGAATGGCAGCGGTGATGCTCTCCTCGAACTCGCCGAGCGACTTCTGAATGTGCGGGAGGAACGAGACGGCGTTGACGTCGGCTTGGACGCTCTGCAGGGCGGCCTTGAGTTGCGAGTCGACGACCTCTCGGACGTCTTCGATGGAGGAGCGAATCTCGCCCACCAACTTCTCCATCGCATCGCGGACATGTGCTTCGATCGAGCCCGCGACTTCGTCGCCCCTCACGGCCATAACCCCTCCGAATCCTGTAGGTTGAAACCCGCTCTCAACCGGGCGCGCGATTATAGCGCAGAGAAGCTGTGCTACTTTGGAGCCAATGCGCCAGTTATTGGTCCTCATCGCACTCGCTGCCGTATCGTGCGGCGGCAGTTCTCCCGATGCCTCCGACAATTCTTCGGAATGGCTCCATGTCCTCCGCCACAAGCAGGCAGCCTCGGCGCCGAACGCGCCGGTGCACGCGAAGCAGGCCTACGCGGACACGCTCGGAGCATTTGTCGTAAGTCATCCGACCCACAGCCGCGCCCGCGAGGTCTACCAGCACATCCAACTCGATTTCGCGCGCGAGCTGGGCGTGGTGGGGCGTCATCAAGATGCGATCCGAATCTATCGCGCGGTGCTGACGCACGATCCGAAGAACGAGGCCGCGCTGAAAGGCCTCGCCGACTCCGTCGATCGTCTGGCCGTGTCGCACGAGAAGCTGCTGGCACTCGAAAAAGGGATGTCGCAGCGCGACGTTGCCGACCTCCTCGGCAAGCCCATTCCCGGCTGGCAGGTTCGCAATGACCGTCCCGACTCGACGATCGAGTCGTGGTACTACCGCCGCACCGGCGGCGGCATCGCCGGAGTCTATTTCCGCGACGGAGTGCTGTTCGCCGCGGAAGAGAATTCGCAGGCGAAAATCGCTCCGTTGATGAGGCAGTAGATTTTCGGAATCGCGCCCGCACCGGCGTCGTTCACATCGCCGCATGCCCATTTACGAGTACCAGTGTACGAAGTGCAATGACCGCACGGAGGTCATTCAGAAATTTACCGACCCTCCATACGCGGCGTGCGAGAAGTGCGGCGGCGAGGTGAAGAAGTTGATGTCGGCGCCGGCCATCCAGTTCAAAGGCTCCGGCTTCTATAAGACCGACTACGCCAGCGCCGCATCGAAGGCGGAGACGAAAGCAGGATCATCAGAAACGAAGAGCGAGTCGTCGTCCGGCGACAGCAAGCCTTCTGAATCGAAAAGCGAAACGAAGTCCGAGTCGAAATCAGAAACGAAGTCTGAAACGAAAACCGAAACCAAGGCACCAGCCAAAACGGAGTCGAAGAGCTCCGACTAAATCCAACGATGGGGAAAGTCCGGCAGTTCAAGCAGCGGGCCGACTCGATGCTCGAGGAGGTCTTCCGGTCTCTCTTCGAAGAGATCGATACGGAGAAGATTCGCCGCGATGTCGCCGCGCTCAAGGAGAGTGAGCCTGACTTCCACTCCGACGAACACGCGCGCATGCTGGTGCGCCGCACCGCTCTCCGCTGCGCCGCCGCCGGCGCTGTCTCCGGAATCCCCAGCGGCTTCATCGCCATCGGCTCCCTCGGCGCGGAACTGGCGTTCCTGGTCTTCCAGCAATTCCGCCTGATCCTCGGCATCGCTACGGTCTACGGCCACGAGCCGTCGCAGCGTGAACGATTCACGGAGGCGATGTCGTGCCTTGCGTACGCGTCCGGCGTCGGCATCGGCAAGCAAGGCCTCGCCACGATGCTGGAATCGGCGACGGTCGAAGGCGGCAAGATCGCGGAGAAGCTCGGTGCGAACTTTTTCCGCGAGCGGCTGACGAAAGCGATCCCGTTCGTCGGAGTCGCCGCGGGCGGCGCGCTGAACTACGTTTCCGTTCGCGCCGTCGGCCGCGCCGCGATCAAATTTTACGAGTCGCAGATCGATCCGGTCGATGACACCGTCGCCGACGAGATCTGGTCCGAAGGCGACCGCGAACACGCGTAAGGTCAGCACGGCAAATGTGGCACAGACACTCTTGTCTGTGCTTTCGACGCGCGGCTTGATAGGTCGAGCGCGAGCCTCGCAGCCGCACAGACAAGAGTGTCTATGCCACACTAAAACCACAACTCCGCGGGTGCTTCAAGTCGCTTGAGATTCAGGAATGCGCAGAACAGCATCCCCGTTTGAGCGCGATAACTGAGCATGAGCAAATACGCAATGGATTCGACGATGGAAGTCCGCTCGCCGATTTTCGAGCGGCGGCGTCTCCGCCGTATTCGCATGATCGTCGAGCTCACGCTCAATCTCGTCGGCAGTGACATGACCGTGTCGCACCGCGAAGCGCGATGCTTGGTCCGTTGCGCGCGCAAGGCCATCCTCGAATTGCATCCCGGATTCGAGCAACGTTACGAACGCATCGTCCTTCCCTACTTCGAGCGCATGCTGGCCAGCCGCTGGCCGCATGAGCAAGCGTTCGATGACGACTGCTGCGACGTCGTCAACTAGTTCACTCCCGCTTCCAACTCCCGCACAATTCTGATGTCGCCGAACTGCGCGCGGGCCCGGGCGATCTCCTTGCGCGCGGCGTCGCGAAACTCCGCATTCGCGTAGCCGATGCCGGAGTCGTCCGGAACCAGGAAGCGATATTCGATCGCGTTCAGCCGCGACGCCGGAAACGTATCGCGACGCGCGAAGACCATGGCCGCATCGTCGAAAGCGATCAGCGCCCAATCGCGACGGCGGTAGCGAACCAGCGACGCCGGCAACGCCCGCCGTTCGCCGCTGGCGACGTCGAGCACTTCGATCTTCTCGTTCTGATACTCGTCGACGGCGAGCACGAGTCCGTACTTCGCGATCATGGCGTGCCACGCGCGGCTGTCGCGATGCGCGACGGCATCGGCTTCGATGAAATCGCGGAACAGCTCGTTGCGGCCGTCGGTGAGCGCGCGGCGATCGGGATAAAAGGTCCACTCGATGAGGCCGCCGAATTGGTCGACGTTGTAGATGTTGCCGGCGAGGTTGTACGAGCGCAGCGCGGCAACCGCGCGCGCCGGAAAGCGCTCCTCGTCGATACCGGGACGATGGACGTCGTGTTGAAACACCCACGCCATCGGAATGAGCGCACATGCGGCGATCGCATTCGCTACGCGTCGAGAGAAGTTGCCGATCGGCGGCACCAGCAGCGGCAGCGCGGCGAAGTAGAGTCCCTGATTGCGAACGTAGCGGATCGCCAGCGCAGCAAGCAGCGCGAAGATCACGAACCGCCAGGCGTTCGCCCGCTTCTCGCGCGCTCCGACAAAAAGCAGCAGGACTGCGCCGATCGTGATGTACAGCAGCGGAAAGAACGCGAACGTCGACGGCAGCCATTCGGCGTTGACGAACGCGCCGCTGTGAATCTCCGACGTGAGCCGCAACGGCGCGAGGATGGCGTTCCAGCCGTACGGATTGACGAGCAGCGCGACCGCACTCGCAGCAGCGAGGATCGCCGCGCGCATCGCGCTACGAATTTGCAGAATACAAATCAACGCGAGCACAGGCGCGAGAAGCGCGGAGGGGTGGACGTTGATCCACACGATCGTAAGAACCGCATACGCGATCGTTAGCGGAACGAGTCGGAATCGCAATCCGAGGAGCCCGATCGCGATCACGATCAACAGCGCTGCGGCTGCAGCGGGACGTACGCCGAGGCGATCCGATGCACCAGCGAATGCGATTCCAGCGACGAGCAACGCCACGCCCGCATCCTGCGACGTCATGAGGATGCCAATCGCGAAAATGGCCGCGGCCGCCATCGCGCTGATGATCGAAATCCCAGCGTCGCCGCCGATCGCGTGCAGCGCGTAGAGAACGATCCCGTACAACCACTCGCCATTGATCCACGGCACATGCGCGCTGGCGATCGCAAGCGGATCGAAGCGCGGGATCGAATGGTGGTCGACGATCCAGCGGCCGGTGGTCAGATGCCAGAAATAGTCGTAGCTGCGGATCGGCGCGACAGCGGCGATTGCGGCCAGCACAAAGAACGCGGCGGCCGCGATCCGCTTCGTCATGGAAGCGGGAGTTTACCCTCAGGACCTGCTGGAGACGGCGGCGGGTGCGGTCGGTGGCGCTGGTGGTGCGGCCGGAGCGACAGGCGCTGCAGGTGTCGCCGGCGTGGTGGCCGTGTCGATCTTGATGTCGCCGTTAACGGTCGTGATGCGCAGCTCGTAACGGCCGCCGTTCACTTCACCAGAAACGCGGCGGCTGCCGGGATGCGAATGGATGTTCAGCGGGAACGCGGCTTCGATGTCGCCATTCACTTGCGAGAAATCGCCGGTGAACGATGCGCTCAGAGGCAGCGCCGCAGTCACGCCGCCGTTGACCGTCTTCAGCGTCGCGCCCTGGAACGACTTGCCAAAGCGCGCCTCGATGCGGCCGTTGACCGTGTGTGCTTCCACTTCGCTGGAGCCGGGCGTGTCGATGTTCACGCGGCCGTTGACGGTCACCGCATGCATCTCTCCGTCGACGCCGTGCGTCGCGATACGCCCATTGACCGTGCGCATATCGAGTGCGACCGAGGCGGGGACGCGAAGCTCGTAATCGATGCGTGTTTCACTACCGAAGCTGAAGAAGCGGAAGTGGCGATGCTCGTTCTCACGTCCGATGATCAGCGTGTCGCCGCTCACCTGGGTCGTGAAGTAGCCCTGATTTTCCTGATTCTGTTTCGGTGCGACGCGGCTGCTGACGGTGGCATCCATCGAGATTTCGTTCGCGGAGCCGGCCTCGATGTTGATCGCACCGTCGATCTCGCGGACCTCGATGCGGCGGATCGCACCGGCCGGCCAGCGCCGTTCGACGTGCGCCGTCCGCCGCTCCATGACGGCGCCGCAACCGGCCACCAGAAGGAGCGATGCGAGCGAATAGATGATGCGATTCCGGCTGTTCATAGGTCCCTTGCAGCAGGAAGGTACGAAAACGGGCACAAAGGGTTTCGAATGAGCACGGATGGCTCCCAGACCACGCTTCTGCGCATCGCCGCGGTCCTCGTCGATGCCCTCTCGATTTCGCTCCTGCTCGTGCTCCCCGCCGCGCTGCTGAGCTACACGCTCGCCTGGATCGGCGGCGAGATCCGCGTCATCCAGAACGTCTGGTACGCCGCCCTCGGCATCGTCATCGTGGCCATGCTCTTCCGCGATGGCTGGCGCGGCCGCTCGCTCGGCAAACAGATCCTCGGACTCCGCGTGGTCACGCGCAACGACAAACCGTGCGGCTATTTGCGCAGCCTCGCCCGCAACCTCAGCCTCGTCGTGCCGGTCGTGAATCTCGTCGAGGTTGTCCTCGTCGTCGCGGGAAAAAGCAGGATTGGCGACCGGATCGCGAAGACCAACGTGACCGAGGAGTGACGCTCAGAATCGCATCTCCATCTGCGCGAAGAACTCGCGTCCTGCAAGCCGGTTCACGCTGCCGATGATCGTCTCCTCGGGGCGCTTATTCAGCAGGTTGTTGCCGAAGATCGTGCCGCGCAGGCGTGTGTTCGGGATGTCGTAGCTCACGCGCGCGTTCACGAGCGCGTACGACGGCAGCGGATGGCTGGTGAAGTCGGTGAAGCCGGAGCGGATCGCGAACCAGTTCCGTGGCGCGTCGTAGCGTCCGCGCCACGCGACTTCGACGGCTCCTCGCACACCATTGACCGGTCCGCCGTACGCGCCGAGGTTGATCTTGTCCTTCGGCGAGTAGACGAATTCGAACGGCGTACCACTCGAATCGACGCCCGATCCCATCTGCGATTCCGATTGATGCGACCAGTTCACGAATCCCGTCACGCGCTGCGCGAAATTCGACCGCAGCTCGACTTCGCCGCCGGTGATGCGCGCATCGGCCGGCTGGTTTTCCCACCCCAGAGACGACTGATTCGGCAGCGGCGCGAAGTGCTGCACGATCACGATGAAATCGTGAACGCGCGAGCGGTAGAGATCGGCCTTCAACGAAACCGCCGGCGAAATCTGATACTCGCCGCCGAGGTCCCACGTGCTGATCTCCTCCGGTTGCAGATTCGGATTCGGCTGAAAGACCGACAACGGAAACGGCGGGGTGCCGATATCCGTCGAGACAGTCAGGAACCAGCTCGCTTGATACAACTCGCTGAACGTGGGAAAGCGAAACGCCGTCGAATATCCGCCGCGGACGACCAGCCGATCGCTCGGCGTGTAGACGAGCGACAAACGCGGCGACGTCTTGGCGTCGAACAGCTTCGTCCTGCCGTCGTAGCGGACACCCGCCACCGCGCGAAGCAGGTTCTTGACGATGTCGAATTGATCCTGCGCGTAGACCGCGACCTTGTTGTATCCGGCCACCACTTCCGCGTCATCCGACAACTCGACCTTGTGCTCGGCGCGATCGAGACGTCGCGCTTCGATGCCGGCGAGGATGTCGTGACCGGGAATCATGTGCAGGCCGGCGCGAAAATCGCCGATGGCCTGGTAGCCGTGGTCGGCCGGCTTGGCGAACTCCGGCTTCTCCTGCGCGGCGTGACATCCCGCGCAGTGCATGCCGAAGCGATGCGACCACGAAAAGTCCGCCGAATACGTGACCGGCGCGTCGGCCGGAGCGTGGTTGTACTTCAGCGTGACCGCATCCATCGTCTGCTTCAGCGTGTGGGCCGACACGAACGCCGATGTCGGCGGAAGGCCGACGCCGGCCGGGAACTCCTCGTCGAAACCGTCGAGACGATCGTCGTGCCGATAGGCCGAGGCCTGCCAGTCGCCGAGTGAGGCTTTCAGGAAAATGTCCGAGGCGCGGAACTTCGAGCGGTCGTCAAGCCAGAACTCCTGCGGGAACATCGTGCGCAGGAATCGCACCGCGCCGAGGATCGAGCCGCGGCTGAAGCGCTGCCCGAATTGCGCGCTGACTTCGCCCGTCGTGCGGCTGCCGCCGTAGAGTTGCACGTCGCCGCCGGCGAGATCCTCACCGGAGAGCGTCACGATGTTGATCACGCCCCAGTACGCGTTCTCGCCGTAGAGCGACGATCCCGGTCCGCGCACGACTTCGACGCGCTTGATGTTCTGCACCGGAAAAAAATCGAACGCGGGGCTGAGCGGCAGTCCGCCCGTGTCGCCGGAGTTGTACGGCAATCCGTCGATGAGCAGCAGGATGCGATTCGAGAACGGGTTCTCGCCAAACCCGCGAATGTCGATGGTCTGCACCATCGGATTCCAGCGGACGTTGACGCCGGCGACGAGCCGGAGCAGATCCGGAACGGTGCGCGCGCCCGATTCGGCGATCTGCTTGGCCGTGACGACCGTGACCGCGCTCGGCGCTTTGGAGATCGGGATCTCGGTCTTCGTCGCCGCTTCGACTTTGAGCTGCTCTTCGCCGAAGAGAGTGACTTCGCCGATCGCTTTCGGCGTCTGCGGCGTTTGTGCAGCGAGCCCAAGCGGAAGCGCGGCTATGAAAAACGCGGCAATGGCGCGGAAAGTCATCACGTTCACCTCGTCGGTTTGGACGAGCGAAGTTTACCGTGTACCACCGTCGCGCTACTGCGTCGTGATGATCGCGGAGATGCCGGCCGCTTCCAGCTTCGCGCGGACGCTCGCTGCCTGATCGCGCGTTTCGAACGGGCCGATGCGGACGAGATAGAGCGACGCGTGATCGATCGTCGCATCCTGGCCGATGCTGGCGAGCTTCTTCTGCAACGCCTTCGCATTCGCTTCCTGCGAAAACGCGCCGACCTGGACGACGTAACGTCCCGTGCGCGGCATGGTGGCGCGCGGTTGCGGTTGCGGCTGTGGCGTCACGCGGGGAGTGGGCGCCGGCGTGGCCGGTAGCGGCGACGTCTTCACCGGCACGTCCTCGATCGTGGTGCCGTTTGCGGCAACCTGCCGCCGCGTCTCGACGCCCGCATGTTCTTCGGTTACCTGAACGCTCTCCACGGTGGCCGGCGCGGCCGGTTGCGGCATCGCCGGCGCGGGAACGGGAGCAGGAGTCGGAGTCGCCGCGACGGCGCTCGTGTCGGGCACCGTCACATTGAACGCGGCAGGCGGCTCGCGATCGCCGCGGCCCATCTTGACCACATTGATGTCGATCTCGCCGCCGCCGCTGTCGGCGATGCCGATCTGTTGCGCCGCGGCGTACGAAAGGTCGATCAGCCGGTCGCCGACGTAGGGTCCGCGATCGTTCACGCGGACGCGTACCGTCTGGCCCGTCTTCGAGTTGTGAACGTCGAGCATCGTTCCGAACGGAAGCGTGCGGTGCGATGCCGTCATCAGCATCGGATCGAAGATCTCGCCGTTCGCGGTCGTCCGTCCGGCGAACTCCTGCCCGACCCAGCCGGCCAGACCGTGCGCCGACATTTGCGGTGTCGCTGCAGATGACGACGTCGGCGCGTTGGCCGCTGCGATCTGCGCCGGTGTTGGATTCGAATCGGGCGCGGGGTTAATCGAACATGCTGCCAGTGTCACCGCGGCCAACGACAGGAGAACTCGTTTCATACCCGCACCTCGCCGACTTCTGTTCCGATATGTGACCGCTCTGCGTTGAGAATGGGATCGACATCCTGGATGAGAAAACGTTCCGTCTGTTGCTTCGAAAGCCCAGTGTAATTTTCCGGCTGCGCCAGGTTCTCGATCGATGCCCGATCGACGCCGAACAGCTCGTCGGCGGCGATTCGATCGAACAGATCGTTCTCGCTCGCGCCCGACTTCAACGCGTCGGCCGCGGCCTGCGAATGGATGCGTACGCGCTCGTGCAACACCTGCCGGTCGCCGCCGCGCCGCGTTCCTTCCATCATCAGGTTCTCGGTCATCATGAACGGCAGCTCCCGCCGGACGTTGGCCGCGATCACTTCTTCGTGCACGACCAGTCCGGCCGCGATGTTGTCATAGATCAGCGCGATCGCATCCGCCGCCAGAAACGCCTCGGGGATTGCGATGCGCCGGTTGGCGGAGTCGTCGAGCGTCCGTTCGAACCATTGCGTGGCGGCGGTGAACGCGGGATTGAGCGCGTTGATGATGAGGTGCCGCGCCAGCCCGTCCATCCGTTCCGCGCGCATCGGATTGCGCTTGTACGCCATCGCCGACGAGCCGACCTGCTCGGCTTCGAACGGCTCCTCGATCTCGCGCAGGTGCTGGAGCAGGCGCATGTCGTACGCGAACTTCGACGCCGATTGCGCGAAACCGGAGAGCACGTTGACCGCCTGCGAGTCGACCTTGCGCGAATACGTCTGCCCGGAAACGGGATAGCTGCGCTGCATTCCGACTTTTTCTGCGACGAGCTGTTCGAGTCGATTCACTTTCGATTCGTCGCCATCGAAGAGGCTGAGAAACGACGCCTGCGTGCCGGTCGCACCTTTCACGCCGAGGAGCGCGAGTTGGGAGAGGCGGAAGTCGACTTCGCGGAAATCGAGCAGCAGATCGTGCAGCCAGAGTGTCCCGCGCTTACCAACGGTTGTCAGCTGCGCAGGCTGGAAGTGCGTAAACGCCAGCGCCGGTGTGCCGCGCCATTTCCAGGCGAAGTCGCGCAGCTTGGCCATCAGGTTGATGAGGCGCCGACGGATGATACCGAGCGCTTCGCGCATCTGAAGGATGTCGGTGTTGTCGGTGACGAAGGCGGAGGTCGCGCCGAGGTGGATGATGCCTTTGGCGGACGGCGCCTGGAGACCGAACGCATAAATATGCGACATCACGTCGTGGCGGATTTCGCGCTCGCGGCGTTCGGCGTCGGCGTAGTTGATGTCGTTCGCGACGGCTTTCAGCTCGGCGATCTGTGCATCGCTGATCGACAACCCCAACTCTTTCTCCGCCTCGGCCAGTGCAATCCAGAGCTTCCGCCACGTCCGGAATTTGTAGTCGGCGGAGAAGAGGTACGACATCTCCTTCGAGGCGTACCGCTCGTTGAGAGGGTTCTGTGCGGCGTCGCGCGTCACCGCGGCGAATTATACGGCGTTGACACCGTCGCACCGACCCGCGACACTACCTTCACACATGCAGCCGGCCGTCTCCACGCGCTCTCCGCGCCGCGCCACGCAAGCGATCCGCCGTATCGCGGTGATGCTCGTGGCGATTCTTATCCTCGGCGGCATCGCCTCGCTCTTCGTCACCGGCCGCGCCACCTCGGAGTTGCAGCAGTCGCGCAAACGGATGGAGTCGCTCAACGCCGAGATCCGTCAGCTGGAAAAAGAGAACGCCCGCCTCCGCGCGGAAATCGACAGCGTGAAGAAGTCGACCTTCGCCGTGGAGCGCATCGCGCGCGAGGACCTGGGCATGTCGAAGCGTGGCGAGGTGATCTACCTCCTGCCCGCGAATTCAGAGCCGCATTAACTTCGCGTACTTGGCGATGAACTTCTTCGAGCCAATGCCGCGGTCGAAGTAAACCGTGAGCTTGGCCTCGGGGCCGGAGCCTTCCATCGTCAGGATCGTGCCGTCGCCGAATTGTTCGTGGCGAACGCGTTGACCGCGCTTCAACGCCGCCGGTGCGCCGCTCGGCGGCGTGGCAGGACGGAGTGCGGCGGGATCGAGTTGCACCGGCGACTCTTTGAAAAATGACAACACGCCGTTGACGGAGTCGTTCTTGCGCGGAGGAGGCGGCGCGGGAGCGGGTGACGCGATGCGCGGCGGCGGTGAAGCCGGACGCGAATACGCCGACTGTTGCGTACGGCGCGGCTCGCCCGAATACCGGTCGCTGTAGCGATCGCTCTGCTTCATCGGCCGCTCACGCCACAACGGCGCATCGGGAACGTACCGCGCGCGCGCCATGCGCACTTCCTCGCGCACCTTCTCCGGAATCTCGGTGAGGAACGGCGACGGACTCTGCTCGCGGAACTGCCCGTGCAGCCGCCGCTCCAGGCAGTGCACGCACCAGAGTTGTTCGCGGGCCCGCGTCATGCCGACGTAGCAGAGGCGGCGTTCTTCCTCGAGATCCTCATTCGAATCCTTCGACTGCGAGTGCGGCAGGATCCCTTCCTCCATGCCGGTGAGGAAGACCACTTTGAACTCGAGGCCCTTCGCGGCATGCAGTGTCATCAGCGTGACGCCCTTCTGCGACTCGTACTTGTCGAGATCCGACATCAGCGTCAGCGAGTCGAGGTAGTCGCCGAGAGTTGCGCCCGGGTTCTGCTCCGTGTACTCGCGGGCGGAGTTCATCATTTCGTCGATGTTCTGCAGGCGCGACTCGTCCTGAACGTCGCGCGATTCCGACAGCATGCGTCGGTAGCCGGTGCGCAGTAGCAGATAGTCATAAAGCTCGGGGAGCGGATTGTTCGCCGCGCGCTGCAGGTCGTGCACGATGTCGCGGAACTCCTTCACCGCCTTCGACGCCCGCGGCGGCAGGAAGGAGAGACTGCCCTCGATAACCGTCCACAGCGTCACGTTCTGCTCCGTCGACTGATCGTTGAGCGCCTTCATGGTCGTGTCGCCGATGCCGCGCGACGGCACGTTGATCACGCGCTCGATCGACGGCGTGTCGTGCGGACGGATGGCTAGCCGCAGAAACGAAAGCACGTCCTTGATCTCGGCGCGTTCGTAAAACTTCACGCCGCCGACGACGGAGTACGGAATGTTGCCGCGCAGCAGCTCTTCTTCAAACGGCCGCGACTGCGCGTTCGTGCGAAACAGAATCGCGTAGTCGGACAGCTTGTAGCGCCCGCGCATGCTGGTCATCTTGTCGATGACGAACGTCGCTTCCTCGCGCTCGTTGCTGCATGTCACCACGCGTACCGGTTCGCCGCTGCCGGAGTCGGTGAAAAGCGTTTTCCCTTTCCGGGCAATGTTGTTCGCGACGACGCCGGTCGCGGCGTCGAGGATGTTGCCGGTGGAGCGGTAGTTCTGTTCGAGTTTGATAATTCGCGCGCCGGGAAAATCGCGCTCAAAATTGAGGATGTTGTTGATGTCCGCGCCGCGGAACTTGTAGATCGACTGATCCTCATCGCCGACTGCGACGATGTTCTGCTTCTTGCCGGCCAGCGCCTTGATGAGCATGTACTGCGCGCGGTTCGTGTCCTGATATTCGTCGATCAGCAGGTGTTGAAAACGGTTGTGGATCTCTTCCGCGATGTCTTCGTTCTTCTCGATCAGCGCGACGTAGTTTCCGATGAGGTCATCGAAATCCATGGCGTCGTACTCTTTGAGCCGGCGCTGATACATCCGATAGACCTCGGACACTCGCGACCCGAAGAAGTCGAGGTTCCCTTTCTCGTACTCGGCCGGTCCAATCAGCTCATTCTTCGACGCCGAAATGCGGTTCAGGATCGATCGCGGCGGGAACGCCTCATCGTTCATCTGCAGCTCGCGCATGCAGCGGCGGACGAGCGTGAGTTGATCCGAGGTGTCGTAAACGGCGAACGACTTCGTGTAGCCGAGGCGGTCGGCGTAGCGGCGCAGCATCCGGAGCGACGTCGAGTGAAACGTGCCGATCCAGAGGTTTCCGTGCGCGCGCGCGCCGCTGCCCGGCACGAGGTGGCCGACGCGGCTCACCATCTCGCTGGCGGCCTTGTTCGTAAACGTGACGGCCAGGATGTTCGTCGGATGCACACCGAGCTCGCCGATCAGCCACGCGATGCGATACGTGATCACGCGCGTCTTTCCGGACCCCGCTCCGGCCAGGACGAGCAGCGGCCCTTCGCCGTGCGTTACGGCTTCGCGCTGCTGCGGGTTTAGTCCGGTGAGGTCGATCATTGGGCGCATGGTAACAGTCGTTTTCCGAGGCGAAATCCACTCGCCATCGCGCCTTGTTCTGTTGGCAAATCATCGATTCGTACTACACTTTGCAGGTTCGTCGATGCGGGAGCCAGGGGCCGCCGCGGCAACCAACTCGGAGGCTTACTAATGTTTGGTCTGGGATTTCCTGAGCTCGCCCTCATCCTCGTCATCGTCATCGTCATTTTCGGCGCGGGGAAACTTCCGCAGCTCGGTAAGGGCCTCGGCGAAGGCATTTCGAATTTCCGCGACGGTCTCAAGGGCCGCGAAGAAAAGAAAGCGCCACAAGTCGAAGAGAAGAAGGACGCGTAACAGCTTTCGAAGGGCGCGCTTTGCCACTGACGCCGGAACCCGCAGCACCTCTGTATCAAACGGAGATCTCCCAGATGCCTCTGGCCGAGGTGCTGGTAAAGATCCATCGATACCGTGCGCCGGGACGCGTCGATTGCAAACGCGGCGATGAGGTCAAGCGGATCTACCTCGATCACGGGCAGATCGTTTTCGCGACGACCAACCAGCTCGCCGAATCACTCGGCGACAAGCTCCTCCGCGAAGGCCGCATCACGCGGCGGCAGTACGAGGAAAGCGTCACGCGCGCGAGAGAGACCGGCAACCGCCACGGCACCACGCTCGTGGAGATGAAGGCGCTTTCGGCGGAAGAGCTCTTCACCGCGGTCCGCGGACAGATCGAAGAAATCATCTGGCCGATCTTCGGCTGGGACTCGGGCATCGTCAGTTTCACCGCCGGACGTGACAAACGGCTGGAGTTCATCAAGGTCGACATCCCCGTGCCGATGGCGATCCTGCACGGCGTCCGGCGCGTGGCCGACGCACGCGCACTCGTGGCGCGTCTCGGCATCAAGACGACGCTCTTCGGCCGCTCGGCAGGTCACACCGAGGGGCTGGTGCTCGATGCGGAGGAGCAGCGACTGCTCGACGCGGTTGACGGACGCAAGGTCCTCTACGAGCTGGTGAACACGCCGCCGCTGGCGTCCGCGGACAACGCGCGCATTCTCTACGCGTTCTTCGCCCTCGGCCTGATCGTTCCGCGCGAGCCGCGGCAGATCAAAGTCCAGCTCAAAACCGACGGCGGCAAGTACGCGTGACGCTGCGCTGGCTCGTCACGGGAGCGGGTGGGATGGTCGGCCACGATGTTTGCGCCGCGCTGGAGTCACGCGGTGACACCGTCCTGCCGCTGACGAAGTCCGATCTCGACATCACCGATGCCGCCGCGGTGCACGAGGCAGTGCTCGGCGCGAACCCCGACATCATCGTTAATTGCGCGGCGTACACGAAGGTCGACGACGCGGAAGCAAACGAGCAGCTGGCGACTGCCATCAACGGATCCGCGGTCGAGTTCCTCGCCGACGCGGCGAATGAGGCTGACGCGCTGCTCGTCCACATCTCGACCGACTTTGTTTTCGATGGTTCGAAACAGACGCCGTACGAAGTCGACGACGTGCCGGCGCCGCTGTCCGCATACGGGCGGTCGAAACTCGCCGGCGAAGAAGCTGCGAGCGTCGCGCGAAAGCACATCATCCTGCGAACGGCGTGGCTGTTCGGAGTTCACGGTCCGAACTTCGTCGAAGCGATCTGCAGTCAAATTCGCAAAGGAACGAACCCGCTGCGCGTCGTCAACGACCAGCGCGGCCGTCCCACGTACACGCCGCATCTCGCGGACGCGATTGTCCGGCTCGCGCAACGAGCGCACGGCGACGAGAACGCGCGAGGCATCGTGCACTACGCGGATGAGCCGGAGTGCACGTGGTTTGACTTCGCGCAGGCGTTCGTCGGCGACGACGCAACCGTGCTCCGCGTTTCGAGCGACGCTTTCAAACGGCCGGCGAAGAGACCTTCGTACTCGGTCCTTTCGACGGAACGCTACGAACGAATCACCGGCCTGAAACCGGAGTCGTGGGAAGAGGGATTGCGCGAGTATCTGCGGCTGCGACCGTAAAAAAGTGCAGCCGGACCCATTGGCGAAGCCACGCGACCCAGACGAAGCGCAGCTCCACCGCCGGAATCCGGCTGCCCTGATTAGATGGCCCGATTCGCCAAATTTCCTGCGGACATCAGATATTCGACATTTCCCTCGGCGCCCTTGACCGGACTCTCGATGACGCCGCGAACCTCGAAACCGATCTCGCGCGCGAACGCGACGACGGCATCGACGGCCGCCGCACGCTTGATTTCGTCGCGAACGATCCCGCCTTTTCCGACGTCGGCCTTGCCGACTTCGAACTGCGGTTTGATCAGCGCAACGAGATCGCCGTGAAGAAACGTGGCCACGGCCGGCAGGATCAGCTTGAGCGGAATGAAGGAGACGTCTATGGCAACGAATTCGATGACCTCGTCAAAATCCGCCGCGGTGAGATAACGCGCGTTGACCTTCTCGCGATTGATCACCCGCGGATCATTGCGAAGCGAAACGTCGATCTGTCCGTAGCCGACGTCGATTGCGTAAACCTTCTTCGCGCCGTTCTTGAGCATGACGTCGGTGAAGCCGCCGGTCGACGCGCCGATGTCGGCGCAGACCTTCCCTTCGACGCTGATCCCGAATTCGCGCAGCGCATGCGCGAGCTTCATCCCACCGCGTCCGACCCAGGGGTGCTCCAGCGCCTCGATGCGCAACTCATCGTCATCGGCGACGTTCGCTCCCGCCTTGTCGACATGCCGGCCGTTGACGAGTATCCGCCGGGCCATGATCAGCGACTGCGCCTTCGACCGCGTTTCACAAAGTCCGCGTTCGACGAGGGCGACGTCCAGCCGCTGCTTCTTCATTCGTTAACGACGGTGAACCCTTCCTGGCGGAAGTGATGGTCGTTCGTGAGGACGTGCGTGATCCCGCGCTCGCGCGTGAGCGTCATCGACATGCAGTCGACGAGCGAGTACTCCTTATCGGGACGACGTTCGTAAAGATTCAGTGCTCGCTCGAAAAGATCGCGGCTGCCTGGAATGACGATCAACGTTGCGGCGACCTCGCGGACCGCATGAACTGCCTCGATGCGGGCGTTTGCTCCCTCACCCGAGAAGTACGCCAGGAGTTCAGTCAGAACGGCGTCATGCGTGACGAGCGTCGCGAGCTTCAACCGGGATTCAAGACGGCGAGCCTGCGAGTGATGCGCGTCAAAGCGATCAATGCGCGCAATAAGGTACCAAGTGTCGACGAAGTATTCCGGCATCACTTCGCGACGCGTCGCCGTAGGCCATATACGACCTCGTCGATATGGTCGGAATCAACACCACGGTCGTGCATTCGCTTCAGATCGGCGTCCGGGATGCGGCTCCCCGCTTCGTCGAGAATCGCACCGAGATCAGCAAGCGTACCGGACTTTTGTTTCCCCACAAACTCCCGAACCCGCTTCGCGATCCCATTCGCGTCGAGGTCGTACTGCGCGCGCAGGACTTCCTGGGCGCCGTGATGCACGTATTCGTCGGGGATGCCGATGCGGTGGAAGGCGACGTCGCGGATACCGAGTTGCTGGACGCGCTCCATGATCGCCGCGCCGAAGCCGCCGGCGAGAGAGCCTTCTTCGACGGTGATGATTTTCGTGAAGGGGCGGCAGTACTTCGCGATCAGCTCGTCGTCGAGCGGCTTGATGAAGCGCGCGTTGATGACGGCGACTTCGATTCCTTCTTTGGCAAGCATCTCGGCCGCCTGCATCGACGGCCAGACTTCGTTGCCGATGGCGAAGATCGCGCCGGCGTTTCCTTCGCGCATGACCTCGCCTTTGCCGATCGGTAGCGACTGCAGCTCCGCGTCCATCATCACGCCGAAGCCGTTGCCGCGCGGGTAGCGCAGTGACGTCGGATGGCCGGTTTCGAACGACGTCTTCAGCATGTGCCGCAGCTCGTTCTCGTCCTTCGGCGCCATGCAGACCATGTTCGGGAAAATGCGCAGGTAAGCCATGTCATAGATGCCGTGGTGCGTCGGCCCGTCAGCGCCGGCGATGCCGCCGCGGTCGAGCGCGAAGACCACCGGCAGATCCATGATCGCCACGTCGTGGAAGACCTGATCGAACGCGCGCTGCAGGAACGTCGAATAGATCGCCGCGATCGGCTTCATCCCCTGCGTTGCCAACCCGCCGCAGAACGTCACCGCATGCTCTTCGGCGATGCCGACGTCGAATGCGCGTTCCGGGAAGGCCTTCGCAAACTTGTCCATCCCCGTGCCGTCCGGCATCGCCGCGGTGATGCCGACGATTTTCGGATCACGCTTGGCGAGCTCGATCAGGGTCTCCGCGAAAACAGCGGTGTAGCTCGGTGGCGACGCCTTCGTCGACTTCACTACATCGCCCGAGTCGATATCGAACGGCGAGACGCCGTGTGACCAGATCGGACGATTCTCCGCCGGCACGTAGCCCTTCCCTTTTTTCGTGATCACGTGGACGAGGAGCGGGCCGTTGTAGTCCTTGTTTTTCTCGAAGAGGTCGATGAGGAAATCGAGATCGTGGCCGTCGAAGGGCCCGAGGTATTTGAAGCCGAGCTCCTCGAAGAGCGTGCCCGGCACGATCATGTGTTTGAAGAGCTGCTCCATGTCGCTGGCCATGCCGTGAAGCTTGCCGCCGACGAGCGGGATGCGATCCATGATGCCGCGCGCCAGATCCTTCCCCTTGTTGTAAGTCTGCCCCTTGATGATCCCGTTGAGGTAGCCGGACATCGCGCCGACGTTCGTCGAGATCGACATGTCGTTGTCGTTGAGGATGATCATCAGCTTGCGCTTGAGATGACCGGCTTGATTCAGCCCTTCGAGTGCGAGACCGCCGGACAGTGCCCCGTCGCCGATGATGGCAACGACGCGGTAGTCATCGTGTTTGATGTCGCGCGCGACGGCGATGCCGAGGGCGGCCGAGATCGACGTCGACGCGTGGCCGGCGTTGAAGACGTCGTACTCCGACTCTTCGCGCTTGCAGAAGCCGGAAATGCCGCCGTGCATGCGGATGGTGTCGAACGTATCGCGGCGGCCGGTGATGAGTTTGTGCGGATAGGTCTGATGGCCGGTATCGAAGACGACCTGATCGCGCGGCGTATCGAAGACGTAGTGGAGTGCCAGCGTCAGCTCAACGATGCCGAGGTTGCCGCCGAAATGGCCGCCGATTTTCGAAACGACTTCGATGATGCGGTGGCGGATCTCGTCCGCGAGCTGGTGCAGCTGCTTCCGATCGAGTTTGCGGAGGTCTTGCGGTGAGTTGATGGTGTCGAGGAGCGTCATGGCAGGTGCGGCGCCTCTCAGGATCGCCGTTCGCAGATGAAACGCGCGATTCCGGGGAGATAGTTCACACGGCCGGCGATGATAGCAGCGTTGCTGAGGGCCTCGCTGAGGAGCGACTCGACCCTGGCCCGTGCTGCATCCGTGCCGAAAAGTGCGGGGTAGGTGAGCTTCCCTTGTGCAACATCCTTCCCAGCCGTCTTGCCGAGCGTGGCCGCGTCTTCTTCCTGATCGAGCAGGTCGTCGACGATCTGGAACGCCAGGCCGACCGCATTGCCGTAACTCCGCAGCGCCTCAATCTTGTCGTCGGAAGCGTTTGCCAGCAGCCCGCCGAGGACGACGGACGCCGTCAACAGCTTGCCGGTTTTGTTGCGATGGATGAAGTCGAGCAGCTCGGGCGTCGATTTGTCCGTGCCGGTGGCGATGATGTCGGCAACCTGGCCGCCGATCATCCCTTTCGAATCGACGGCGATCGCGACTTGGCGGATGGCGCGAAGCTGATGCGCCGCGTCCACTCCGACGACAGGCCGCGCCAGCCACGAGAACGCCTCGGTGAGCAACGCGTCGCCGGTGAGGATGCCGATCGCTTCGCCGAAAACTACGTGCGTGGTCTTCCGTCCGCGGCGAAGGTCGTCGTCATCGAGGGCAGGGAGATCGTCGTGGACCAGCGAGTAGGTGTGGATCAGCTCCAGCGCCGCGATGGGAAGCAGAAGGTCATCGACGTGGGCGCCGCACGCTTCCGCTGCGGCGATGGCGACGATCGGCCGGATCCGTTTGCCGCCGCCGAGAACGGCGTAACGCATCGCTTCATGAATGACCGTTGGTTCTATGTCGCCCGGAGGAAGGTTCGCGTCGAGCACGCGATCGACGAGTTGCCGTTTCGAATTCAAATAGTCGCCGAGCTCACTCACTCCTCATCGTCCTCGGCTGGCAACTCGGACTGCTCGTCGAGCTCCTCGCTCTCGAACGGCTCGATGCGCGGCTGTCCCTTGGCGTCGGCGAGAATCAGTTCGATCTTCTTCTCCACCTCTTCCAGCTTCTGATTGCAGAAGCGAGAGAGCCGGATGCCCTCCTCGAAGAGTTGCAGCGACTCATCGAGCGGCATCTCCTCCGACTCCAGACGCTTCACGATCGTCTCGAGATGCTGAAAGGCTTTTTCGAATTCGTTCGACTTGCGGGCCATCACTCCCCTGTTGTGGGCCACACAGTCTCAAGCCCCATCGTCTTTGCGTCAACCGTGCATTCGAGCCGGCCTGTCTTCAACTGAACTTCGATCGGTTCGCCGATCGCGACGGAGGCGACGTCCATGATCGGCTTCCGTTTGCCGCGTTTCGTGCGCGAGAAGGCGATGGCGTAGCCACGGGAGAGGACGGAGAGTGGCGAGACAGCGCCGAGGGTGGCGGCGGTGGAGCGGAGGCGTTCGCGTTCGCGGGCGACTTGCGACGGAAAGCGCAGCAGCGGTGCGTTGACGGCGGCCAGTCGCGCGCGCATCGAGCGGGCGCGCGCTTCGAGCATGCGGAAGAGCGTGACGCGGCTGCGGTCGAGGCGTTCGCGGCGCGATGCGATGCGGCGGGGCAGGAGGCCGAGCCGATCGGACGACGCGAGATGGCGAAGCTCGTGGCGGTAGTTGCGAACGCGCGACTCGACCACGTGACGCACGCGCCGCGTCATGTGATCGATCTGCATACAAATCTCGCTCTTGGCGCGAATCACAATTTCGGCGGCGGCGGACGGCGTCGGCGCGCGTAGGTCGGCTACGAAGTCGCAGATGGTGAAGTCGGTTTCGTGGCCGATAGCGGAAATCGTCGGAATCGAGCAGGCAGCGACGGCGCGCGCGAGCGACTCCTCGTTGAATGCCCAGAGGTCTTCTAGCGATCCTCCGCCGCGGCAGATCAGCACGACGTCGTGCAACTGCCAGCGCGACAGGCGACGAATGGCGATGGTGATCTCGCGCGCGGCGTCGCGGCCTTGCACGCGCACCGGATAAATCTGAACGCTCAGCCCCGCAAAGCGGCGCCCGAGGACGTTGAGGACGTCGCGGATCGCGGCGCCGGTTGGACTGGTGACGATGGCGATTCGCTGCGGCAGCATCGGAATCGGTTTCTTGCGTGCCGAATCGAAGAGGCCTTCATCGGCGAGCTGTTTCTTGAGCTGCTCGAACGCCAGTTGTAGTGCGCCGAGGCCGGCCGGCTCGACGGCGACAGCGTTGAGCTGGAACTCCCCCTTTTGCTCGTACAACGCCAAGCGGCCGCGGACGACGAGCTGCAAACCGTTCTCGATGCGGAAACGGAGAAAGCGCGAATTGGTGGCGAAGAGCACCACCCGCATCTGCGCCCGCGAATCTTTGATCGAAAAATAAATATGACCGGCGGCGGAACGGACCACATTGGTTGCTTCGCCTTCGACGCTTATGTCGTTGTAACGAAAGAGGTCGACGTTGATTTGACGGATGAGCTCACTTACTTTCCAGACGCGCTCGGCCATGGCGACACATGTTATTGAAATCAATTCAGGCAAGCTAGTTGCTCTTCCGTTCACTGCCGCAAGGCATTGACGGCTGCCGTTCGAAGGCAGCAAGGAGCAGGAAAATGAGAACAGAATCGATTCTTAAGAAAGCAGTTGCCGGCTTGGGGTCGGCGGCGCTCGTAATCGCGATGAGCGCATGTGCACACCACGATGTAGCGGCGGATGCGCAGGGATACGGCCAGATCCGCACTGAGGCGCCGGCCACCGCGGATGTGAGTGGAGCGACGGTGGGGACGGTTCAGGCGCCCGCAAACACGGAAGGCGTCGGCACCTCCTCCACTCCGGCAGTGATCTCCGGCCCGGCGGCGGTTGACAACAGCGGACGCGCCTACACGAGCAGCTCGGTCGGCGCGACCGGCAACGGCTCCGGCATCGGCACGAACACGAACGTAAACCTCATCCCCAAGAGCAGCAGCTCGAACGTAGTCGTCACGCAGTCGCCGGCGACGGTCGAGACGACGGAGACGACGGTGATTACGCCGGCGCCTGCCCCCGTCGTCGTCGAAACGGCACCGACGCCTGTGATCGTCGAGACGCCGGCTCCGGCTCCCGTAATTGTGGAGACGCCCGCTCCGATGAGTTCCAGCACCACGGAAACGCAGTCGACCACGACCGACACCACGACTACCACTACCGACACGACGGCCAAGACGACCACGAAGCATCATCGCCGGATGCACAAAGACTAATTCGCTGGTCGGTTAACGCAGTACGGCAGGGCGCGGGCGACCGCGCCCTTTTCGTTTGGCAGTGGATTAGTCGATCTACTTCACTTTTTCTTCGCAACCGCTGGCGCTGGCGCTGGTGGTGCGAGCGGCTTGATCAGCGTCTCCATCCAATCCGGCTTGCCCGTCGTCCGCTCAAGATGGGGATAGCGTTCGCCGCCGTGATAATCGATTGATGCCGTCGTGAAGAACTCGCCGTTCTGCACGATGAGCGTCATCGGCGTCGTGGCCTTGCTGGACGCTTTCAACGCGTCGCGCAACCGCGCGGTGCTGTACGCGCGGCCGTTGACGGCGACAATTCGCGCTCCCGGCGCAATGCCGGCGCGGGCGGCGATCGACTCCGGGACGACGTCGCCGATCGAGCCGTTGTCGCGGATTTTGAAGCCGAGGGACGCGTTGAGATCCGCGCCTTTGGAT
The DNA here is from genome assembly GCA_035995985.1 of Thermoanaerobaculia bacterium. Taxonomy (GTDB): domain Bacteria; phylum Acidobacteriota; class Thermoanaerobaculia; order Gp7-AA8; family Gp7-AA8; genus JADGNZ01. Next base: position 65,067 of record DASYJY010000155.1, on the reverse strand, counting down.
CGCCCTTCCTGATACTGCAGCGCGGTATTCGGCTTGTCGTTGTAGATGAGATGCCAGCCGGATTGCTCGATGCCACCGAGCGGAGGCGTCGCGGACATTGACGTCAGGCGTTGGTTCAGAAATGCGCGCCAGTCGTACGGAGCGACGGCGTTCAGCGCGTTCACGATGTCGTCGAACGTGTACGGCTTGAGATCAGCATGCCCGGTGGCGCCGCCGTAGAACGAACGCGTGAAATCGTCGAGCGACTTCTTCCCGCCGGTGACCGAACGGATGGTCATGTCGGCGTCGAGCCACAGCAGCTCGCCTTCGGGGTAGTAGTCGACGCTGCGGCGCCAGTTGGTCGATGCTCCCGGTGCCTCGTACAACAGCTGCGCGGCGACGGCGGTGTCGAGCAGCGGACGCCATGTGCGTCCGACGTGCTGCGTCATCTGGGCGGCGGTCAACGCCAGATTTTCGCGATAGTCGTCGGCACTCAGGATTCCGCTGCGTACCGGAAGAAGATCGCCGAGGTATTCGGTGAGGCCTTCGTAGACCCAGAGGAGCTCGCCGGTCATCGGCTTGTCGTAATTGTTCGTGGCCAGACCGGCCGGACGGCGATACTTGCCGTTCCACGAGTGAACGAACTCGTGCGCCATCAGGCCCGAAACCCACTTGCGGCTTGTGTCCTCGCGTAGAGTCGATTCTTCGACGCGGTCGTCGCTCGACTCGTGATGTTCGAGTCCGAAGTGCGCGACGTTGTCGCTGAGCGTGAGCAGCCAGTCGTAGTGGCGATAGTGATTCGCGCCGAAGACGGCCGTGGTTTCGTCGACGAGCCTTCCATACTGCGTCGCGAAGTCATCCGGTGTCACAGTCGCCTCGGCACTGTCCGACAGCAGGTTCAGTGTGTGACGCAGCGGCGAATTGCTGACCAGATCGATCTTGCGCAGCACCTGTCCGATCTCAACGGGCGAGTCGACGACTGTGGTGAGCGTGGCTGGCTCGAAGTGGATCTCGTCGCCGGTGCGTCCGCGGGTCTCCAGCGCGGTCGCATAAAGCCAGCCGGCCGGGATTCGCAGCGAGGCATCGACCTGAATCGTGTCGCTGGCCACACCGCGTGGGTAAAGAAGGACGGTGTTCCAGCTGAGTAGCGCGAGCCGAGGAGTGGTTGACGCGCCGGCGGTGAAATTCGCGCCGGGCGCGGGCGCGAGGAAGTCGAGGTCGACGTCGAGCGACGTCGCGCCGGCCGGAACGTCCACATTAAGCGCGAACATCTCCACCGGATCGCGAAGCCACGTCACAGGCTGTCCATTCGCGGTGATGCGCAACCCGGCCAGACCATTGATCGGTCCGGTGGGCCCATGCTCGCCGGGGATCCATTTCGGATAGAAGAGCGTCATCGGGCCAGGCGCGGCCGGAATGTTGAGGTGCGCGTGGTAGATGTTCGACGCCACATTTGTCGCATCGACGCGCAACGTGATCGGTGCGGCGGAAAGCGCGAAGGCCGTGAGGAGCAGCGCCAGAAGGAATGCAGATCGCTTCATCGAAATCTCCTAAGAACGGTGATCGTAGACCATTCCGGAGACGTCGTGCGGCGCAAAAAAAGCCGGAGGGCGCGAAGCCCTCCGGCGTTTTCGAACTGCGAAAAGAAACGTTTACTGAACGCGGATGCCGTCGGCGATGAACGTGCCGCGGTCCATCCGGCCGGAGATGTTGACGCGGTCGCCGCGGCGGAAGGCGTTGCGGCCGCCGTACGCGTTGACGTTGACATTGACCGTGCGGCCGTTGTTAGTCTGGATGACTGCCAGATTGCTGCGGCGGTCGTACGAAACGACGGTGCCTGTGATCAGACGATCGTTGTAGCCGTTGTTACCGTTGCGGTATCCGTTATTGCCGTTGTTGCCGTAGCCGTTGTTGCTGTAACGCGACAGGATCTCCATCGAGCGAACCTGCGCGTCGCGTCCATCGCCTTCACGGCTGTAGACGTTGAGTCGGACGACGTCGCCAGGCACGAGCATGGCGGCCTGATAACGCCGGTTCTGATACATCCCGGTGATCGACGGCGGGACGACCACATCCATTCCGTTCGTCAGGCGGACGTGTTCGCCTCCATTGCGGGCAACGGCGACAGACGCGACCGTACCTTCAACGGTGCGATTGGCGTATCCGCGGTTGGCCGTGCGGTATGTCCCCGGATAGTTTCCATATTGCGCGAAAGCGGACGATGCGACCAGAAGCGGCAACGCTCCAGCCAGTGCCATGTTGCGGGCGAAACGCTTTGTATTGAACATAGAGTCTCCTTTTCTTGCGGTGCTGGGGCTGTGTATCGCAAGCGGGAGGCCAAGTTGAGAGGGAAATCGAAGCTCAGCGTAAGGCATTGAAGGCGTTCGACGTTTCAGGACCGCTTACGCCGACGCCCCGCCATCCACGCAGACCACCTGCCCCGTGATCGCGCTCGCGTCATCGCCGAGTAGGAAGGCGATCGTGGACGCGACCTCCGCCGGCTTCACCGCCCTGCGCATCGGGATGGCGCGAATCATCTCTTTCTTCACCTCGGCGTCGAGCGTGGCGATCATGTCGGTCTCGACGAGGCCCGGCGCGACGCAATTGACGCGGATGCCGCTGCGGGCGACTTCGCGTGCCAGCGATTTCGTCATCGCGATCAGCGCGCCTTTCGCGGCGGCGTAGTTGGTCTGGCCGACGACTCCGTGCAATCCGCTGAGGGATGCGACGTTGACGATCGCGCCGCGGCGCTGCTTCATCATCGGCGTCAGCGCGGACTTCGTCATCGACATCGCGCCGTCGAGGTTCGTCTGCATCACATCGCGCCAGTCGTCATCGGTCATGTTGTAGAGGAGCGCATCGCGGCGGATGCCGGCGTTGTTCACGAGCGCGTCAAGCGATCCGAATTTCGCGATCACTTCCTCGACGATTGCCGCGTTGCGCGTTCCATCGCGCACGTCGCCCTGCAACGCCAGACCGTCCGGAAGATCGGTCGACGCCACGTACGTGAACGCGACGTTCCAGCCATCGCGCGCGAGACGCTCCACAACCGCGTGTCCGATGCCGCGGGCGCCGCCGGTAATGAGCGCGGTCGGCATCAGAGCTAGCTCTCTTCCTCGTATTTGTCCTTCAGCGACGCGACCACGGTCGGATCGGCGAGCGTCGTCACGTCGCCGAGGGCGCGGCCTTCGGCGATGTCGCGAAGGAGACGGCGCATGATCTTGCCGCTGCGAGTTTTGGGAAGGTCCACGGTGATGAGGATCTTTTCGGGACGCGCGATGGCGCCGATCTTCGCGGAGACGTGATCCTTCAACTCCTTCTCGAACTTCGCCGGATCGCGTTTCGCTTCTTCGGCACGCGACGCCTTCACGATCACGAATGCGGCGATCGCCGTTCCCTTGATTTCGTGATTGATGCCGACCACGGCCGCTTCGGCCACGGCTTGGTGATCGACGAGCGCCGACTCGACCTCCATCGTGCCGATGCGATGGCCCGCAACATTAATGACATCGTCGACGCGTCCGAGGAGCCAGAAGTAACCGTCCTCGTCGCGTTTGGCGCCGTCGCCGGTGAAGTAGATGCCCGGCCACTTCGCCCAGTACTGGCTTTCGAAGCGTCCGGGGTCGCGCCAGATGCCGCGCAGCATCGACGGCCACGGGCCGGTGATGGCGAGATAGCCGCCGCCGACCTTCACTTCGTTGCCACCTTCGTCGAGGATCTTCGCGTCGATGCCGGGGAACGCGCGCGTCGCGGATCCGGGCTTCGTCGCGACGAGGCCAGGCAGCGGCGTGATCATGATCGAGCCGGTCTCGGTCTGCCACCACGTGTCGACGATCGGACAGCGTTCGCCGCCGATCCACTTGTGGTACCACATCCACGCCTCGGGATTGATCGGCTCGCCGACAGATCCGAGGAGCCGCAGCGACGAAAGATCGTGCCCCTCGGGAAGCTGATGGCCCCACTTCATGAACGCGCGAATCGCCGTCGGCGCGGTGTAGAAAATCGAGACCTTGTGTTTTTCGATGAGCGACCAGAAACGATCCTGCTTCGGCCAGTCGGGCGCGCCTTCGTAAACAAACACAGTCGCACCTGCGGCGAGCGGACCGTAGACGACGTACGAGTGGCCGGTCACCCATCCGATGTCCGCAGTACACCAGTAAACGTCGTCTTCCTTCAGGTCGAAGACCCATTTGCACGTCGCGTACGCCTCGGTGAGGTAGCCGCCGGTCGTATGCACGATGCCCTTCGGTTTGCCGGTCGTGCCGCTCGTGTAAAGCGTGTAGAGCATCTGCTCCGAATCCACCCATTCCGGCTCGCAGTCAGCCGACGCATTGCGCATCAGCTCGTGGTACCAGCAATCGCGGTCAGGCTTCATCGACACTGTGTCGTCCAACTCCTCGGCGACGGCGCGGCGCATCACGACCACGACGTGTTCGATCGACGGGGAGTCATCCGCGGCGGCATCGGCGAGTTTCTTGAGCGGAACGAGATTGCCGCGGCGATATCCAGCCGTAGCGGTGATGAGCACCTTCGCCTCGGCGTCCTGAATGCGATCGCGCAACGCCTCGGACGAAAATCCGCCGAAGACGACGGAATGCGCAGCACCGATGCGCGCGCAGGCGAGCATTGCGACGACGGCTTCCGGCACGAGCGGCATGTAGATGGCGACGCGATCGCCGAGGCGCACGCCGAGTGACTTCAAAACATTCGCGAATTTCGAGACCTCCGCGTGCAGCTCGCGATACGTGAACGTGCGCACATCGCCCGGCTCTCCTTCCCAGATCAGCGCCGGCTTGTCGCCGCGGGTAGCGAGATGCCGATCGAGACAATTGGCGGAGGCGTTGAGCTTTCCGCCGACGAACCACTTCGCGTACGGCGCGTTCCATTCGAGCACCGTGTGCCACTTCGTCTGCCAGTCGAGCTGCTCCGCCCACGACGCCCAATACGCCTCGCGATCGGTGACGTCGTACACCGATTCATCGTTCGCATTGGCGTTGCGCCGAAATTCGTCAGATGGCGGAAAACTGCGGTGCTCCTGCAGCAGGGCATCGATCTCGTTCGACATGGTGGGCGGATTCTAGACCAGGCGCTTTTCCATGAGCGTCTTTGCAAACCCCTCGGCGCGTGAAAGGCGGACGTCGAAATCGAACTCATTCGTCTCGCCGAAATGCTCTGCTGCCAGTACGACGTGCGGCACATCGATCAGCCGGTAGACGACGCCAAGCTGGTCGAAGGGGATGGTGATCCGGAACCGCTGATACACATAACGATCCTCGATCGACGCGGCGCCCAGCGCCTCGGACGCCGTGTCGCGGTACGCGCGCGACAATCCGCCGGTGCCGAGTTTCACGCCGCCGTACCAGCGGACGACGACGACCGCGGTGTCGAACACGTCCGCCCCTTCGATTGCGCTGAGAATCGGCTTGCCCGCTGTGCCGGACGGCTCGCCCGCGTCGGCGCTACGCGCGCGAATGTCGCCGTTCGCGAAGAGCCGGAACGCCCAGCAGAGATGCGTCGCGTCGTAGTGCAGTTTCGTCAGCGCGGCGAGCTCCGCGAAAAACGTGTCCTCGGTTTCGATGTGGAAGGCGTTGGCGACAAACTCGGAGCGATCGATCTTCTGCCGGAACTCGGAGGGGGCGGCGAGGGTGCGGTAGTGGTCGATCAAGCGCTCATATAATCGCGCGCATGTTCAAGATCGAAGAGCTTTTTGCGCGTGAGATCCTCGATTCGCGGGGCAATCCGACCATCGAAGTGGACTGCCTGCTGGAGTCGGGCGCGTTCGGACGTGCGGCCGTTCCATCTGGCGCGTCGACCGGTTCGCGCGAGGCGCTCGAGCTTCGCGATGGCGACAAGAAACGCTACCTCGGCAAGGGCGTTCGCAACGCCATCGACAACGTCGACATCATCGCCAAGGAAGTGGAAGGGATGGACGCGCGCGAGCAGGCCATGATCGACCTGCTCATGAAGCAGATCGACGGCACCGAGAACAAAGGCAACCTCGGCGCGAACGCGATTCTCGGCGTTTCGCTCGCCGTGGCGCGCGCGGCATCCGAGGCGTCGGGATTGCCGCTGTTTCAATACCTCGGCGGGCCGGGCGCACGCACACTGCCGGTTCCGATGATGAACGTCATCAACGGCGGCGCGCACGCCGACAACAACCTCGACGTGCAGGAGTTCATGATCATCCCGGCCGGCTTCGATGCGTTCAGCGATGCACTGCGCGCCGGCGCGGAGATCTTTCATCACCTCAAAAACATCCTGCACGATCGCAAGCTGACAACGGCTGTCGGCGATGAGGGCGGCTTCGCGCCCGATCTGAAGTCGAATGCCGAGGCGCTCGATCTGATCTTGTCCGCCGTGGGCAAAGCCGGATATCGCGCGGGAGAGCAAATCTTCCTCGGAGTCGACGTCGCCGCATCCGAATTTTTCAAGAAAGGTTCGTACGATTTCGAAGAATCGAAACGCAGCAGCGCGGAGATGGTGGCGTACTACCAGGAGCTGCGCGCGAAGTATCCGATCATCTCCATCGAAGACGGTATGTCGGAAGGCGATTGGGACGGCTGGACGGCGCTGACGAAGGCGATGGGCGCAAACACGCAGCTCGTCGGCGACGACGTCTTCGTCACGAATCCTGCGATTCTGGCGAAGGGAATCGAGCAGGGCGTCGCCAACGCGATCCTGATCAAGGTCAATCAAATCGGAACGCTCACCGAAACGCTCGACGCGATCGAGATGGCGAAACGCGCGGGATATCGATCCGTGATCTCGCACCGTTCCGGCGAAACCGAAGATTCGACGATCGCCGACCTCGCTGTCGCCACGAACGCGGGGCAGATCAAGACGGGATCGCTGTCGCGCAGCGAACGGATTGCGAAATACAACCAGTTGCTGCGGATTGAAGAGGAGTTGGGGGACGCTGCGGTGTTTGCGGGGACCGCGATCTTTCGATCGCTTTGAGGCGAAATCCCAATCCTGCGGGCCGCGAAGCGGGCCGTCAGGATCTCCGGTGGCGCCGCGGGAATTGCATTTTGTAGTTGGGTTTGAGCGGTATCACCGGAGATCCTGACGAGGCTCGCTTCGCGGGCCAGTCAGGATTCGGGGATTTGAAACCGCCGAAGCGATTCCTCGATTGCCTTCGCCACGCGGATCGCCAGTTCTACCGCCGCCAATCCATCCTCGCCGCTCACGAGGGGCCGCGTGCGGGTGCGAACGCACTCCACGAACGCTTCCAACTCGGCGCGCAACGGCTCCTGCTTCGTGACGGTGACGTCGATCGGCAGCACCGTTTTTCCGGCCAGCCGGTAGCCCTTCACTTCCTGCTCTTTCGTGTCGACGGAGATGTACGCCTCGCGGCTGAAGAAGCGGATTTTTCGGACGCGGTCCTGCGAGACGCGGCTGGCGGTGAGGTTGGCGACGGCGCCGTTCTCGAACTCGATGCGGACGTTGGTGATGTCCACCTTCTCCGTCATCACCGCCACGCCGACCGCGCGTACGTCGACGACGCGCTGGCCGAGGAAGGAGAGGACGAGGTTGAGGTCGTGGATCATCAGGTCGAGAAGCACGTCGATGTCGAGCGAACGGCCGACGAAAACGCCGAGGCGTTCGGCTTCGACGTAGAGAACGTTCTTTAGAATCGGGGCGACCGCGGTGATGGCCGGGTTGTAGCGCTCGACGTGGCCGACCTGGAGGATGCGATTGTTCGAATTCGCGATGTCGATAAGGCGCCGCGCGTCGTCAACCGTCGGTGTGATCGGCTTCTCGACCATCACGTCGCACCCGGCTTCGAGGAGTTCGCGGGCGACGTCGAAATGGGTCGTGGTGGGAGTGGCGACGACGGCACAGTCGATCTCGCGTGCAAGCGCGGCCACGGAATCGAAGCGCTTCAGTTTCAGAGTTTCGGCGATGTCTGCTGCGATCGCGTCATCCGGCTCGACGAAGCCGATGACTTCCGCTTCCGCCATCTCCGTCAGGATCCGCGCGTGCAGCCGGCCGAGGTAGCCGGTGCCGACGACACCGACGGCAGGGACGAGGGACGAGGGACGAGGGAACGTTTGAACCTCACTTTGAGCCGCTCCGGATTTGTCTTTCCCTCGTCCCTCGTCCCTCGTCCCTGATTCACTCATCGGATGATGCCCCGCTTCGACGCGCGCACGAACTCGACCAGATACCGCGCCTCGGGGAACAGTCCGAGCTCGTCTTCGATCTTCTGCAGCGCTTCGTCGGCGCGCAGTTTCGAGCGGATCAGGAGTTTGTAGGCGCGCTGCAACGCTTCGACTGTTTCCTTCGAAAAACCTTTCCGCTCCAGGCCGATGGTGTTGATGCCATACGAGCGGTTGTCGCGGCTGGCCACGGTCTTCGCGTACGGCATCACGTCCTGCGTGATCATCGAGCCGCCGCCGACGAAGGCGTGCTCGCCGACGCGGCAGAACTGGTGCACGGCGCTGAACGCGCCGATCGTGGCGTGATCGGCGATCTCGACGTGGCCGGCCAGCGTGGCGTTGTTGGCGAAGATCGTGTGCGAGCCGACATGGCAATCGTGCGCGACGTGCGAGTAGGCCATGAAAAAGTTCTCGTTGCCGATCGACGTTTTGCCGCCGCCGCCGGTGGTGCCGCGATTGATGGTGACGAACTCGCGGAAGACGTTGTCGTTACCGATGGCCAGCTCGGTGTGCTCGCCTTTGTATTTGAGGTCCTGCGGCGGGCCGCCGATCGATGCATGGCCGTAGAACTGGTTGCGCTCGCCGATCGCGGTCGGACCTTCGATGCGCGTGAACGGACCGATGACGCAGCCGCTGCCGATCGTGACGTTCGCGCCGATGACTGCATACGCGCCGACGACGACGTCGGGCGCGAGAAGGGCGTTGGAGCTGACGATTGCTGTCGAGTCGATTTCCGGCATCGTCATCACTCGGGTCTGTCGATCAAGACGCTGAACAGCTCGGCCTCAGCAACCAGTTGGCCGTCGACGGTTGCCTTGCCATGGATTTTCACCGAGGTGGCGCGGCGGTGGAGAACGACGCACTCGAGCTTCAGCTGATCGCCGGGAACGACCGGGCGCCGGAACCGTGCCTTGTCGACGCCGCCGAAGAGGAACAGCTTTTTCTCGCGGTCGGGCATTTCGCGAAGGCCGAGGATGGCCGCGCATTGCGCCATCGCCTCGACGATGAGGACGCCGGGCATGACGGGATTGCCGGGAAAGTGCCCCTGGAAGAACTGCTCGTTGGCCGAGACGTTTTTCAGGCCGACGATGCGCTTGCCGTCTTCGATCTCGACCACGCGGTCGACCAGCAGCATCGGATAGCGATGCGGCAGCAGCTTCATAATTTCGGTGATGGTGAGGACGCTCATTTCTTCTCCGTAGTGCGCCGCGCCATGCGGCGCATCATCGCTTCGCGGCGCGCGAATTCGCGGAACGGTACCGCAGGAATGCCCATCACTTTCTCGCCTTCTCCGACATCGCCGAGCACCGCGCTTTTTGCGGCAACCTGGACGCGGCTGCCGATGGTGAGGTGGCCGGCGAACCCGGACTGGCCGGCCACGACGACGTAGTCGCCAAGTTCCGTCGAGCCGGCGATGCCGACCTGCGCGACGAGCAGGCAGTGCTTTCCGACCTTCACGTTGTGCGCGATCATCACCTGGTCGTCGATCTTGGTCCCGTCGCCGATCGACGTCTCGCCGAGCGCGGCGCGGTCGATCGTGCAGCCGGCGCCGATCTCGACGTCATCGCCGATGCGCACGATGCCGATCTGCGGGATCTTGTGATGCCGTCCGCCATGCGTGGCGAAGCCGTAACCATCCGCGCCGATCACGGTGTCGCTGTGAATGATGCAGCGCCGGCCGACGATCGAGCGTTCGTAGATCGAAACGTGCGGATAGATGATCGTGCCATCTCCGATGACCGAGCCGGCTTCGATGGAGACGTTCTGAAAGACGATCACACCGTCGCCGAGGATGACGTCGTCCGCAATCGTGGAAAAGGGTCCGACGGAAACGCCTTCGCCGATTCTCGCCGTCGCCGCGATCGAGGCGCGCGGCGAGATTCCGTCGGGCACTGAACGGAACGCGAAGAATTTCGTCAGGATCTGCGCGACCGCGAAGTACGGATCGCCGACACGGATGAAACGGTCATCATCGCCGGCGGTATTTTCGGGCACGAGGATCGCCGCGGCCTTCGTCGACGCGAGCTGCGGCGCGTATTTGGGATTGGACAGAAAGGCCAGCTGCGTCTCGCTCGCGTCCGCGAGCGGCGCCACGCCTTCGATCATCCGGCCGGCCGGACCGTCATAGCGGCCGCCTGCGTGCGCGACGATTTCGGAGATCGGGACCGCGGGCATTCGGGCGCGCATTGTATGTCGCCGCAAACGAAAAAAGCCTCCCGCGTCGGGAGGCTTTCGAGTGAGCGTTGTCGTTTGAGTTACGGCTTCTTCGCGGCGGCCGGAGCGGCCGGAGCGTTGTCGCCGAACTTCTTGATGACCGTGTCGGTGATGTCGATCGCGTCCGATGCGTAGACCAGACCCGACTCGAACTTGTTGAAGATGGCCGCAAGGCCCATCTCTTTACCGACCGCGTCGATGACCGGCTTGATCTTGTTCTCGAGGTCGAGGAGCGTCTTGTCGCGAGCCTCGCCCACTTCGCGATCGGCGTCCTGCGCGAAGCGCTGCGCGGCGATCTTCTTGTCGGAGAGCTGCTTGGCCATGTCGGCCAGCTTGTCTTCGCTGAGCGACATCTTCTTCGTGTTGATGTCGTTGTCGAGCTTGGCGATTTCATCGTTCATGGCCTGAGCCTTGGCGATGCGATCGTCCTGCATTTTCTTCAGGCGCTCATACGCCGCTTTCCCGGCGGGGGAGTTCATCAGGACCTTGTTGACGTCGACGACCGCGACGCGAGCCGGCGCACTCTGCGCAAACATCGGCGCCGCGAGCGCTGCTACCGCGAGCGAAATGAGTACCTTCTTCATGAAAATCTCCTTAAAGTGATCGGGCCTTTGGACATGGGCGTAATCGCCCGCTGTTTAGTAGGTATTCCCGATGGTGAAGTTGAACGTCTTGAACTTATCGCCGGGCTTCGAAGCAGGGTTGATGGCGTAGATGAAGCGGATCGGGAACTGGAACACGGGCAGGAAAATACGAAGCTCCGCGCCCGTTGAATAACGCAATTTGCGGGGGTCGAGTTTGTCGTTGTAGCCGTACGCCCAGCCGCCGTCCGCGAAGAAGACCAGCCGCAGCGGATCGTTGATGCGGTAGATGTACTCGGAGTTGAAGAACGCCTGTTTATAGCCGCCGGCGATCTGCTCGACGCCGCCGAACTTCTCGGTCGGACCGAGCGTTCCGTACTCGAATCCGCGCACCGAATACTCGCCGCCGACGAAAAAGCGTTGCCCCTTGGGCACGCAGAGTTTGCTGTTCTGATCGACATAGTCGTCGTAGGTCAGCGCGCAACCTTTGCCGTAATCGAGCGGACGGAGGTAGCCGAGGTCAACGTTCAAACTGAATGACGACTTGCGCGACAGCTTGAAGAACTTCGTCGCCGCAAACGTCGGCCGGATCGCGTGAATCGTTCCGCCCAGCGCGCCACCGGAGAAGGTCATGCCCGCGCTGACGCGGCCGCCGCGAGTCGTATCGAACGGATTGTCGCGCGAGTCGAACGAGTACGAAGGCGCGATCGAAGATGAGGTGTAGGTCAGATCAGAGATGTCGGAGATCGGCACGTTGCCGTTGACGTCCGGCAGCACGTTCGTCTCTTCATGCGTCCGCACGTGCTCGAGGCCGTAGACGAGCGAGAGGCTGTCGAAGCGGTGCAGGCGGTAGCCGTAGGCGATCGATCCGCCTCGGCTGCGCTCCTGGTAGCCGACCGAGAGAGGGAAGTCGGTGTTGCGGTTGAAGAGCGACACGCCAAAGCTGTTCGGCGTATCCATGAACCAGGGATCGGCGTACGAAAGCGAATAGAAATTCTGCCGGTTGCCGCGCTGGAAACTGAGGCCGAGGTTTTCTCCCTCGCCGAGGAAGTTGCGCGTCGAGAACTGCGTCTGCACGAAGAAGCCGGTGCCCTCGGAGTAGCCGCCGCCGAACTGCACGTCGTTCTTCCCCTCCTCGGTGCCCTTCACGGTCACGTCGACCGACTTCTTCTCCTGGTTCACCTTGAAGTCAGGGTTGTCGTTGACCTTGAAGTAGCCGAGCTGGCCGAGCTTGTAGATCGACTGCTTGAACGTTTCCATGTCCATGATCTCTCCCTCTTCGAGGAAGATTTCGCGGCGGAGGACTTTGTCTTTCGTGGTCGTGTTGCCCTGGAACTCCAGCCGGCCGAGGCGGAACTGCTCACCTTCGAAGACCGCGAAGTGGATGTCGACGACGTTGTTCTCGCGCTCGACGTACTCGGGATTGATGTACGAGTAGATGAAGCCGCGCATGCGGTACAGCTCATCGAGCGCGTCGATGCGGTCCTGAATCGGCTTGCGCCGCAGGACGTCGCCCTTCTTGACGGGGAAGTTGCCGGTGAACGCTTCCGGCTTGAAGACGGTCGTGCCGGTGACGGTGACGTCGCCGAGACGATGGATCGCTCCTTCTTTGATCGGGATGGTGATCCGCACGCGCGGTTTCTTCGCCGTTCCGATCGTCGTCAGCTGCGGCTCGCCGAACGCAACGTTCGTGTAGCCGTAGTCCTGATAGTAGTTCTTGATGTGCTCGAGGTCCTCGTCCAGCTTCGACGGGATGTAGAGGTTCTTCTTGCGAACCCAGGTAACGATGTTGTTTTCCTTCACTTCCTTCATCTGCTTTTTCAGACGGCGGGAAGAGAAGTGCTGATTGCCGGTGAAGACGATGCGCGCGACGGTGGCCTTGATGCCTTCGCTGACATTGAAGACGATTTTTTTGTCACTTTCGCTCATGTCTTCGAGCGTCGTGTCGACGGTGACGCCTTCGAATCCGCCCTCGGAGTACGCCTTCTTGATCGACTCGGCCGCGCGACGGACCAGGGTCTGCTCGAGAGTGTTGCCGACGTGCAGGTCGATCTTGTCCTTGTCGAGTTGCTCGGTGATCTTGGCGGCGTTCAGCTCTTTGTTGCCGCGATACTCGACGGCACCGATGCGCGGACGCTCTTTGACCACGACCCGGACAATGACGCCGCCGTTCGGACCGTTGTCGGTTTCGATGCGGATGTCATCGAAGAGACCGGTCTGCCAGAGATTGAGAAAGTTACGCTGCAGCGCGGCGGGATCGTAGGGCTCGCCGGGATTCACGCTGAGGTAAACGCGAATCGTGTCGGAGGCGACGCTCGTGTTTCCGACGGCTTCGAAGCGCTCGATGCGCTTCCCAGTCTGGGGCGTTCCGGCTTGCGGGGTCACGGACGAGGGAGCCGGCGCCGGAGTCAATGCCGGCTCGGACGTGATCTTTCCCGCGTCGGGCCGGTCGATGATGGTGCCGGCTTTTGGTTGGTCGGGCGGCGGCACCGGTGGCGCGGTCTGCGCGAGAGCGCTCCCGGCAACGAGGACGGCCGTTAGGCAGAGCGAAAAGGTTCGGTTCATAGTTTGTCTGGTGGGGCGGTGACGGACTGAAGCTCAGTCGAACGCGTTCCGGAGCATTTGCAGCCTGTCGACCTATTGACGTGCGAACCCGGACACAAGTCACGCGGGCGCCCACAACAGACCAAAGCGGCGGCGCATTCTAGCAAACTGATCTCAGGCGCCGTCTCTCACGCGTACGTGGCCCGGCCGCCGCCAAATGACCAATTCTCTTTCGCCACCTCGATCAGGGAGATCAGGACGTCGTCCGGTCTGACGCCGGCGCTCTCCAGCCGTGAGGCGATTCCGGCGTAAAGCGCCTTCTTGATCTCGACGGTCCGGCCGGCATTCAACGTGATCTCGATGACGATCAGGTTCTCGGAACGGGTCACACCGCCGTACGATGGGTCTGCAACGATCTCGTCACGTTCGAGACGATTGAGGATGTGGAACCGGTCGTCGGACGGAACGTTCGCGTGAGCGACGAGCGCGTCGTGAACACCGTGGGAGATCTTGCGAAGTTCGTGAACGGATTTGGTTTTCGGCGCGTAAATTTTCACCAACGGCATGATCGCACCACTCTATCTGCTTTTCGCGGCGCTCACCCTCGGCGCGCCGCTTCCGCACGTGCCGCTCGCGCCGCACGCGGCGACGCTGCGCATCGCGGTGGTGGGCGACACGGGCGAAGGATCGGATCGTGTTGCGAACGGCATCGCCAAACTCCACGCGCGAACGCCGCTCGACGCCGTCGTCATCACGGGCGACGCGTTTTATCCGTGCGGACCATCGTCCACGGGCGATCCGCAATGGAATCGCGTCCGCGCCCTCAGCCGAATCGGCGTGCCGCTTTTCCCCGTCCTCGGCAATCACGATTTCTGCGGGAAGTCGCAGCCGGCCGCGCAGATCGGCGCGATGGCCGTTCCGCACTGGCAGTTCCCGGCCCGGCAATACGTCATCGATTCAACCGTCGCCGAACTGTTGATGCTCGACACGACGCCGTACGCAAATGCTCGCAACGACGACGCGGCCGATGCGCTGCGCCGGACATTCGCCGTGAAGAAAACGACGCCCTGGCGGATCGCCGCCGGACATCATCCGATCATCTCCTCCGGCTACCACGGCCACTTCCCGCGCGACCAGCACCTGCGCATGGTCACGCTCGATCCGCTCATGCGCCGCGCGAAGGTCGACCTCTACATCTGCGGTCACGACCACCACCTCGAGTTGATCGATGCGAATCCGCGTCTTCTCATCAGCGGCGCCGGCTCCGATCCAGTCCCGCCGCTTGTCCCGCACAAGCGGACGATCTATCCGTCCGAAGCCACCCGCCAACTCGGATTCGCCACCATCGAACTCGATGCGCTTTCGATGATCGTCCGCTTCTTCGACGGCGACGGCAATGCGATCAGTAAGCCGTTCGTGTTCAAGCGTTAGGGCAATTTTTTCCACCCTCACCGGGTTGGATCGCACACTGCTTCACCTCTGTCCGAGCGTCAGAGCTGAACAAATACTCTGACAGGAACGGACACACCAATGCCTTTTGAAGCACTCGGGCTCGACCCGAAAATCGCCAAAGCCGTGCGCGAAGCCGGCTACACGGAACCGACCCCAATCCAAACCAAAGCAATCCCGCTCGTGCTGCGCGGATCCGACGTCATCGGAATCGCGCAGACCGGCACCGGCAAGACCGCCGCCTTCGTACTGCCGATTCTGCAGCGCCTTTCGACCCGCGGCTCGGCCACGAACCGCCGCTGCATGCGCGCCATCGTCATCGCCCCGACGCGCGAGCTGGTCGTACAGATCGAAGAGAACGTCCGCAAGTACGCGCGCCATCTCCACCTGCGCATCGCCACCGTTTACGGCGGCGTCGGCGAGCGGCCGCAGATCCAGGCCCTTCGCGCCGGAACCGAAATCGTCATCGCCACGCCGGGACGCCTTATCGATCTGATGGACCAGGGCCACGTCGATTTCTCCGGCCTCGAAGTAGCCGTGCTCGACGAAGCCGATCGCATGCTGGACATGGGCTTTCTTCCAGCCATGCGCCGCATCGTCAAAGCGCTGCCGAAACAGCGGCAGACGATGATGTTCTCGGCGACGCTCTCAAAAGAAATCGAGACGCTGACTAATGAGTTTCTCGTCGATGCCGAAATCGTCCAGATCGGCCGCCGCGCCAATCCGGCCGAGCTGGTCACGCAATTCGTCTACGAAACGACGAAGGAAGCAAAGCTGCCGCTGCTGCTTCATCTGCTGCGCGATGAGACGCTCGACTCCGTCCTCGTCTTCTCCCGCACCAAACACGGCGCCGACAAGATCGCGCGCAAGCTGGCGTCGTCCGGCATCAACACGGCCACGCTGCACTCGAACCGCAGCCAGAGCCAGCGCATCGCCGCGCTGAAGGCGTTCAAGGCCGGAACGGTGCGCGTGCTCGTCGCCACCGACATCGCCGCACGCGGTATCGACGTCGAGGGCATCTCGCACGTCGTCAACTACGACTTTCCGCCGCAGCCCGAGGATTACGTCCATCGCATCGGCCGCACCGGACGTGCGAAAGCCGTCGGCGACGCCATCAGCTTCGTCACGCCCGACGACCGCGGCAACCTGCGCGATCTGGAGCGCTTCATCTCCCGAGGCATCCCCCGCAAAGTGGCCGAGGGATTTGATGCGAACGCGTACAAAGCTGTCGCGGCGCCATTGACTTCGTGGCGGCCGTCGCGCCCGCCCGCGCGCAACGCCGCGCCGCGCCCGCCGCGCCCGAATACGTATGGCAGCTCGCGACCCGCAGCACCGTCGCGTCCTTCCGGCGGCAATGGACGGACGGCGGTAAATTCACGTCCGCAATTCTCCGATCGCGGACGGCGCAGGCCGTAGCCGTCGCGTAGTAGGATTCGCGCCCGAGACTACGCGAGGAGGATTGCTCTTGAAGAACGTCATCTACGCGCTGCTGGCCGTGGCCGTTGTTTCGTGCACCCGCACCAACACCGCGAACAACGAGACGACAGCCGCACAGACCGATACCACCATCACCACGACGACCAGCAGCGCGACAGCGACCGAGGCCACCGTACCGCCGGCCACGACATCGACCGCCGCGGCAGAGGAGAACAGACCGATGAGCCAGTACGAGAACAAAGTCGCCGAACTGCACACCAGCGCCGGCGAAATCGACATCCGCTTTTTTCCCGACGTCGCCCCGAATCACGTCAAGAACTTCATCGACCTTGCCGAGAAGGGCTTCTACAACGGCACGAAGTTCCACCGCGTCATCCCGGGCTTCATGATCCAGGGCGGCGATCCGAATACCGTTTCCGGCTCTCCCTCGACGTGGGGGACGGGCGGTTCGGGCAAGAACGTCGGTGCCGAGTTCAATTCGGTCAAGCACGTGCGCGGCATCGTCTCGATGGCGCGGTCCAGCGCTCCCGACAGCGCCTCCTCGCAGTTCTTCATCATGGTCGCCGACTACCCGTCGCTCAATGGCCAGTACAGCGTCTTTGGCCAGGTGACGAAGGGGATGGACATCGCCGACAAGATCGTTGGCGCGCCGACCGGAGCGCAGGACCGGCCGATCAATCCGACGAGCATCGACAAGATCGTGATCCGCGACGCCAAGCCCGACGAGCAGGGACCAGCGCCGAAATAGCCCCCGGTTCTTGCAACTGCGGTAGCCGATGACCGACGTATCCCTCCCCGACGACGCTGCGGCGTTTCTCACCGAGTGTGTCGGGGAGGGTTGGTCGGCGCGGGCGCTGCCGGGCGACGCCTCCGTCCGGCGCTACTTCCGCGTGAGCCTTCCCGGCGGCGGCACGCACATGCTGGCCTTGTATCCCGACGAAGTGCGGCGCGATCTTGCGCGGGTGCTGTCTGCCTACCACGCGGCGTCGAAGCATGCCTACCTCCCGAAGCTGATCCAGCACAGCGATGCGGCCATGCTGCAGGAGGACGTCGGAGACACGACCCTCTTCGACCTACTGCACCACGACCGCGATGAAGGCATTCGTTGGTACCGCAAGGCAATCACGTTGTTGGTCTACTTTCAGAAGGCCGGCGCTCTCGACATCAACCCGCCGTTCACAGGCGACTTCTTTTTCAACGAGCTGGAGATGTCGCGGGAGTTCTATTTCGAGAAGCTGATGGACGCACCGCCCGACGCGACGGCGGCGTTGAAACCGTTGCTTAGAAGGCTCGCTGATAACGTATCGAGACATCCATACGTTCTATGTCATCGTGATTACCATGGACAAAATATACACATTCTTAACGAGAAGCTTTATCTGATCGACTATCAGGATCTCAGAATGGGTCCCGACACGTACGACATCGCTTCGCTCCTGCGCGACCGTGGCGTGGCCCGCATCCTCGGCGAAGAGACGGAGCTGGAACTCGTCGACTACTATGCGGACTGGCGCGTGCACGGATTACCGGCGCGCACCGAGCTGCCGCAAGGCGAACGGCGTTCGATGCGCCGCCGCTACTTCGAGACCCTCCTGCAGCGCTCTCTCAAAATCCTCGGCACGTTTTCAAAACAGCCGCTCGTCCGCGGCCGCATGAGTTACCTCGACTTCATCCCTCCGACGCTGGAGAGCGTCCATCGCTGCATCGATGAGCTGCCCGAGTACGGCGCGCTCAGATCGCTGCTGCCGATCGACTTCTCCGTAGCGGAGGCGCGTGAGCGAGCGGAAAGGATTCACCATGGCTCAACACAAGATCACGCTGCTCCCCGGTGACGGCATCGGCCCCGAGGTCACCGCCTCGGTGGTCTCGATCATCGAATGCGCCGGCGTCGACGTCGAATGGGAGAAGTACTTTGTCGGTGCCGAAGCGATCTCGCGTTTCGGCGACCCGCTACCGCCCGGAGTGCTCGAATCGATTCTCCGCAACAAGGTCGCGCTCAAGGGTCCGGTCACGACGCCCATCGGCACCGGCTTCTCGTCGATCAACGTCCGGCTCCGCAAGACGCTCGACCTCTACGCGAATCTGCGACCAGTGAAGTCGATGCCGAACATCATCACGCGCTTCGAAAACGTCGACATCATCGTCGTGCGCGAGAACACTGAGGACCTCTACAGCGGACTGGAACATGAAGTCGTCCCCGGCGTGGTCGAGTCGATCAAGATCATCACCGAGAAGGCGTCCACGCGCATCGCCCGGTTCGCGTTCGAGTACGCGCGCACGCACGGACGCAAGCGCGTGACCGCGGTGCACAAGGCCAACATCATGAAGTTGTCGGACGGCCTTTTTCTGCAGTGCTTCCGCAACGTCGCCAAGGAGTACCCGAACGTCGAAGCCGACGACAAGATCGTCGACAACCTCTGCATGCAGATGGTGATGAACCCGCAGCAGTTCGACATCCTCCTGCTTGAGAATCTCTACGGCGACATCGTCTCGGATCTCGCGGCAGGCCTTGTGGGAGGGCTGGGCGTCGTCGCCGGCGCGAACATTGGCGAAGCCGGTGCGGTCTTCGAAGCGGTACACGGCAGTGCGCCCGACATCGCCGGTCAGAACAAGGCCAATCCGCTGGCGCTGCTGAAGTCGGCCGTCCTGATGATGCATCACATCGGCGAAACGGGCGCGGCCAAACGCGTCGAAGACGCGATCGTGAAGGTGCTCGATTCCGGTCCGGAGCATCGCACGCGCGACATCGGCGGAACCGGTACGACTGCCGACTTCACGACGGCGATGTGCGAGACGCTCCGCCGCGGCACGAGGGCGGACGACTGAACAAGCCTGACTTCGTCTCCCACTTTCGCGCCGGCCTCGATCATTTCAACGCCGCCGAGTTCTGGGATGCGCATGAGTCGTGGGAGACGATCTGGCTCGAAGCGGAGTCTGACGTCCACCGTTTTCTCCAGGGACTCATCCAACTCGCGGCCGCGTATCACCATGTGAAGCGCGGCACGTACCCCGGCGGACTCCGCCTGTTCGACGCCGCGCTGGAGAAGTTGAACGACTTCCCCAAGCGTTGGTGCGGCATCGATCGGACCTCGGTCGAAGAGGCCGCGCGACGTCACCGAGAGTGGGTTGCAACGCTTCTTGTGCAGAGTGCGACCGACAAGCGGCTCGATCCCTCCGAGTTCCCGCAAATTTTGCTCGACGACTCGCCGATGCCGCCATTTGAACACTGGTGAAGCAGCGCCCGATCTCATACAATCCGGCGCATCCCCACCAACCGAACGCCACAAGTAGCCGAGGATCCAAATGCAGGAAATCGATCAACGGGACCGTGAGCTGCTGGGTGCCCTGCAAAGTGAGATTCCCCTGGTTTCAACGCCGTTCGCTCTCATCGGACAGGCGATCGACATGTCGGAAAAAGAAGTCATCAAGCGCATCGAGCGCCTGAAGCGCGACGGTCTCGTGCGCCAGGTGGCCGCGCAATTCGACGCGCGCGCTCTCGGCTACCGATCGTGCCTCGTTGCCGCCAAAGTCGATCCCGAACGAATTGACGACGCGGCCGCGACAATCAACGCACATCCCGGCGTGACGCAGAATTACCGGCGCAACAACGACTTCAATCTGTGGTTCACGATCGCCGTCGCGCCGACATCAATTCTCGGCCTCGACAAGACCGTCGAGCTCCTCGGCGATGAAGCGGGATGCGACGCCGTCCGTCCACTGCCAACGCTGAAGCAATTCAAAGGAAGCAGCGACACGGACGATTCGCACGGCGATGCCGAGTTCTCACAGCTGACGCCGGTCGAGATTGAATCCGTCCGCCTGCTGCAACGCGATCTGCCGCTTCAGCCGCGGCCGTTCGAGGCCATGGCGCGTACGAACGGAGTCGCTGCCGACGAGCTGCTGGCCGCGGCGAAGTCGTTGCTCAAACGCGGCTACATCCGGCGCTACGGCGCCGTCGTGCCAGCGCGTAAGGCGGGCTTCGGCGCCAGCGCGATGGGCGTCTGGGCCGTCAAGGGCGACGGCGTTGATGCAATCGGCGTGAAGATGTCGCAGAACAAAGCGGTCTCACATTGCTACCTCCGCCCTGTTTACGACGACTGGCCGTACAACCTCTACACGATCGTTCACGGACGTTCGGTCGACGAGTGCGAGTCGATCATCAACGACATCGCCATCGACACCGGCGTCAACGAGAAACAGGCGCTCTATCCGACCCGCGAATACAAGAAGGCGCGCATCAATCTCTTCTCAACCGAAGCCGACGAGTGGGACGCCGCCCACGGCGCCCCGGCCGCTGCCAGCGCGGCGTCGTAAGCACAGACAGTCTGTGCCACACGAAAAACGCCCGCGTTTCCGCGGGCGTTTTTGTATTCAGTAGCTACTTGATGTTCTCAGGGAAAACGCTGATGCGGCTGTTCGCCTTCAGCTCGTTCGTCAGCCGCGCGACCGCGTTCACGACATCGGTCGCCTTCTGCGTCATGAGGTACTCGCGCACGCCGTTCTTCACGGCGTCGAACGGCTCGGTACCGGCCGGCTCTTTCCCTTCGACAAGGATCAGGTGATAGCCGAACTTCGTGTGCACGATGCCGCTGATCACTCCCGGCTTCAGCCCCCAGGCGGCCGCTTCGAACGCGGGATCGAGCTGGCCTTTGGACATCCATCCAAGGTCGCCGCCGCTCGCCGCGGAGCCATCCTCGGAGTACTTCTTCGCGGCCTCTTCAAAATGCGCCAGGCGCAGTTTGGCCAATGTTGCCAGGTCGGGTTTCCCCATCGCTGACGCGACGTCGGACGCGCGCAGCTCCGCGGCGATCTTGCTGATCTGCTCGATTGCCTGGCCATCCGTCTTCGGAGCGGGTCCGGCGTTCGTCACAGCAATGACGATGTGCCGCACGTGAACCTTCTCCGGCGTGGCGAAATCGTCGGGATGCGCGTCGTAGTAGTCGCGAATCTCTTTGTCGGTCACGATCCCTGAAGCGACCACGTCGCGCACATACCGGTCGAAGAGCGCCGACTCGCGCGCCGACTCCACGGTGGCCACGACTTCCGGCTTCTTGTCGAAGCCGGTCTTGAACGCTTCCTGAAGCAGAAGACGCTTGCGGACGTAGTTCTCAAGGAAGGCGCCCTTGCCGCCGTTCTGGTCGTAGTTGGTCCGCATCTGCGTGCTGAGGTTGGCGTACATGCGGTTGAGCTTTTCGACAGTGATGGTTTCACCGTTGACGACGGCCACCGGCCGCTTGGCATCATCGACGTTGGCCGCAGCTGTCGACTGCGGAGCGGGCGCGTTTTGCGCCGGCGGCGCCTGCTGCGCGAATGCCGCCGAAACCAGCAGCAACAGCGGAATGAGTGTTCGCTTGATCAAATGAAAATCCTCCAGACTGCGGTATCAGACGGCGCGCTGACCAACAGGGTTACCGGAGGAGCCATTCCGTTATCCACAGGGCGTAGACAGAGCACATAGCGTCCTCTGAGGATAACGTGCTTCCTATTGATCTGATGAGACTTAGCATGCGATCGTCGTCGTAAAAGCTGTGCATCAATCTGCTGATGCTTTTTCGTCGGCGCTTCTCCACACTGCGCCCCCTCATCCAATGTCCGTAGCTCAACTCGATGTCGCGCTCGACCGGCCGTTGCCGCAGTCTCCGGATGCGGAGCGCGCAGTTCTAGGGTCGATTCTGATCAACAACCATGCGTTCTACCGCGTGGTCAGCACGATCAATACCGAGGATTTTTTCCGAGACGCGCATCGCACGATTTTTGCCACGATGCGGCGGCTGGCGGAGCAGAGCCGCGAGATCGATCTGCTCACCTTGCGCGAAGAATTGGCGAAGAACGCTCAGCTCGAGCAGGTCGGCGGAACGGCGTACGTCGCATCGCTCATCGACGGCATTCCGGACATCGCCAACGTCGAGCGGTACGCGCACATCGTCAAAGAAAAATCCACGCTGCGGCGGCTGATCGTGATGGGCAACTCCGTCATGCGCGCGGCGCTCGATTCGCCGGGCGAGCCGGCGGACGTGCTCAACATCGCCGAGAAGTCGATCTACGAAATCGCGGAGGGATCGATCGAAAAGGGCTTCGTCGCGCTCGATCGAATCACGCGCGCAAACATGACCGCGATCGAGCAGTTGCAGCACGCCGGAAAACTGATCACCGGCATCCCCACCGGCTACGACCGATTCAACGAGTTCACCTCGGGATTCCAGGCGCAGGATCTGATCATCATCGCGGCGAGACCCAGCATGGGAAAGACCAGTTTTATGATGAACATGGCCGAATCGATCGCCATCCCCGACCGCTCCGGCGAGCCGCGGGCGCCGTCGCAGCGGCTGTACGCGGTCGGCGTTTTCTCGCTCGAAATGTCAAAGGAGCAGATCGGACTTCGTATCCTTTCGTCGGAGTCGGGCGTTTCCAATCACCTCATCCGCGCGGGCATGCTCAGCGAGCGGAACTGGCGCGATCTCGCCGACGCCTCCGCGCGCTTGGCCAAGGCCAAGATCTTCATCGATGACACGCCGGGCATCGACATCATGGAAATGCGCGCCAAGGCTAGGCGTCTGAAGATGGAGGCGGGTCTCGACATGATCATGGTCGACTATCTTCAGCTCATGTCGGTCAAGGGGAAGGTCGAGTCGCGCAACCAGGAGGTTTCGCAGATCTCGCGCGGCTTGAAAGCGATCGCGAAGGAACTGAACGTTCCGCTCATCGCGCTGTCGCAGCTCTCCCGCCGTCCCGAGCAGCGCACGGGCGATCACCGTCCGCAACTCTCCGACCTTCGCGAATCGGGATCCATCGAGCAGGACGCCGACGTTGTCTGCTTCATCTACCGCGATGAGGTCTACAACAAGGACACCGAGGAGAAGGGGATCGCCGAGATCATCATCGGCAAACAGCGCAACGGTCCGATCGGCGATTTCAAGCTCGTCTTTCGAAACGACATCACCAAGTTCTTCAACTACGAGCCGACGCCGGACTACGGGCCACAGTAGACCTGCGACGTGAGGTGATTTGGCATCAGGAGTACGATCATCGGCCATGAGACGCGCTCTTGTTCTCGCCGCGTTGTTTGCCGCCGCCGTTCAATTGCACGCCAACGTGCTGCGGCTAACGATCAACGACACGATTCATCCGATCAGCGACGAGTTCATCGGACGCGCAATCGATCAGGCGCAGCGGGAACACGACGACGCCGTCATCATCATGCTCACCACACCCGGCGGGCTGCTCGACTCCACGCGTTCGATCGTGGAGAAGATCATGACATCTCGCGTGCCGGTGATCGTCTATGTCGCGCCGGCCGGGAGCCGTGCCGCATCGGCGGGATTCTTCATCCTCGAATCGGCGGACGTAGCGGCGATGGCGCCCGGCACGAACACCGGCGCGGCGCATCCCGTCCTTCTCGGCGAAAAGATGGACGAGATCATGAAGGCGAAGATGGAGAACGATGCCGCCGCCTTCATGCGCACGATCGCGAACAGACGCGGACGCAACGTCGCCGTGGCCGAGAGCGCGGTACGCGAGTCGAAGTCATTCACCGAGCAGGAGGCACTGCAGCTGAAGTTGATCGACGTGATCGCGCCGAATGAGCAGGCGCTCCTGCGGGCGATCGATGGCCGCACGTTCAAGCGCTACGACGGCTCGAACGTAACGCTGCACGTGGCCAACGCGCAGATCAATACCATCGAGATGACGGTGCGGCAGCGGCTGATGTCGTCGCTGATGGATCCGAACATCGCCTTCCTGCTGCTGGTCCTTGGCGGGCTGGCAATCTTCGCGGAGTTCAATCATCCCGGCGCGGTGATTCCGGGCGTGGTCGGCGTGATCGCCATCGTGCTTGCGCTTTTCGCGCTGAATTTTCTCCCGACGCGGTTCGCCGCGCTGGCGCTGCTGCTTGTCGCATTCGCGCTGTTCGCGCTCGAGGCGAAGTTCGCCTCGCACGGTGTCCTCGTCATCGGCGGCATCGTCAGTATGGTCATCGGCGCTCTGTTTCTTGTCGACGGGCCGATTCCGCAGATGCGCGTGAACATCATCACGGCGATTGCGGTGAGCATTCCAATCGGCGTGATTGCCGTTTTCCTGACTACGCTCGTTCTCAAAGCGCGGCACGGGAAGATCGCCACGGGCAAAGAAGGGATGGTCGGTTTGATTGGAATTGCGCGCACGCCGCTCGGACCGGACGGAAAAGTGTTCGTTCACGGCGAGCTGTGGAACGCGGTCACCAGCGACGCGATCGCGGAGGGAACGCGCGTGCGTGTGGCGAGCGTGAACGGGCTGCATCTCGTGGTCGAGCCCGCCGAGTAGCCTACAATCGCGCTACGCTGAACGTCCGCGCGGAGGCTTCCATGAATCTCGGTCTGCTCATCATCGTCATCATTGTTGGTCTCTACCTTCTCAGCTCGATCAAGATCCTCCCCGAGTACGAACGCGGCGTCATTTTTCGTCTCGGCCGCCTGCTCTCCGAGGCGAAAGGTCCCGGCATCTTTCTCGTCTTCGCGCCGATCGATCGCATCGTGCGCGTCTCGCTGCGGCAGGAAGCGTTCGAAGTTCCGCCGCAGGACATCATCACGCGCGACAACGTCACGCTGAAGGTGAACGCGGTCGTTTTCCTGCGCGTCATCGAGCCGCGGCGGGCCGTCGTCGAAGTGTTCGACTACCGCTATCAGACGTCGCAGTTCGCACAGACCACGCTTCGCTCCGTTCTCGGCGAAGTGGAGCTTGACGAGTTGCTCGCGCATCGCGACGCGCTCAACGCGCGCATCCAGACGATTCTCGATCAGCACACCGAGCCGTGGGGCGTGAAGGTGACGAACGTCGAGGTCAAGCAGGTCGATCTGCCGGAGTCGATGCTGCGCGCGATGGCCAAGCAGGCCGAGGCCGAGCGCGAGAAGCGGGCGAAGTTGATCCATGCCGAGGGCGAGTTCGCGGCGTCGCAGAGACTGGCGGATGCGGCTCACGTTCTGGCCACGCAGCCGACAGCCCTGCAGCTCCGCTACCTGCAGACATTGACGGAGATCGGCGTGGAGAAGAACACCACCATCGTCTTCCCGCTGCCGATCGACATCCTCACCGGACTGACGAAGTTCCTCAACAAAGAATGACTGACGTTGTGATGCTCGAGGCGGCGCTGTTCCAGTTGCGCGCGGCCGCGAGCGACATCGATCCGGAGGTCGCGCCGCAACTGGGATTGAGCATCAACATTCTGGCGAATGCGATCGCGGCCGGGCGCGACGGCGTCAACGCATCGGTCGCGAGCGATATCGAATTCGCGTTCAACGATCTGAGCACGGCCGTCGATGAGTTGCCGCAGCTCGACGCCGATCGCCTTGCGCCGATGATGGCGAGACTGCGCCGCGACATCGACGCGCTCGCGGCTGCGACGGCGCTCGATCCGACAGTGATCGCGCAGATCCGCGCGTTTCAGTCGAAACTGCGGGAGCGGATGAAGGCGGTCGAGCGGCAGACGTTTGTCGAAGGCGCCGCAGAGGAATTGCCGCATCCGCCGGAGGTGCTGCGCGAAGAAGCCATCCCGATCGCGCGACAACTCCTTGCCGCCGGCTTTGAAACTCCGTCGCTGAACGCGCTGATCGCCGGCCCGGAATCGATCCGTTTTCACTCACTTCGCGACATCGTCGACGAGCTCAGTGTGATCGCTGGTTAACCGTCACTATATTTGCGGCAGAGTCCGGTGTACTGTCGCCACTCGTCCACCAAAACGGGAAGAAGAAGGAGAAGGATATGAACACTCTGTTGCCGCTCGCGTTATTACAGGAGACCACGACCACCACAGGCATTTCGCCGCTCGGCGCCGGCCTCGGCATGGGAGTGATGATCTGCTATCTGGCGGTCGTCCTCCTGATGATCATCGGCATGTGGAAGGTCTTTACAAAAGCCGGCAAGCCCGGTTGGGCCGCGATCATCCCGATTTACAACATCATCGTCGCGCTCGAAATCGCTGGAAAGCCTCTGTGGTGGATCATTCTGATGATCATCCCGGGCGTCAACTTCATCGTGTGGCTCCTGGTATGTCTCGCGATCGCAGCGAGATTCGACAAAGGCACGGGCTTCGGGATCGGTCTGTGGCTGCTGCCGTTCGTCTTCTTTCCGATCCTCGGTTTCGGTGACTCACGCTCCTCTCAACTCGCCACCGCCTGACGTTCGATCAGGGCCGCCGGAAACGGCGGCCCTACAGTTCTCGAAAGAGCGCGATGATTTTTTCCAGTCCGCGCTGATCGTCTTCGTCGAACGAGTCGAGCTGGTTGGAATCGACGTCCAGCACCGCGATCAACTCACCCTCGGGACCGGAGACCGGCACGACGATCTCCGACTTCGAATTCGGATCGCAGGCGATGTGGCCGGGAAACTGGTTCACGTCCGCAACGATGACCGTTTCGCGCTTCGCGGCCGCCGTTCCGCAGACCCCCTGGCCGATTTCGATCTGCAGGCAGCCGACCGTTCCGATGTACGGGCCGACGATCAGCCGCGTGCCGCAGATGCGATAGAAGCCGGTCCAGTAAAAATGCGGGAAACGATGCGAGAGGACGGAGTTGATCGTCGCCATCAACGCGATGTCGTCGAGCGACTGACCGTCTTCATCCCGCCAGATCGCAGCGATGGACTGAAAGCATTCTTCGTATGCGGCGGCTTTCATGAGTTGAGCGCGCGATGGTAGACCGACTCGTATTCGCGCGCCGAACGTTCCCACGAAAAATCGGCGGCCATGCCGTTTGCCTGCAGGCGGCGCCACGTTTTCGGTTCGCGGTAGTTGAGCATCGCCAGCCATGTGGCAGTGAAAAAGTCGGCGGCATTCGTCGAGAGAAATCCGAAGCCGTTGGCCGTTTCGAGATTCGCGCCGTAAAACGGGATCACGGTGTCAGCCAGACCGCCGGTCATCCGCACGACAGGCACCGTGCCGTAGCGCAGCGCGTACATTTGATTGAGACCGCACGGCTCGTACATCGACGGCATGAGCAGGATGTCGGCTCCGGCGTAGATGCGATGCGCGAGCGCGTTGTCGAAGCCGATGACGACGCGGCAGGAATCGGGAAACTGCGCCGCGATCTGCTGCAGCGCATCTTCGTAACGCGGTTCGCCTGAGCCGAGGATGATGGCCTGCGCTCCGGCGGCGAGCATGTGCGGGAGCGCCTCGATCAGGAGATCGATCCCCTTCTGATCAACGAGCCGCGAGATGAATGACAGCAGCGGCGTCTTCGCCTTGAGCGGCAGTTTCAACTCACGGAGCAGCGCGCGTTTCGACAGGTTCTTGCCCGCCAGCCGCTGCGCCGAAAAATGCGAGCGGAGGTGCGGATCGGTCTCCGAATCCCACTCCTCTACGTCGATGCCGTTCACGATGCCTTGCAGCTTGAACGAAAGGCTGCGCAGAATTCCGTCCAGTCCCGCGCCATGTTCGTGCGTCTGGATTTCCTTCGCGTAGGTCGGCGAAACCGTCGTGACCTGGTCCGCCAGGATGATGCCGCCCTTCATCAGATTGATGTCGCCGAAATGCTCGACGGCGTCCGGCGCCCAGTAGCGGCTGTATAACCCGAGGGTGCCAAATCGTTCGGCGCCGCTGATGCCCTGGTAGTTGAGATTGTGGATCGTGTAGACCGAACGCGCCGCGCGAAAGTAATCGCTCCCGCTCAGCCCGGAGTGCAGATAGACCGGCAGCAGCGCGGTGTGCCAGTCGTGGGCGTGGACGATGTCCGGCGCGATGCCGAGGAGCTCGCATCCGCGGATGACGGCGCGGCAGAAGAACGTGAAGCGGTCGATGCCGTCGTCGTAGCCGTCGACACGCGGCGAATAAATCTGCGGACGCCGAAAGTAGTAATCGTTGGCGACGAGAATCAGCGAGATGTCCGTTCCCGGCAGTGTCGTCCTCAGAAAATTCGCCTCGGCCGCCCAATTCGCCCACGCCACGCGCGTCGCTGGCAGCGCCTCTTCGAGCTCGATTCCGTTGTTCGAAAACCACTCGCGCGCCTGCCGATAGCAAGGCATGAAGATCGTGACGTCATGTCCCAGCTTCGCCAGCGCCTTCGGCAGCGATCCGCACACATCGCCCAATCCGCCGGTCTTCGCGATCGGAGAAACCTCGGCGCTTGCGAAGAGGATCTTCATGGTTCAAACGACAACGATCGCGGCGTAACCCACCACGTGCGAATAGTCGCCGTTGATGTCGCCGCTCGTGGCGTGCTTGAGCAGCGTTGCTTCTTTCGCGCCGAGTTGTTTCGCGGCGATGAGCATCGTCGTCGTCGGGATGAAGCCGCACATGGAGATGTCGGACTCTTCGACGACGCGCCACAACGCCCGCGGATCGAGCTTGAGCACTTCATCGATCGCGAGCTGGTCCTTGCGCAACGTCGTCTTCTGGTCCTCGTAGTGATTGAGGTCCGAGCTGGCCAGGATTCCGACCGGCTCGCCGGCCGCTGCAACCACGGTGGCGATGGCGTGGCCGATCTGTTCGCAGTAGTCGTATCGGTTCGCGCCGAGGCAGATCGGGACGAAGGTGAAATCGCCGAGAAGTTGCTGGAGGAAGGGGAGCTGAACTTCCAGCGAATGCTCTCGCGCGTGCGCACGCGAGTCCTCGGCAAGAAGCTGCGACTGCTGCATGAGCGCGTCGGCAAGCGGCGTATCGATCGAGACGCTGCCCAGCGGCGTCGACCACTGACCGGAACGGTTGATCGCAGCGAAGTGGCCGAAGCCGGTGTGATTCGGGCAAAGGATGATGAACCGGCGCGGCAGATCGGCGGCCGAATAGAACGCCGCGGCCACGTGGCCGCTGTACATCAATCCAGCGTGCGGCACGACCGCCCCGATGAAGCGCTCCTTCGACTCCGGCTCCGGATTTTCGGCGACGCAGGCCGCAACCTGCGCGGCCAACCGCTCCGTAGTCCCCTCGTAGAAGGTGCCGGCGACTGCGGGCGGGCGGATTTCCATCGCCATAACGTTATCGCATCCGGCCGCGCAGGCTCACTCCTTGCCTTTATAGTTGAGTCATGACCGAAATCCGCCGGGAAGGCCAACGGCGCGCAAAGTTCAAGACCGAGTTCGCGCTGGCGCGCCAGGTGGTCTGGAGCTGGCTGACCGATCCGGCCGTCCTGCTCTACCGCCGCGAGGCGCATGGACGGAAACGCGCCCGCGTCACGACGGTCGAATTTTTCCTCTTCATCCGCGAATTGACGCGCGAGTTCTACGACATCGAAGGAACGTCGCGCGCGGCGTCGCTCGCCTACACCACGCTGCTCTCGCTCATCCCGCTGCTGGTCGCGTTCACACATGCGCTGCAGCTCTACTTCCGCAACCTCTTCCCCAATTCGCAATCGCAGATCGACAACATCCTCAACAACGTCATCCCGTATCAGTCGCCGGTCATCTCGTATCACATCGCCAAATTCGCAGAGAACGCGCAGGCAGCGTCGGCATTCGGCGTGATCATTTTCATCGTCATCACGTTTCGTCTCTTCCTGGCAGTCGAGGCGACCATCAATCAGATCTGGAAGGTGCGCAGCGTGCGCGGGTACCGGCAGAAGATCATCGCTTTCACGATGCTCTTTTTCTGGGGGCCGGTGCTGATGGCCATCTCCTTCACCACCACCAGCACTCTGGAGAAGAACCGTTACCTGCGCGTTTTGTTCAAGCAGGACATCATTTTCCATATCGCGCCGGTCGTGGTGCTGTTCATCGCTTTTACGATGCTGTTCTGGCTGGTGCCATCGACGCGCGTTCGCTTCAGCTCGGCGGCCGTCGGCGCGATCGTGACGACGGCGCTCTTTTCGCTCGTCCGCTTCGGCTTCGGGATTTACGCCGACCACCTTTTCCACGGACGCTTCAATCTGATCTACGGCGCGCTCGGCTTGGCGATCATCTTCCTCATCGCCATCCAGATTCTCTGGGTAGTCATCCTCCTCGGCGTGGAGATCAGCTTCGTCTACCAGAATCTCTACGGACTGCTGCGCGCCAGCGAGCAGCAGGTTCAGGACGAGCCGCGGTTCGATCTCTACTTCGGCCTGCGCGCGTTGATCGAGATCGCCCGCCGCTTCGATCGCCGCGAGGAAGCGCCGTCGTCGTATCGCCTCGCCGAGCAATTCGGGACGACCGATTCGCAGATGCTGCGCGTGCTTCGCAAACTCGAAGATGCGCAACTCGTGAAGGAGATCGGCGGAGACTGGACAGGCTTCGTCCCGGGCTGCGATCCCGACCGCATCACCATCGAAGAGGTCGTCGCGCAGGTTGAGGGGTTGAAGCGCGACGTTCCCGAGATTCACATGGAAGACAACGAGCGCACCGTGATCGGCAGTCTCTTCACGAAGCTCAGCACGTGCATGGACAACGCGCTCGATCACCACACGATCGGCCAACTCGTGCGCGAGCTGTACGGCAACCGGGCACCGGCGCGCGCGAACGATCTGCCGGCAGGCGATGTGCCTGTCCATCCGTTGTCATGACCCATCGTCGATCCGTTGCCTTCGCATTCGCCGGATGCGCCGCGTAGTCTCGTAGGCGACCGTCGTCGTCGTCACCCACACCGTTCCGACGGTGACGCCGGCCAGCACGTCTGAAATCCAGTGGACGCCGAGGTAGACGCGGGAGAGCGCGACGGACGCGACGAGCGTGTAGAGGAATGCGATGACGGCGGTTTTCGCCGGCCAGCTGCGGATCGCGCGGAAGGCGAGATACGCCAGCGCACCGAACGCGACGGCCGAGCCCAGCGCGTGCCCGCTCGGAAACGAGTAGCCATTCGCGCGCCGCAGCATTTCGGCGGCAACAGGACGGGCGCGGGCGAAATAGCGTTTCAACTCCAGGTCCAGCAGCCACCCTCCGGCGAACGTGACCGCGAGGTAGATCAGCCAACTCCAGCGGCGGCGGATGATCAGAATGATGCCGATGATCGACAGCAGAATTGCGAGTCCAATCGGACTGCCGATCGTCGTCATGGCCGTGAAGAACATCGTCGCGCCGGAAGTTCGCTCGCTCACGGCCCAGTCGTGAATCGATCCGTCGATCTTCTGCAGCGCCGCGTTTTTGCCGTGTACTTTCTCCGCGAGGTCGAGGAATGCATCTCCGGCCCACGCGGTGAAGAGCGTTCCGGCGATGAGGATCGCCGCCACCGGCAGGTAATTCTTCGAACGCTCGTGCGCTGTTGAAACGATCCGCGTCACGCGCGCGCTGCGGGCGATGGCGCGCGCGAGCAACCGTCCGATGTGACGGATCGCCGGCAGCGTGGCGTAAACGACAGCCCAAAGAACCAGGAAGGTGGCGATGAACGCAAGAAACAGCATGTCCGCGATTCGCTCAGCACGGAGGATGCCGACCGCTACGATTTAGCGCTCGTTCATCCAGGCTACGCAGCGTTCCAGGCTCGCGTGCATCGCCGCGGCGTCGAGATGGATCGGCCGGCCGTGGCCTGGCAGCACCCATTCGAAGCGGTAGTCGAGCAGACGCTCCATCGAACGGATCTGCTCCTTCCACGAATACCAGCACGCGCTGCGAAACGCGTAGAGGTGTCCGAGCCGCTCGCTCCAGGCGAGGTGATCGCCGGTGAAAAGGTACGTCTCGCGATCGAGAAAAACAGCGTGGCCTTTCGTGTGGCCGGGCGTTGGGATCATGACGATGCCGCCGCCGAGATCGATCGGATCAACTCCGGCCGGTTGCACCTCGATCGCTGCCATGCGCGCGTGGACGTCATCGCGATGCAGAACGCGCTCGCAGCCGAATCGAGCCGCGAAACGGGCGTGATCGGCGACGTCGTCCTGATGCGTGAGCAGCATCCGCGACGCGCCGCCCATCGCCGCGATGTTCTTCACCAGCGGTCCGGAAAAGCGCGGCGAGTCGATGAGGATATTGCCCTGCGGCTTGCGAACGAGATAGCTGATCGCGCCGAATGAGGCCTCCGAGGCGTAGCCGCAGCGATAGACGTCGCCATCGACCAACTCCGGCAGCGATGCCAGCGCCGGACGCATGTCGTTTCTCGTCACCGTACCGATCGATGCCGTCGGACACGAGATCAGCGCCTTCTGCGCAGCGAGCAGTTCGTCGTCCGATTTCGGCTGATGAAACACGGCCGACTGATCGCCGGTGTCGCTGAAAACCGTCGGCGCGAAAATGCGGCAGGCGTCGCAATCGATGCAGGTCGAGTCAACATAGAAATCGCCAGGGACGTTGTCGGGAAGTCTCTTCGCCAGCTCTGCCACGGGGTGCAAAACGGCCGTCCGGGATGACAAATGCCACGGCCCGCGTTACAAGCGCGGCATGTTTGACAACCTCCAGGACAAGATGGATCGGGTCTTCAAGACCTTGCGCGGCGAGGCAGCCCTCAACGAGTGGCACATCGACAACGCGCTGAAGGAAATTCGCGTCGCGCTGCTCGAAGCCGACGTTCATTTCAAAGTCGTCAAAGAGTTCACCAACCGCGTCCGCGAAAAGGCGGTCGGTCAGGATGTCCTGACCGCGTTTTCGCCCGCGCAACAGGTCACGAAAGTCGTCCGGGACGAGCTCCAGGAGCTCCTCGGCGGGAACGAAGTCGGCCTCGCGCTGGTCGGCTCGCCGGCAGTCGTGATGATGGTCGGCCTGCAAGGTTCCGGTAAGACGACGACCTCGGGCAAGCTCGCCCTGCATCTCAAGAATCGCGGACGCCGTCCGCTGCTCGTGCCGTGCGACGTCTATCGTCCCGCCGCCATCGAGCAGCTCCGCATCGTGGCGAAGGGCGTGAACGTTCCGTTCTTCGAGATCGGCGAAGACCGCAATCCGCTGTCGATCGCGAAACGCGCCGTCACCGACGCGCGCACGCTGCTCTACGACACCGTCATCCTCGACACCGCCGGCCGGCTGCACATCGACGCCGAGCTGATGGCGGAGCTCGACACGATCAAGCGCGATACACGTCCGAGCGAAATCCTCTTCGTCGCCGACGCCATGACCGGCCAGGATGCCGTCAAGTCCGCCAAAGAATTCGACGACCGCCTCGGCGTGACCGGCATCGTCCTGACGAAACTCGACGGCGACGCGCGCGGCGGTGCGGCGCTCTCGATCAAGTCGGTCGTCAATCGTCCGATCAAGCTCGTCGGCGTCGGCGAAAAGTACGCGGACCTCGACGTCTTCCATCCCGACCGGATGGCGTCGCGCATCCTCGGCATGGGCGACGTGCTCTCGCTTATCGAGAAGGTCGAATTCGACATCGACCGCAAAGAAGCCGAGCGCCTCGCGCAGCGCGTCGCCAAGGACAAGTTCACGCTCGAAGATCTTCGCGCGCAGCTGCAGCAGGTCAAGAAAATGGGTCCGCTGTCGTCGCTCGTGAACATGCTCCCCGGCGCCGGCAAGATCAGCGAAGAGGATATTGACGAAAAGGCCATAGTCCGCATGCAGGCCATCCTCGACTCGATGACGAAGAAGGAACGCGAGTTCCCCCAAGTCATCGACGGCAAACGCAAGAAGCGCATCGCCAAAGGCTCCGGCACCTCGGTGCAGCAGATCAATCAGCTCCTGAAGCAATACCTGCAGATGAAGAAGATGATGCGCAGCTTCTCCAAAGGCTTCGGCGCGAGGAAGTTCGGCAAGATGATGAAGGGGATGCCTCCGGGATTGATGGGGTAACGCTCGGAATGACACTGCCCCGGTTGCGGTTTCACGCCCCGGTTCGGTAGGATAGCCGGCCCGAATCACATCGCAGTTCAATCAAGGGAGCATCACACGACATGTTGAAGATTCGCCTGCGTCGCCAAGGCGCGACCCACTCGCCGTTCTACCGCGTCGTTGTTTCCGACTCGCTCAAGACGCCGAGCAATGCCACGGTCGAACAAATCGGGCACTACGATCCGAAGAAGAACCCCGCCGACGTGAAGATCGACAAGGCTCGCGTCGATTACTGGGTCAGCAAGGGCGCCCAGCTCTCGCCGACCGTCAAGTCGCTTCTCAAGAAGAACAAAGTCGCGTAACTTCCTCCCATGGAAGAGCTGATCGAGTTCGTCGCCAAGTCGCTCGTCGATGATGCCGAGGCGGTGAACACCCACGTCTACAACCGCGGCGATCAAACTGTCGTCGAGCTGGAAGTGGCGCAGGCCGACCTCGGCAAGGTGATCGGCCGCCAGGGCCGGACCGCGCGCGCCATGCGCACGCTCCTCACCGCCGCCGGCCATAAATCGCGCCGCCGCTACACCCTCGACATCGTCGACTGACGCATGCCTGGCGACCGCATCGCCCTCGGCATCATCCGCAAAGCGCACGGTGTCCGCGGGGAAGCGAGTGTCGAAGCGTGGTCCGATTCTCCGGAGCGATTCACCAAAGTGTCGTCGGTGACGCTCGGGTCGCCGGATGAATCGTCAACGCGCGACGCCACGATTGAATCCGTCCGCATTCACGCCGGCCGCGCGTTGGTGAAGTTCTCCGGAATCGAGTCACCCGAGGAAGTGCAGTTGCTGCAGAACTGGACGGTGGAAGTCCCTTCGTCCGAGGCGCGAAAGCTGGATGACGACGAATACTTTCTCCACGACCTTGTCGGCCTTACGTTGATCGACGCCGACGGCGCTCCACGCGGAAAGGTGATCGCGATCGAAGAAACAGGTGCTGGAGTGCTGCTCGTCGTCGAAGGGCCGCGTCGTCGCTTCGATGTTCCGTTCGCAGCGGACATCTGCACGAAGGTCGACCTCGAGGCGAAGACGATCGTCGTGAATCTTCCAGACGGCATCGAGGATCTCTAACAGAGAGACGGTTCACGCGGAGACGCGGAGGGGCGGAGAACGGCTTGAGGATTGATTTCGTCACGATCTTCCCGAGGATGTTCGATCCGCTGCTGGCGGAGGGGATCATTGCGCGCGGCGTGAAGCAGGGGTTGCTCGATGTTCGCGTTTGGGATTTGCGCGACTACGCCACCGATCGCCACCGGTCGACTGATGACGAGGCGTACGGCGGCGGGCCTGGGATGGTGATGCTGGCCGAGCCGGTGTTGCGATGTGTCGATGCGATTGGCGCTGGGCACGTCGTTATGACGTCTCCGCAGGGACGGATCTTCACGCAAAGCGTTGCACTGGAGCTGGCGGAGAAGGGCCACATCGTCATCCTCTGCGGCCGTTACGAAGGATTCGACGAACGGATTCGCGAGGCGCTCCAGCCGGACGAGATTTCGATCGGCGATTTCGTCGTTTCCGGCGGCGAATTGCCGGCCATGCTCATTGCCGATGCGGTCGGGCGGATGGTCGAAGGGGTGGTCGGCAACAGCGGATCGGTGGAGGAGGACTCCTTCTTTCGCGGGCTGCTCGACTATCCGCACTACACGCGTCCGGAGGAGCTGCGGGGGATGCGCGTGCCGGACATTCTCATGTCGGGGCATCACGAGAAGATTCGTAAGTGGCGGAAGGAGCAGAGTTTGCGCGCCACCCTGGCGAAACGGCCGGACCTTCTGGACTCCGCTGAACTCGACGCCGAAGCGCGGGCGATGCTCAAGCGGATTCGGGAGGAATGAGTCCCCTCCCACTGCCGTTCTACGCCGGGCTGTTGATTAAAGAACCCAAATCGGCGATCCTTGCGGGCTCGCTTCAGAACACAGGAAGGTTGTCAAAATGGCTCAGGATTTCATGAAACTCGTCGAATCGCGTGAAGCGCGGACCGACATGCCCAACTTCGCCCCCGGCGACACGATCAAGGTTCACGTCAAGGTCAAAGAAGGCGACAAAGAGCGCATCCAGATCTTTCAGGGTCTGGTCATCGCGCGAAAAGGCGGCGGCGCACGGCAGATGTTCACCGTCCGCAAAATCTCCGGCGGAATCGGGGTGGAGCGCATGTTCCCTCTGAACTCCCCCAGCATCGATCACATCGAGGTTGAACGCCATGGCCGGGTCCGCCGCGCGAAGCTCTACTACCTCCGGGATCTCCGCGGTAAAGCAGCCCGCATCGAAGAAAAGCGCAAACGCTAAGCTCAAGCCGGCCGAACGGCTGGTCAGAAACCTCTTCGCGGAGTTGGCGCGGGTCGCTGAGATGTCAGCGATCGAGCGCCGGCTCCGCGATTCTGGTTTCCGGGCCATTGCCGGCACGGACGAAGTCGGCCGCGGATGTCTGGCCGGTCCCGTCGTCGCCGCTTGCGTGATCCTCGACACCGAGCCGACCCTCGTCGGCGTCAACGACTCCAAGCTCGTCGATCATGACGACCGCATCGACGTCTGCCGGCTGATCCTCCGCCGCGCCCGCGCCTGCGCCGTCGGCGTCATCGAGCCGAAGACCATCGACGCTATCAACATTCTGCAGGCCAGCAAACGGGCGATGATCGCGGCGGTGGAGAACCTCGAAGTCCGTCCCGACATCCTGCTCCTCGATGCCGTTACCATCGACATGGATCTGCCGCAGGTTCCGCTGATCGGGGGCGATCGGCGCAGCGTCTCCATCGCGGCGGCATCGATCGTCGCGAAGGTCTATCGCGATCTGTTGATGGAGTCGTATCATGACCTCTACCCTGTTTACGATTTTCGACACAACCGAGGGTATGCGACTGAGGGGCATCAGGCAGCGCTGAAACTCTACGGCCCCTCGCCGATTCACCGCAGATCGTTCGAAGGGGTGGACGAACCGATGTTGCTGTTCGTGCGGAACGGAGCCGATGGCGATCCAACGCGATAAAATCATCGCCAGCGCCGAGAAGCTGGTTGCGAAGGGGAAGATCGAGCCGGCGATCAAAGAATACGAGCGCCTTCTCGACGATAACCCCAGCGACGTCAACACCCTGAATCGCATCGGCGATCTCTGGGTGCGCATCAACCGCAACGACGAAGCGGTCAAAGTTTTCGGCAGGATCGCCGACCACTACTCGCGCGACGGCTTCTTCCTCAAAGCCATCGCCATCTACAAAAAGATCAACAAGCTCGATCCCTCCAAGCTCGACATTTACGCCAAGCTGGCCGATCTTTACGGCAAGCAAGGGCTGGCCATGGAGGCCAAGAGCCAGTATCAGGTCCTCGCCGACTATTACCTCAAGCACGGCGATCCGGGGAACGCGCTGGCGATTTACCGGAAGATCTCCGAGCTCGATCCGAACTCGATCAACGTCCACGTCAAGCTGGCCGACCTCTACTCGCAGAACAACCAGACCAAAGACGCGCTCAAAGAATATGACCGCGTCGGACGGATGCTGCTCAAGCGCGGCATGCTCGACGAGGCCGTCCAGGTTTTCAAAAAAGCGCTGAAGATCGATTCGAGCAACATCGAGCTGGTCGAGTCGCTCGTCACCGCGCTACTCGAGGCGAAGGACTACGACAACGCCATCCAGATCGTGCAGGCGTCGCTCGAATCGGCGGGCGAAAACGCGCGAATGCTCTCGATCTACGGCCGCATCCTGCTCGCCAAAGGCGACGCGCGCGCCGCGCGCGCCGCGCTCGAACGCGCCCTCGCCAGCGATCCGAACGATTCCGGCGTCCGCGAGACGCTGGCCGATCTTCATCTCCGCACCGGCAATGCCGACGGCGCGCTCGAGATGCTCACGCCGGTCGTCGAAAAAGCGGTTGGACGCGGCGAACGCGGCGCGGCCGTCGAGCTGTTCAACCGCATCCTGCGCGTCGATGCCGGCCACGCGCCGACGCTGGAACGCCTGGTCGCCCTCTACGTGCGGCTCAACGAAGAGACGAACGTCCTCTCCGCGATGAGCAGCCTGGCCGAGGCCCACGTCGCGCGAGGACGGTTTGAAAACGCGGCTGAGGTGCTCGAGAAACTGATCCAGCGCGAGCCGCAGAACGCGCAGCATCGAACGAAGCTGCAGTTTGTCCGCACGCAGATCGGCGGCGTAGACACGATGCCGGCGCGGCCGGCGGACGTCCCCGTCGCGCCACTGTCGATGGAGATCGATGAGCCGGTGCCGTCGTTCGATTCCTTCGACGACGGGCCCGCGCTCTCCTTCGACCTCGACGCCTCCGAGCCGCTCGATCTCGAGCTCGATACCAGCTTCGAACCGCTGCCAGTCGCTCCCCCTCCGCCACCACCCGCGCGAATACCGACGTTATCGCGCATGCAGTCGGCGGTCGAATTGGCGGCAATGGATCTCGATGCGGAGGACGGCGGCGAGGATCTCGACTTCGTCACCGAGCACCTCACCGAGGCCGAGGTTTTCGCGAAATACGGCCTGACCGAAAAAGCGACCGAGCATCTGCGCGCCATCATCGAACGCGCGCCGAAACATCTCGCCGCGCACGAAAAGCTGTACCGCCTCCTGCTCGACGACAGTGACGTCCAAGGCGCCCGCGCGGCGGCCAATCAATACATGGCCATCCTGCAGGAAAAGGGCGATACCTCGGGCGTCAGCAACATCCAGGACGAGTTCCTGATGCGCGGCCATTCGCTGTTGCCGCCGGCGCCACCTGCGCCGCAGCCGAGCATTCCGACCATCGAGCGTCCGTTGCCGCCGCTGGAAGTCGACGAAGAGCTGAGTTTCGATCTCGACTCGGGCGCGGCCGAATTCGGTATGCCGGCCATCGAGCCGGAGCCTTCGTTTTCCTTCGACGTACCGGCGCCCTCGGTCGCGATTCCGTCATTCGAGCCGGAGCCGGCACTCACATTCGACACGCCTCTTGCCGCGGAGGAGTTTTCGTTCGACACACCAACCGAGCAGCCGGTTTTCGCGCCAGAGCCTTTCATTGACGCTCCCTCGGCCGAGGAGCTTCGCGAGCTCGATTTCTACATCGAGCAGGAGTTGTTCGATGAAGCGCGCCAGAAACTCGACGCGCTGGCCGTGCTCTTTCCAGACAACGCCGCCGTCACCGAGCGGCGGACGCGCTTCAAATTGGCGATGGACGCGATCACCGCGGCTCCAACGCCCACGCCGGATGCCTTCGCACCAGCCGTTCTTTCGCGCGACGAAATCGAGAGCGAGCTGCTGTCCGCTCTTCCCGACGACGACGAAGATTTCTTTACGCCCGCACCGCCGCCTCAGCCTGCGGCCGCACCACCACCGCCGCCACTCCACGAAGAAAATCTCTTCGCCGACGAGGACGATTTCTTCGATCTGGCCGCCGAACTGGAGTCCGAGCTCGAGGAAGAATCGGAAGAAGTCTCTCTCAGTGAAGAGGAGCAGTCGCTCGAGGAGATCTTCAAGGAGTTCAAGAAGGGTGTCGAGCAGCAACTCGATTCCGAGGATTACGACACCCATTACAACCTCGGCATTGCGTACAAGGAAATGGGCCTGATCGACGAAGCGATCGGCGAGTTCCAGCTCGCCTCGAAGGACCCGAAGCGCGCCGTCGAGTGCGCGTCGATGCTCGGCCTCTGCTTTCTCGAAAAGGGCATGCCGCAACTTGCGATCAAGTGGTACCGCAAAGGAATCGAGATGCCGGAGATCCTCGCCGAGGAAAACGTCGGCCTGCTTTACGACCTCGGATCTGCGTACCTGGAGGTCGGCGACACGGATAATGCGCAGAAAGCGTTCGCGGAGGTTTACAGTTTGAATCCGAAGTATCGCGACATCCTCAATCGCATCAAACAGCTCGAAGACGTCCGCCGATGAACAACACGCTCGAATCGCTTCTTCGCTTCGTCAACCTGACCACCTCGGGGTTATTGGCCGGCTCGCTCGGCTTCGGCGAGCAGGCGCTCGTCCCCGGCTGGCGCAATGAACTGCCGCACCAAGGCGATCATCGCGCCCGCGCGATCGCTGCGCTGACCGACGCTGCGAATTACTTCAACGCCATCGGCCCGGTCGCCCTCGGGACGGCCGTTACGCTCGCAGTCGCCTCGAGCGGCGTGAAGCCGGTCAAGCGGATTCTCGACGCCGCGTCTGCGATCAGCCTCGCCGGCGTGCTCGCGGCGACGATCATGGTCACCGTTCCGATCAACAAGGAGCTGGAAGGACAAGCGCCGACCGACTATCCGAGCGACCGCTCGCAATCGCTGGCGAAGAACTGGTCGCGCGCTCACGCGGTGCGCACAACGCTCGGCGTCAGCGCGTTTCTCTGTGCCGTCGCTTCGAACCTCGCGCGAACGCATCAAAAGGCGTGAAACGCCTACGCGGTCGCGCCGCCGCACGAGCTCCCCGCTCCGGCTGTGCAGCCGAAGCAGTGCGCGCGGGTGACGACGTTGCGTTGCTGCCAGGCGGCGTCGTCGAAGGTCTCGATGGTCATCGCGCTGGCGGTGACGGCATCGAGGTCGAGCATCTGGTTGAAGTCGCAGTCGAAGAGGCGGCCCTCCCAGGAGATGGAGATCGTGTTGCGGCACATCACGCCGGTGATCGCGGCTGGATTGAATCCATCGACGAGGCGCGACATGTAGGAATCGAGGTTCCCCGATTCGATCAGCCATTCGAGGAAGCGCGAGATGGGCATGTTGTTCAGCGCGAGGAGGCGGTCGAAGGTGATGCCGAAGTCGCGTTTGAGCGCGGTCTTCCATTCGTTCTCGATGCTCGCTTGTGGAGCGGCGAGGAACGCGCCGGCGGGATTTGTCATCAGCGACAGGATGCGACGCGGATCGCCCTGTCCGTAACCGGCGGCGTTGAGCAAACGTAACGCGGCGATCGACTTTTCGAAGGCGCCGTCGCCGCGTTGCGCATCGGTGTTGCGCTGGCGGTAGTGCGGGAGCGAGGCGACAATCTCGACGCCGCGATCGCCGAGCCATTCGGCCAGTCCGTCGTTACGCGGAAGCAGGAGCACCGAAAGGTTGCAACGATCGATGACGTGCTTGCCGCGTTTGTGCGCTTCATCGACGAGGTATCGAAACTCGGGATGCAGTTCCGGCGCGCCGCCGGTGATGTCGACCGTGTGCGCCGCGGTCTGGTCGAGCGCGCGAAGACAGGCTTCGACGGTTTCGCGCGTCATCATGGCGTCGCTGCGGTCGGGACCGGCGTCGACGTGGCAGTGGCGGCAGGTCATGTTGCACAACTTGCCGAGGTTGATCTGGAAGATTTCGAGAGTCGCAGGTGTGAGACCGTTCCAGCCCGCACCGCGAAGTGCCTCATCGAATGTCGCGCGGCCGGTCATGCTCGCATCGAGCGTGGCCAACTGCTCGACCGGATTCGCCAGCGGCGCGCGCCGCGACGAAAGGGATGACGTCACATCCCCACCTTGGCGGCGTGCTCCTTCATCTGCATTCCGTGTACGAGCGACGCGCCGCCGCGGATCGCGCAGGCCACATGCACCGCCTCGGTCATCTGCTCGACGTCGGAGCCTTTCTGCAGGCATTCGGTCGTGTACGCGTCGATGCAATACGGGCACTGCACCGTGTGCGCGACGGCCAGCGCGATGAGCGCCTTCTCGCGTTCTGTCAGTGCGCCGGCAGCGAAGACGGCGGAGTAATACTCGAAGAATTTCTTGCCCAATTCCGGCGCGCCTTCGGAGATGGTGCCGAACGCTTTGAGATGATCGGGAGCGTAGTAGTGGTCTGACAAGTGTCCTCCTAGTGCTTCGCTTCCTGCGCGTCGACGACGGCGATCGCGGCCATGTTGACGATGTCGCTGACATCAACGCCGCGCTGCAGCACGTGTACCGGCTTGGCCATCCCCTGCAGAATCGGGCCGATTGCTTCCGCACCGCCGAGGCGCCAGAGGAGTTTGTAAGCGGCGTTGGCGGCGTCGAGGTTGGGGAAAATCAGTACGTTTGCGTCGCCCTGGATCGGGCTCCACGGATAGTCGGCGCTGGCGATGTGCGGTTCCACCGCTGCATCCGCCTGCATCTCGCCCTCGATGATGAGGTCGGGCCGCCGCTGCTTCACGATCTCTACCGCCCGGGCCACCTTCTCCGCCTCGGGATGCTGCGTCGAACCGAAATTGGAGAACGAGATCATGGCGATGCGCGGCTCGATGTTGAAGCGCCGCGCGGTTTCGGCGGTCAGGATGGCGGTCTCCGCGAGATCGTTCGCGTCCGGCGTAATCGTGACGGTCGTGTCGGCGAGGATGAGCATCCGTCCCTTGAACATCAGCAGGTACGCGCCCGACACCTTCTTCACGCCGGGCCGCGTCTTGATGATCTGCAGCGCCGGCTTGATCGTGGCCGGGTAGTACGCGCGCAGCCCGGCGATGACGCCGTCCGCATCGCCCGCCTCGACCATCATCATCGCGAAGTAGTTGCGGCTGTTGAGAATGCGTCCGGAGTCGGCGACGGTGATTCCGTGCCGCTGGCGGATTTCGGCGAAGCGGCGCACGTACTGATCGCGTTGCGCGCAACGTTCGATATCGATGATGGTGACTTTCGACTCGTCGACGTGATGCTTCTGCAGCAGCGGCGCGACCACTTCGCGCTTGACGAGCAGGATCGGATGCGCGAGCCCTTCATCGATCAGGATCTTCGCGGCGCGGATGATTTTTTCCTGATCGCCCTCGGGGAAAACGATCCGTTTCGGATCGCGTTTGGCGCGGTCGTAAACGCCGTGCATCATGCCGCGCGCGCGGCCGAGGAGCTGCTCGAGACGGCGGCGGTAGGCGTCGTAGTCGGTGATCGGTTCCTGCGCGACGCCCGTTTCCGCCGCGGCGCGCGCGACGGCCACCGGCACGTTGAGCAGGACGCGCGAATCGAACGGCTTCGGGATCAGGTACTCGCGTCCGAACGTGAACTTCGAACTGCCGTACGCGCGCAGCACGTTATCGGGCACTTCTTCCTTCGCCAGCTCCGCCAGCGCGAGTGACGCGGCCAGCTTCATCTCGTCGTTGATGGTCGTGGCGCGGCAGTCGAGCGCGCCGCGGAAGATGAACGGAAATCCGAGGACGTTGTTGACCTGGTTCGGGTAATCGGAACGGCCGGTGGCCATGATCACGTCGGATCGCGCGGCGATCGCTTCGTCGTAGCCGATCTCGGGATCGGGATTGGCCATCGCGAAGACGATCGGATCCTTCGCCATCAACTGGAGCATGTTCGGCTTGACGATGCCGCCGACGGAAAGGCCGACGAACACGTCCGCCCCTTCCAGCGCCTCGGTGAGCGTTCGCCGCGTCGTCTCAGCCGCGAACTCCTCTTTGTACGGCGTCATGTCGACCGTGCGCCCTTTGTAGATCACGCCCT
The DNA here is from genome assembly GCA_035995985.1 of Thermoanaerobaculia bacterium. Lineage (GTDB taxonomy): Bacteria > Acidobacteriota > Thermoanaerobaculia > Gp7-AA8 > Gp7-AA8 > JADGNZ01. Next base: position 21,765 of record DASYJY010000155.1, on the reverse strand, counting down.
TGCTGTCGGCCAGGATCACGTTCTCTTTGCGCAATCCCATCTTGATGTAGAGGCGGAGGCACGCCATGGCCGCGGCGCCGGCGCCGGAGATGACGACCCTTACGTCGCCGATGTTCTTGCCGGCCACTTCCAGCGCGTTTTTCAGCGCGGCGGCGGAGATGATGGCCGTGCCGTGCTGGTCGTCGTGGAAGACGGGGATCTTCATCACCGCCTTGAGCCGCTCCTCGATCTCGAAGCACTCCGGCGCGGCGATGTCTTCGAGGTTGATACCGCCAAACGTCGGCTCCATGATCCTGACGGCGTTGATGAACGCCTCGGTATCGCGCGTGTCGAGCTCGAGATCGAAAACGTCGATGTCGGCGAAGCGCTTGAAAAGAACGGCCTTCCCTTCCATCACCGGCTTGCCGGCAGCGGCGCCGATGTTGCCGAGTCCGAGGACGGCCGTGCCGTTGGAGATGACGGCGACGAGATTGCCTTTGTTCGTGTACTTGTAGACGTCGCCGGGCTCACGGGCGATCTCGAGGCAGGGCTTGGCGACTCCGGGCGTGTAGGCGAGGGCAAGATCGCGCTGCGTCGCGGTGGGCTTTGTCGGGACGACTTCCGTCTTTCCGGGACGCCCTCCCGAGTGATATTCGAGCGCGTCATCGCGGTCGTTGTCTGGCATGGCGGCGGAGTCTATCAACTGTCATCCTGAACCGCCGGAGGCGCGGAGCCGAAGGCGGAGACGCCGGAGGACGGTGAAGGACCCCCAGCTGCTAACCGCCTCCCAGCCGGGTTGACGGTTGGGGGGTCCTTCGACCGTCCTCCGCCATTCGTCGCTTCGCGACTCAGGCTTCGGCGGCTCAGGATGAGAGGTAAACCTCGATCAATCTCGCCGCCGCTTGCGCGTATCCGAAGCTCTGCGACTGCTCGTACGCTCGGCGTCGAAGTGATGCGAGATCGTTCGAGGCCGCGATCACTTTCGACGCTGCGGCTTCCGGCGTTGACGCCTCGGCGATCAACATCGGCGCGAGATCGCCGAGGAGTGCGGAGACGCCTTCGATGGGAAACGTCACCGGCGCGATGCCGCAGGCCATCGCTTCGAGTACCGCGCGGTGGCCTTCGTCAGAGCCGCGGGCGGTGAAGAGAAGGATGTCGGCGGCGCGGTAGTGCTCGGCGAGATCGTCCTCGTGGTAGCCGGCCCAGATCACCTCGATGTTCAACTCGCGCGCGAGCGCTTCGAGCGCGGCGCGATGTTCGCCGTGGCCGAGGATCATCAGACGCGCCTTTGCGAGATCGCGCTTGACGAGCGCGTAGGTTCGCAGCACGTCTTCGAAGCCGCGTCCTTTCGACAACTTGCCGATCGCAACGAGCAGCAGCTCGTCGACTTGCGCGCCGTAACGTTCACGGACATCGGGGCCGTTCGGATCGAATTGGCGATGATCGAGCGGCGGAGGCGTGAAGACGGGATTCCGTCCGCGTATCGCCGGCGCGTCGATGAACGAATCGTTGATCACGCACAGCCGCGCCGATCGCGCGACCAGCCAGCGTGTCAGCGGATCGCCGCGAAGGACCCGCCGCGCATGAAACGTTCGAACGACCTTCGTCCGCGCTCCTCGGGTGGCGACGTTGGCGAGCCAATGGTCATACGTCAGATGCGCGTGCACGACATCGAAGCGATGGTGATCGACCATCCGCGCGATCGCGTTGACCGTCCGCGCGAACGAAAACGGGTTCTGCGCTTTGGCGATGATCGGGTGCGCGAAGTCGTGATGCGCGAGCTTCTGCTGTAGCTTGTAGCCGCCCACATACGCGTAATGCGCGTCCACGCCGGCATCGCGCAACGCCTCGGTTTCGGCGAACGCGGGGGCGGCGGCGCCGGTCCATCGATTGCCGGCAGCGAGGTGCAGAACCTTCATTCGCCGCGATGGTACACTCCGCGCCGCCATGGCAATCCAGCCTCAGCTCCTCGAAATCCTGGCCTGCCCGATCTGCAAGGAAGAGGTCCGGCCGGTGCCGCTTTCCGAGGCGCGCCGGGCCACTGTGCGCGACAAGTTCCGCGACAAAATGCGCGGCGAAGAGCTGGTCGTCGAAGACGGCTTGCAGTGCGTCAAGTGCCATCGCGTCTATCCCATCGTCAGCGACATCCCGGTCATGCTCGTCGACGAAGCGTTCGAAGAAGCGTGACGCCTGCCTGTGTCTTTCGCGCGACGTCTCGGCCTTCCTGAAGAGACGCCGCAACCGGTCGCGATCGCGATCCTCTTCTACATCGGCCACATCTTCTGCCAGGGTTGGGTAGCCTCCTCGGAGTGCTTCGCGTTTCTGACGATGGCGATGGTCGGCTATTGCCTGTATCGCCGGCTGCTCACGCCGTCGTTCCACATTATTTATGTGCCGCTGGCGATGTACGGCGCGGTCTCGACACTGTCCGCGATTTTTGCGGAGCGCCGCATCCACTCATTCGGCGAGATCGCGTTGTGGGGAAAGATTCTGCTCTTTCCGGCGGCGCTCATTCTTCTTCGCAACGTTCCGCTGAGCCGCTACACGGCCGTGAAGATGTTCTACATCTTCGGGATCTTCACGGCAGCTTATGGACTGGTGCAATATATTGCACGATACGGCCGGCACGATCTCGAGCACCGCATCACCGGACAATCGGCTCATGTGATGACACTGTCCGGGCTTTTGCTCCCCGCCTCGCTCGCTTTTCTTGTCCTCTGGATTCACAGCATGCGCAGTATCGTGCTCATCATCGGTGTGCTGATGACGCACCTAGCGCTGCTGCTCACCTACACGCGCAGCGCTTGGCTGGGATGGATCGTCGCGGTGGCGATCCTACTCATTCTGAAATGGCCGAAGGCTCTGGCATGGGCGGTGCCGGTGGCGATTCTGGCGATCAGTCTGGCGCCGCTGCCGTTTTTCAGTCGCGTCATTTCGAGCTTCGACATCAAGCAGTCGTCGAATCTCGACCGGATTCGCATGGCAGAGGCTGGCGTCGAGATCATCAAGGACTACCCGCTCCTCGGCGTCGGACCCGCGAACGTGAAAGAGGTCTATCCGCTCTATCGCAAGCACGATGCGCCGCGGTTCCGCATCCCGCACCTGCACAACAACGCGATTCAGCTTTGGGCGGAGCGAGGCGTAATCGCTCTCGTGGCGTACCTCTTTCTTCAGTTCCTTTTCCTGCGCGAATGCGCGCGCGGCTGGGGCGGTCCTTGGGCACGATACGCCGAGGTTGGTGTGGCGGTCGCGGTGGCGATGGCGGCGGCGGGGATGTTCGAGTTCAACTTCGGCGACACCGAGGTCTTCTGGATCCTGCTCGACATCTTCGCGATCGTCATCGCGTTCATCGAGCGGCCTCTGCCGAATGAACTCCGCCCCGACTCGGTTCTGCCGGAAACAGGTCCGTAACCTTTAAACCATGCGCGCGTCGAATGAACGAGATCGGGAGATGAAACACCTGAGCGATCAGGAGTTGATGAGCATCGTTCAGGCGGGTGATTTCTCTCCCGCGTCTGAGATTTACGATCGTTATTCGAGCAGGATTTACAACTTTGCGTACCGCTTCCTCAAGAACAGCGAGGCGGCGGAAGACGCGACCCAGGAAGTCTTTGTCAAGATGCTGAAGCACGCGGGCCAGTTTCACGGTGGGGCAAAACTGTCGACCTGGCTTTTCTCGATTACGGCGAATTGGTGCCGCGATTACCTGAGAAAAGCTGAGAACCGGTCGAAGGACGGCGAGGACGTGCTCATCACGCTTCCCGCGCCGGCCGAGCTCTCGCCGGAACGCCATCTGGAACGCCGCGAAGATGAACTACGGATTCAAAAGGCGCTGACCCTGCTGTCGCCGGATCAGCGCGAAGCCATTCTCCTCTCCCGCTACCAGGGGCTGTCGTATGCCGAGATCGCACAGATCTCCGGCTGCTCCGAGGGGGCGGTGAAGACGAGAGTGTTCCGCGCCATGGAAGTGCTCAAAAAAGCGCTCACCGGCGATGCCCGTGGAGGAGACCGATGCCTGACTGCGATTCCATGAGAGAGAACATGCCGCTGCTGCTGACCGAGTCGCTCGACCCGGCCCGGCGCGAGCTCACGCATCAGCACATCGAGACGTGCCCGATGTGCGTCGCGGAATGGTCGGCCTACAAAGAGACGTGGTCGATTCTCGACACGCTTCCGGAGCTCGACGTCCCGGCGCGCGTGAAGCAGCGCTTCCTCGCGGAAGTTTCTCCGGCCGCGGCGACGACGAACGTCGTTCCGTTCCGGCGCCGCACGGCGGCTCGCTGGCTGGCGCAGGCAGCGGCCGTGGTCATCGTCGCCGGCGGCGCGTTCTACGGCGGACATCGCATGACGCCACAGGTACAGTTGACTCCGACAGCGGCCCAGGTCACCGCCATTCAGCAGGCCATGCCGGCGCAGGCGGCGTATTCGATCGCCGAGTCGCGCGTCCTTCCGGCGGCGTCGATCAGCCCGCAGATTGAAGGGCGTCCCGACATCCAGAACGTCCAGTTCACCGACGCCTCTCCATCGAACGATCAGATCGGTGTCTCCTTCGACATCACCTCGCACGTCACCGTCACCGGACGACCGACGGACAAGAGCATGGTTCGCCTGCTGCGCTACGTCCTCGAGAACGAAGACAAGCAGTCGCCGTCGCGCTCGCGCGCCATCGACTGGGTGCGCTCGACGTACGCGCATGTCGGCAATCCCGATCCCGAGATCACCGAGGCGCTGGCGAACGTGCTGCGCAATGACGACAACCAGGGTGTGCGTATCAAAGCCGCCGACACGCTGCAGTCGATGCAGTCGACGATGACCGACAGCACACGCGCCGCGCTCGTGGAAGCGCTGAAGAACGATCCCAATCCCGCCGTGCGCATCAAGGCCGTCGAAGCGCTGGCCAAGCTGGCACGCAGCGGCGGCAACCTCGATCCCGACATGGTCGACACGCTGCGCAAGAAGGCTTCGCAGGGTGACGAAAACGTTTACGTCCGCGTCAAAGCGGCGGAGGCTCTGAGCAGTATTCAACCCCGATAGAACACGATGAGAACGACGGTCCGAACATTCATCACAGTCGCGGTGCTGCTGTCATCGACGCAGCTCTTCGGCGCGAGCTTCGCCACGAGCAGCCGCGTCACCCGCGAGTTCCCGGTCGATCCGGCCGGCTCGGTGTGGATCGACAACCCGTTCGGCAGCATCGACGTCATCGGCGGCGAGGGCAACGTCATCTCGGTCAGCGCGGAGCGGACGCTCACCGCGCCAGATCAGATGACGCTGAAGGAAGCATCCGACAACGTCGCCTTGAGTTTCGAAGGCGACACGAAAGTGCGCCTGATCCGGACGCTGCTTCCGCCCATGCGCAATGCACGCTGGACCGTCTCCGTCAACTACGTCGTCCATGTTCCTCGGGGCGTGAACGTGAAGATCGGCGGCTCCAAGTCGGCCGAGCACATTCGCGTTTCGAACGTGAACGGCAGCGTCACCGTCAACGGTTTCAGCGGCACGGTCATCATGGAAGGCGTGGTCGGCGCCTCGGTCGTCAACATGGTCAACGGCCGGATCATCTACGACTACACGCAGAAGCCGGCGGCCCGCGCGCAGGTGCAGGCGGTCAACGCCGACATCGACATCTGGATGCCGCCGAATTCGAACTTCGAGTGGGTGGCGAACACGATCAACGGCGACATGCTCTCCACGTTCAACGTCAAAGGCGGGCGATTCAACGGATCCGTCTTTCACGGCGTCGTCGGCTCCGGCGGTACGACGATCAATACCGAGTCGATGATGGGCCACGTCGCGGTTCTCGTGAAAGGCTCCAACATCGCCGACGCGCAGTCGATGCGGATGAACGAGCCGGCACATCAAGCGGTTCCCGGCGACGTGCTGCGTCAGCCCGCGAAGAAGATCCAGATGCCGTTCGTCAACGGTGACTTCGTCTTTGCCGCCTCGGTGGCGGACGTTGTCGTCGGCGAAGTCCGCGGCAACGCCCGCGTCGAAACGGGCGCAGGCGAGGTGGAGCTCGGCGCGGTGTTCGGCCAATGCAACGTGACCTCTCTCGGCGGTCCGCTCAATCTCGGCGACATCATGGGCTCGCTCTTCGCCCACACCGGAGCAGGCGACATCATCGTCCGCGCCGCGCGCATGGGCGGCCAGGTGACGACCGACGGCGGTTTAGTGCGCGTGATTTACGCCGGCGGTCCGATGACGCTCCGTTCCGGCGGCGGCGACATCATCGTCCGTCAGTTCTCGGCGTTCATGGACGCGGAAACGTCCTCCGGCGACGTGACGATTACCGGCGATCCCGCGCAGAAGAGCATCAAGGTGACCGCGCGCACGCTGCAGGGCAACATCGTCCTGAACGTGAGTCCGCGTTTTGCCGCCGACATCGACGCGACGATCCTCACCTCGGATCCCGAAGTGAACGAGATGCACCTCGACTTCAACGGCATCACCATCCGCCGCGAGCAGGTGGGCAACAAGACCCGCATCCGCGCAACCGGCAAGATCAACGGCGGCGGCGAGCGCGTCGAGCTGTACGCCGAGGACGGCGACATCTACATCTCCGCGCAAACCCTCACGCCGATCCGTCTCGCGAATCCGAAGTAGGTCGGCTCGCGGCCGACCCTACAATGGCGCCATGCGTAAGACGTTGGCGACACTGCTTTTTCTATTGATTGCCGCACCGTTGATTGCCGCGCCGGCCGACGACATCGCCGCGGCGCGCGCGGTGTTCGAGGCGAACATCAAAGCCATCCGCGAGCGCAATCGCGACGCGTACCTCTCGTACTACCTGCATTCACCGTCGCTCGTGCGCGGGGGGCCGGAGGGATTCGACACCGGCTTCGATTCGTTCGCGAAAGGCGCCGGCGCGCAGTGGCCGGATCTCATCGAAGCAAACGACATCCACCTGACGCCTGTGCAATCGGGAATCGTCTACGGAACCTATCGCTATCGCGTCCGCTACGGCAGCGACGAGCATGTGGGGATCTCCGAACGCCTTTTCGTCAGCACTCCGGACGGATGGAAGATCGGTCTAACCGGCGCGGTCGATTCACCCGCCGGCACGCCCGCGCCGCCGCGCGCGCTCACCGGCGCGACGCTGATCGACGGCCGCGGCGGCGCACCGGTCGCGAACGCGAACGTGGTCCTGCGCGACGGCAAGATCGATTGCGCGGGAACGGCGGCCCAGTGTCCGATCCCCGAGGGTGTGGACGTGACCGATGTGCGCGGGCTGTGGATCATGCCCGGGCTGATCGACGCGCACGTTCATTTCTCGCAGACCGGCTGGGCGGACGGGCGTCCCGATTCGCTCGACATGCGCGCCACGCATCCATATGACCAGACTGAGGCCGAGTTGAAGGCGGATCCGGAACGGTATGGGCGTTCGTACGTTTGCTCCGGCGTCACGGCTGTTTACGACGTCGGCGGCTACGCGTGGACGTTACGTTTACACGATCGATTCGAGCCGAACACGCTCGGGCCGCACGTCGATGCCGCGGGTCCGCTGCTCTCGACGCTCGATCACTGGTTGAACCTCCCCGCCGAGCGGCAGTTCATCGTCCTCAACGACGCCTCGGCCCGCGATGGCGTTCGCTACCTCGCGTCGCAGGGCGCGCACGCGGTGAAAGTCTGGTACATCGTCCGTCCGCCCGATCTCACCGTCGAAGCGTCGGCCGCCGCGGTTGCCGCGGCCGGCGACGAAGCGCGCAAACACAACATTCCGCTCATCGTTCATGCGACGGGCCTGGCCGAGGCGAAGGCGGCGCTGCGAGCCGGCGCGACGCTGCTCGTGCACAGCGTCTCCGACAAGCTCGTCGATCAGGAGTTCCTCGACCTCGCCAAACACAACGGCACGATCCTCATCCCGACGCTGATCGTGTCGCGCGGCTACGTGCGCATGTTCCGCTCCGCGGTCGAGCACACGCCGGTCGCGATCGACGATCCGAACGGCTGCGTCGACAAGTCCACGCTCGCCCGTATCGCCGAAACGACCTCAGCTCCGACCACACTGACCGCGGAACAACTGACGCGCCGCGATCAGCGAACCGCGCAAGGGGAGCAGATCGCCGCGCAGAATCTGAAAGCGCTCGTCGCCGCCGGAATCCCGATCGCGACTGGCACTGACGCCGGTAATCCGCTCACGCTGCACGGCCCAGCGATTTACGCGGAGATGGAGTCCATGCAGAAAGCGGGCATGACGCCGATGCAGGTGCTCGTCTCCTCGACCGCCGTCGCCGCGCGCGCCATGCGCCGCGAGACGGAGTTCGGCACGGTCGAGAAGGGCAAGGACGCCGATCTGGTCATCATCAGCGCCGATCCATCCGCCGACGTCGCAAACGTCCGCAAGATCCGCTACGTCATTCGCGGCGGCGTGATGCGCACGATCGACGACCTGCACGCGCTCGCGCAGAGGTAGAACGTCATGCGCCCGCCGCTCCTGGCCCGCCTCGGATCGCGCATCGCGGACGTCTGCGAGCGCTGGTTCCCTGACGCGTTCGTGTTCGCGCTCGCGGCGATCGTGCTCGTTTTCATCGGCGGCATGAGCATTGGTGTAACGCCGGTCACGCTGGCGACGGAGTTCGGCAACGGCTTCTGGTCGCTGGTCAACTTCACGATGCAGATGGCGATGGTGATCGTCGGCGGATTCGTGGTCGCGTCGTCGCCGCCGGTTGCGCGGCTGACGCGGTGGCTGGCGTCAATTCCGAAGACGGCGCGCGGCGCGGTGGCGTTGGTGGCCGCGTTCGCGATGCTCTCGTCGCTGATTTCGTGGGGACTGTCGCTCGTCTTCACCGGCCTGCTCGTGCGCGAGATCGTCAAGCGCATCGACGTCGACTATCGCGCCATCGGCGCCGCCGCGTACCTCGGGCTCGGCAGCGTCTGGGCGCTTGGACTCTCGTCGTCCGCGGCGCTGCTGCAGGCGACGAAGTCGTCGATTCCGCCGGCGCTGTTACCGATTACCGGCGTGATCCCACTGACGCAGACGATTTTTCTGCCTCAGAACGTGGCCGTGGCGGCAGTGCTGGTGATCGTGTCGGTGATCGTCGCCTACGTATCCGCGCCGCGCGAAGGCGAAGCGCGGACGGCGAAGATGATGGGGATCGAATTTCGCGATGACGATGTGGCACAGACACTCTTGTCTGTGCGCGCGACTCCCGCTGAACGATTCGAAAACAGTCCGATCCTCAACATCGTCATCGCCCTGCTGATGTTCTGGTTCCTCATCACGCAGTTCCGCGACAAAGGCGGCATCGCCGCGCTCGATCTCAACAACTTCAATTTCTTCTTCATCGCCGCAGGCCTGTTGATGCATTGGACGCCGCGCTCGTTTCTACGCGCGGTGACGAAGTCGGTGCCGGCGACGGCGGGCGTGCTGATCCAGTTCCCGTTTTACGGCGGCATCTTCGGGATGATCTCGAAGACTCCGATCTCCGCGCAGCTCGCGCACGCCTTCGTGAGCATCACCACGAAGACCACCTTCCCGATCGTCGTGGCGATCTACTCCGCCATCCTCGGTATGTTCGTTCCGTCAGGTGGCGGCAAGTGGATCGTGGAAGCGCCGTACGTCATGGCCGCCGCACGCCAATGGGGTGAGCACCTCGGCTGGACCGTGCAAATCTACAACGCCGCCGAGGCACTCCCGAATCTGATCAACCCCTTCTGGATGCTGCCACTCATGGGCATCCTCAACGTCCGCGCACGCGACCTTGCGGGATATTCGATCCTGCAACTGCTGTTTCACGCGCCGATCGTGCTGCTGCTGTGCTGGATGTTGCGATGACGATGTGAGCGGCTCCGTCCCTTACTTCAAAAACTCCATCAGGTAATCCGTCGCGTCTTTCGAGCGCATCACGGACAGCTTCTGGATGATCTCGTGCTTCGTCTCGGGATCTTTCTCAGTCCGCGCCAGACTCACCAGCGTCTTCGCGTTGCCCTGGATGAAGAGCGAGTTGACTACGGCCTTGCGGACCTCGGGACGCGGGTCGTTGTTGTAGAGCGAGAGGAGGAGGTCGCCGGAGCGGCCGCCGCCGAGGAGGCCGAGGTTGCGGATGGCGGTGACTTTGAGCTCGAGCACCTTCTCGTTGCGTGCGATCTCGGCCAGCTTCTCCGAATTGCCGCCGATGAACATCGCCTGCAGGATTTTCTTGCGCACTTCGATGGACGGTTCGCTGCCGTAGAGGTCCGTCAGCTCATTGCGGGCTCCGATCACGCCGAGTTGCAGGACGGCATCGGCGCGCAGTTCGGTATTGGATTCGGCTTTCGCAAGCGCGAGGAGGCGCGTGCGGTCGCCGGCGATCATGTACGACTTCATCACCGACTTCTTCACATCGATGTCATTCGTCGAGTTGTAGATGTCGGTAAGGACGCCGCGGCTGCGCTCACCGCCGAGGATGCCGAGGGTGCGTACGGCGCGCTGGCGAAGGTCGGGAGAGCCCGATTTCGCCGTGCGCACGACGATGTCGAAGGCTCGCTGCGAACCCGACTGGCTGAGTACGAAGAGAGCGCGCTCCTTCAGCTTCACCGGCTGATGGCCGTTCAGGATGCCTTCGAGGATGGGGATGGCGCGCTCGGGATCGCTGTTCATCAAGCCATTGATGGCCATCAGCTTCACGTCTTCATCGTCGACGTGCTCCGGCTCGATCTGCTGGCCCATCGACTGGCGGATTTCGACTTCCAGCGTCTTGCCGTCCTCGACCCATTTCGATTTCGGATATGACTTCTGCAGTTGCAGCAGCGTCGAGAGCGCCTCGGAACGCGCGCCCATCTTGCCCTCTGCGTACGCCAGCCAATAGAGCGCGGCGTCCGCGTGTTGCATGCGCATCTCGGCGACTTTGCTAAAGGATGCCGCGGCGCGGCGCCACTCGTGATCGTCAAGCGCATCGGTACCGGAGTCGTAGAGGTCTTCTTCCTTTTCGACCTTCGCGTCGGCGCGTTCCTTCTCGCGCTGACTGCGCTCGTCGTCATCGTCCGATACGGCGATTGCGATGGCAGTGCTCGAAGGGTTGTTCCAGTTTGCGCGCATGGCCGGCGCAAGCGCGACCAGCGCGGCGGCGAGCGTGTAGATCAATTTCGTTTTCATAGTGAGTCCATTCCTTTCTGCGGGACGTTGGCGGGGGCTTCGTGGCCGCCCACTTGTGCGCTGACCACGCGCACCTTGAAGAGGAGGCCTTTCGAATCGATCCGCTTCTGCAGTGCGGCGATTTCGTCGGGCGAGAGAGTCGAGCCTGCATGCGACAGCTCGACGAGAACCGGCTCGAGGTCCGACAGCAGCGAAGCGATACGCCTCTCGCCCCTCCGCGCGGCCGTTTGCCGGTAGATGCGATTCGATGCGACGAGCTCTCCGGCACGTTTGCTTTGCGACGCGACGTCGAGCGGATGTTTCGCGTCGGCATTCGAGATCTCGAGGAGCATCCGTTCGGAGCTGTCGAGGTGATCGCTGACGACGACGAGAAGGAGACGGTCTTTGGACGCGGATGCGATCGCTGCCGGCTGCGCGGCGGCAGTCGTGTTGGGCGTGACGATCGTCGCCGGCGTCACCGGTTGCGTCCGCGAGTGCCAGAGAATGCCGCCGATGAATGCGACCACGAGCGCCGCGGCGATGGACATCCAGCCGTAGATGTTGCGGCGGCGATTGCTGCCGAGCTTCCAGCGCAAGCGCGTCCACACTTCGTCGCCGTATGCATCGCCGCGTTCGGGGACCGGGAGCTGATCGACGAGCGTGAGCACGCTGCACAGCGTGTCGAACTGCGCGCGGCATTCGTCGCACGCGGCGAGATGCTCCGGCGCAAACGGCGCATCGCCGTCGCGGTAGTAGTGCGAAATCAACTGATCTTCTGTCAGGTGTTGCATGGTGTCGACCTCACAATCGGCTCCAGCGCTTCGCGCAATTTGCGCACGGCGCGGAAGATCGTGTGTTTTGCGGCATTGACCTGAATGCCCAGTGTTTTTCCGATCTCTTCGACCGGCATTCCTTCGAAATGGCGGAGGACGAAGGCCGTCCGCTCGTTGCCGCTCAAACGTTCCATGGCCGCGGCGACGTGCTTCTGCAGATCGGCCGACAGCAGCAGGCGATCCTGCTGCGCGTCCGTCCGCGCCGCGGCCGCGCCGGCCAGCTCGGCCGATTCCGGATCGCCGCCGTAGTGCTTGTCGGCCCGGCCGCGAGCGCGCAGCAGGTCGAGCGAACAGTTGACGGCGATGCGGTGCAGCCACGTGCCGAAGTTCGCGCGGTCCTCAAAATTGCGGAGCTGGCGGTAAGCGCGCAGAAACGTCTCCTGCACCACGTCGTCAGCATCATGTTCATTTCCAGTCATGCGATAGGCCACGCGAAACATCGATTTGGAGTGACGCTCGACCAGTTGCCTGAACGCATCGGCATCGCCGGATCGGGCCCGGCTTACCACGGCAACGTCGCTCGTCATCTCCATCGTCGGAACCTTAGACTGGATGCGGGTGGTTTGGTTAGCCGCCGCGCTTCGCTCAGCCATTACCATTCACGCGTGCACTCCCTCGTCCACTACGTCCTCGTCTACGGCGTCTCGTTGATTTTCATCAACGTGCTGCTGGAGCAACTCGGCGCGCCCGTCCCGGCCGTTCCGGCGTTGATCGTGGCGGGAGCGTTGTCGCGCGACGGGAAGATGTCGTCGACGAACATCCTGCTGGCCGCGATCGCCGCCTCCCTGATCGCCGACTACATGTGGTTCCTCCTCGGGCGGCGCTACGGATATCGAATCCTGCGCACGCTCTGCCGCATCTCGCTTTCGCCCGACTCCTGCGTGCGCGACACCGAAGCGCGATTCGAGCGGTGGGGATTGAAATCGCTGCTGATCGCGAAGTTCATCCCCGGATTCTCGACGGTCGCGCCGCCGCTCGCGGGCGCCTCGGGACGCGGCACCCTCGCGTTCGTCATCTACGACGGCATCGGCGCGCTGATCTGGGCCGGAGCCTCCGTCGCCGCCGGCCGCGCCTTCCATCGCGCTATCGATCGCCTCCTTGCCGCCCTCGAAAGCCTCGGCGGATGGGCGCTGGTCGTCATCGGATTGCTGCTGGTCGTGCTGATCGCCGTCAAGTGGGCGCAACGAATTCACTTTCTCAAGCAACTGCGGCTCGCACGCATCGAGCCGCACGAATTGAAGGCGATGCTCGACCGCGGCGAGTTCCCGATCGTGCTCGACGTCCGCACGGCCGGCGCACGCAGACACAATCCACGATCGATTCCGAACGCCATCCTCGCGCACATGGACGACGTGGCCACGCAGCTCGGCGACCTCGCCCCGCACACCGAGGTGGTGCTGTACTGCACGTGACCAAACGAGGCCTCAGCCGCCCGTGTGGCGCGCATGCTGATCGACAAGGGATACACGAAAGTGCGACCGCTCGCGGGAGGACTCGATGGCTGGATCGATGCCGGATTTCCGGTGGCGGATCTCGCGTAGATGGCGACCTATATCCACGGAACCGATGACGACGAGCAGCGGCGCCTGTCGCTGATGAACGACGTCCTGCTCAACGCCGCGATGCTGCGCGAGATGAACCTCCGCGGCGACGAGCGCATCCTCGACCTCGGCTCCGGCCTCGGCCAATTCACGCGGATGATGGCGCGCGCGGTGCCGAACGGGCACGTCGTCGGCATCGAAAACAGCGACGAGCAGTTGAACGCGGCCAAACGCCTTGCCGCGAACGACGGCGAAACATCACTCGCCGATCTTCGCTCCGGCGAGGCACTCAATCTCGACCTCGGCAACGAATGGGGAACTTTCGACGTCGCGCACACACGCTTCCTCCTCGAGCACATCTCCGATCCGCTGCGCGCGGTGAAGTCGATGGTCCGGGCCGTGAAGCCGGGCGGACGAATCGTCCTCGCGGACGACGATCACGGCGTCATGCGTCTCTGGCCCGAGCCGCCTGGCTGGATGAGTTTGTGGGACGCCTACATGCGCGCGTACGAGCGCATCGGCAACGATCCACACGTCGGCCGTCGCCTCGTGCAACTGCTGCACGAAGCCGGCGCGCAACCGCTGCGCAACACCTGGGTCTTCTTCGGCGGCTGCGCGGGGATGGAGACGTTCCCGATCCTCGCCGCGAACATGGCCGGCGTCGTCCGCACCGCGCGCGATACGATCATCGCGAACGGCCTCTTCGAGGCTGCCTTCGACCGCGTCATGGATGACTACCGCGTGTGGTCGCAACGCCCGGACGCCGCGCTCTGGTTTTCGGTGGCGTGGGCGGAGGGAGTGAAGAACGGTTAAACCACAGAGACACAGAGATCACAGAGATCACAGAGAAGGCTATGTGCCCTCTGTGTCTCAGTGGTTCAAGTTTTAGAGCGTGTAGTTCTTCTCGAGCAACACGCGGGCCCGCCGATCGCGCAGATTACGAATCTGCGATTCGATGTCCCGTTCGAACGGAATCTTGCGGTGGCTTGCGTAGACCGGCGCGTCGACGGTGATCTTTTTCAACTCATCGCCGAAGGTGTTCGGTGACAGATGCGCGGTTTCGTCGGCCAGCGATTGCTGATCGTTCGGAAAGGATGCCTCCGTCACCACCGCCACCACGTTCGCTGTCTTATTCGTCCGCTTCCAGATTTCGGACGTTGGTCCGGTATCGCCGGTGAAGGAGATGGCCTGCCCGTTCATCTCCACGATCACGCCGGCGGCGGGGATCAGGTGATGGACGTTGACCGCGGTCAACCCGACGCCATTGCACATCACCTTCTTGCCGGGAACCATCGGACGGTAGATCACCGCCGGCGCCTTCGTAATCGGCGAGATCAGCTTCGCGAAGTCCGGCCAGACGATGCCGTTGAAGACGTTGCCGACCAGAAGTTCCATCACTTCTTTCGAGGCAAAAACGGTCAACGGTCCCGCAGTCTGGCTGAAGCGGTTATGGATGAGATGCGGCAGATCGCGTATGTGATCTGCATGGGGATGCGTGATGAAGACGGCCTGAATGCGGGCCTGCTGGGAGAACGACAGTTTCGACGTCAGCGTCCCGGCATCGACCGCGAGCCAGTCGTCGATCAGGTAGCCCGTCAGATTATGTTCAGCGTCTGACGCGCCGTACGCGCCGAGCACTTTGAGCCGCATCCCTGTCTTTCGCCCCGCTGTCTGTGGTCGCCTGGAGGGAGACTATTCTTGCAGCGCAAGTACTTAATGTCCAGCGCAGCGGGAAGGTGGAGACGTTGAAGCGGAACGAAAAGGTGCCGGCCGATGATCCGATGCAGCCATTTCATCCGGCTGTGCGCGATTGGTTCACTTCCGTCTTTCATACTCCAACGAAGGCGCAGACGATGGGCTGGCCCGCCATCGCCCGCGGCGATTGGACGCTGATCTTCGCCCCGACCGGCAGCGGCAAAACGCTGACCGCGTTTCTCTGGGCGCTGGACCGGCTGATGTTCGCGCCGCGTCCGCCGAAAGATCGCCGCTGCCGCGTGGTCTACATCTCGCCATTGAAAGCGCTGGCCGTCGACGTCGAGCGCAACCTCCGCGCGCCGCTCACCGGAATCGCCAATCTCGCCTCCGAACGCGGCGAGGAGTTCGTGATCCCATCGATCAGCATCCGCAGCGGCGACACGCCGCCGGCGGAACGCGCGCGATTCCTCCGCGATCCCGCCGACATCCTCATCACGACGCCCGAATCGATCTACCTGATGCTTACGTCGAACGTGCGCGAAATGCTGCGCGGCGTGGAGACGATCATCGTCGACGAGGTTCACGCGCTCGTCCCGAACAAGCGCGGCGCGCACCTGGCGTTGTCGTTGGAGCGCCTCTCGCGACTCGCGGACAAGCCGCCGCAGCGGATCGGTCTGTCGGCGACGCAGAATCCGTTGGAAGAAGTGGCGAAGTACCTCGGGGGAGTGGGGGGTGGGGAGTGGGGAGTGGGAGAAAGCAACGAAAAGCACTCCGGCAAGCCGAACAGCTCCCACCCCCCACCCCCCACTCCCCACCCCCCGGTAACCATCATCAACACCGGCGAGAAAAAACAGCTCTCCCTTCACGTCGAAGTTCCCGTCGAGGAGATGGCCAAGCTCAACGAGTACTCGCGCGACGAAGTGCCGAGCGGTCCCGCCGGACAAGGAGTCCGTGCATCGATCTGGCCGGCCATTCATCCGCGGCTGCTGGAGCTGATTCGTGCGCATCGATCGACGCTGATCTTCGTCAACTCGCGCCGATTGGCGGAACGGATGGCCGGCGCGCTCAACGAACTCGCGGGTGAAGTCCTCGTCCAGGCGCATCACGGATCGATTGCCCGCGCGCAACGCATCGAGATCGAAGACAACCTTAAATCGGGACGGATGCCGGCGCTCGTCGCGACGTCGTCGCTGGAGCTCGGCATCGACATGGGCGCGATCGATCTCGTCATCCAGATCGAAGCGCCGCCGTCGATCGCCAGTGGCATGCAGCGCATCGGCCGCGCTTCGCATCAGGTCGGGACGATCAGCGAAGGAATCATCTTTCCCAAGTTTCGCGGCGACCTCCTCGCCTGTGCCGCCGTCACCGACGCCATGCACCGCGGTGCCATCGAGCCGACGCGCTACCCGCGCAATCCGCTCGACGTGCTCGCGCAACAGCTCGTTGCGATGATCGCCGTCGAGCCGTGGCACGCCGACGAATTGTTCGCCTTCGTCCGCCAATGTGCGCCGTTTTCGGAACTGGCCCGCACTTCGTTCGACGGCGTCCTGGACATGCTCTCCGGCCTCTACCCCTCGGACGAATTCGCCGAGCTGCGGCCGCGCGTCACGTGGGATCGCGTCACCAACATCCTCACACCGAGGCCCGGCGCCAAGCGCATCGCCATCACCAGCGGCGGCACGATTCCCGACCGCGGTCTCTTCGGCGTCTTCCTCGCCGGCGGCGAAAAGATGCAGAGCGCGCGCGTCGGCGAGCTCGATGAGGAGATGGTCTTCGAGTCGCGCGTCGGCGAGACCTTCCTCCTCGGCGCGTCGACTTGGCGCATCGAGGAGATCACGCACGACCGCGTCCTCGTCACGCCCGCGCCGGGCGAACCGGGCAAGATGCCGTTCTGGAAAGCCGATGCCGCCGAACGCACCGTTCCGTTCGGCGAAGCGATCGGCGCGCTGGTGCGCGAGATCGGCACGATGCAGCCCGCCGCCGCGGTGAAACGCCTCACATCGAAACACGATCTCGACGAGCGCGCCGCGAAGAACTTCCTCCAGTATCTCGACGATCAACAGTCCGCCACCGGCGCCGTCCCCGACGACCGCACCATCGTCGTCGAGCGCGTTCTCGACGACCTCGGCGACTGGCGCGTCTGCGTCCTCACGCCCTTCGGCGGCCGCATCCACGCGCCGTGGGCGATGGCAGTGACAGCGAAGGTGCGCAACGAATTGCAGATCGACGTCGAGACAATGTGGAGCGACGACGGCTTCATCGTCCGCTTTCCTGACACCGACGCCGCCCCGCGCGCGGAACTGGTCATTCCCGACGCCGACGAAGTCGAGCAACTCGTCGTCCGCCAGCTCGGCAGCAGTTCGATGTTCGCGGCGAAGTTCCGCGAGGCCGCCGCGCGCGCGCTGCTCCTGCCGCGCTATCGCCCCGACCGCCGCACGCCGCTATGGCAGCAGCGCAAACGCGCGTACGACCTGCTGCAGGTCGCGTCGCGCTTCGGTTCGTTCCCGATCATCCTCGAGACGTATCGCGAAGTGCTGCGCGACGTCTTCGACGTCCCCGCGCTCGTCGCGACGATAAAGAAGATCCAGCAGCGCAACATCCGCGTCGTCGTCGCCGACACCGAGAAGCCGTCGCCGTTCGCCGGCTCGCTGCTCTTCCGCTACGTCGCGAACTTCATCTACGACGGCGATGCGCCGCTGGCCGAGCGGCGCGCGCAAGCGCTCTCCATCGATCAGGCCCAGCTTCGCGAGCTCCTCGGCGAACCAGAGTTGCGCGAACTGCTCGATGCCGATTCGCTGTATCAGCTCGAGCTGGAGCTGCAGCATCTCGACGATCGCCACAAAGCGAAATCGATCGATGCGCTTCACGATCTCCTCCTCCGCCTCGGCGACCTCTCGCTCGATGAAATCGCGGCGCGATCTCTCGTCGATGCGAAGGAGGCGACTCGTGAGTTGACGAAGACCCGCCGCGTCATCGAAATCCCGATCGCGCGCGAAAAACGTTTCATCGCCATCGAGGACGCCAGCCGTTACCGCGACGCCCTCGGCATTCCGCTTCCGCAAGGTCTCGCCGATCGCTATCTCCAACCGGTCGCCGATCCGGCGGGCGATCTCGTGCTGCGATTCGCGCGCACCCATGGCCCGTTTACGCCGCCCGAAGTCGCGCGGCGCTACGGCCTCGGCGTCGCGGTGGTCATGTCATCGCTGGAGCGTTTCGTCGAACGCGGACGCCTCATCGAAGGAGAGTTCCGTCCCGGCGGCACGCAGCGCGAGTGGTGCGAAGTGGAAGTGCTGCGGTCGATTCGCATGCGCTCGCTCGCGAAGCTGCGCAAGGAAGTCGAGCCGGTCGACACCGCCGCCTACACGCGCCTCATCACCGGCTGGCAACTCATCACGAAGAAACGCCGCGGGCTGGAAGGCCTGTTCGAAGTGATCGAAGCGCTGCAAGGCGCCGCGATGCCGGCATCGATTCTCGAATCGGAGATCCTGGCCGCGCGCATCGACGGCTACAAACCGTCCGATCTCGACACGCTCAGCGCCGCAGGCGAAATCGTCTGGACCGGCGTCGAGCCGATCGGCGAGCGAGACGGGCGCATCGCGCTCTACCTCACCGATCATCTGCCGCTGCTGCACGACGCATCGACGATTGAGCTGAGCGAGTTGGAACAGCGCATCGTCGATCACCTGCGCGCAAGCGGCGCATCGTTCTTCGCGCAGATTCAAACCGCGCTCGGCGGCTTCGCGAACGACGTCGTCGATGCGCTCTGGAACCTGGTTTGGCGCGGTGTGATCACGAACGACACGTTCCACGCACTCCGCGCCTACACGCGCCCGAAGAAAGCGCCGCGAACGGGGGCATTCCGCTCGCGGCGAGTCGCGCCGCCGTCGACGCAGGGACGCTGGTCGCTCCTTCCGCCGCCGCGCGGCAGCGCCACCGAACGCGCCAGCGCGCTCGCGCACCAGCTCCTGGCGCGCTACGGCATCATCGTTCGCGAGGCGGCGGCAGTGGAGTCGGTGCCCGGCGGGTTCAGCGCCATTTATCCCGTTCTGAAAGCGATGGAGGAGTCGGGCCGCATCCGCCGCGGCTACTTCGTGGCCGGTTTCGGCGCCACGCAGTTCGGCACCGGCGGTGCGCTCGATCTGCTGCGATCCAATCGCGACGAGCCCGACGAACCGGAAACCGTGATGCTCGCCGCCACCGATCCCGCGAACCCGTACGGCGCGCTGCTCAAATGGCCGGTGCCCGGCCTGATGCGGGTCCCCGGCGCCAGCGTGATCCTCGTCAACGGCATGCTCGCAGCGTACGTCGGTCGCGGCGAAAAACAGCTCAGCGTTTTTCTCCCCGAGGACGAACCGATGCGCGGAACGGCCGCGAAGGAGATCGCGCGAATGCTGGCATCGCTCGTCACCAACGGCACACGCCGCGCGCTACTCATCGTCGAGATCAACGACGCGCCCGCTGCGAAATCAGACCTCGGCAGGTATCTCGCCGAGGCAGGATTCGCAGCCACTGCGATGGGCTACCAGATGCGCGCCGTGCGGTGACCTGTCATAACCACTGTAGAATCCGCGCCGTCATTCCGGAAGGAAACGTTCATGCGCCCATGGAGTTACCTGCTCCTGCTGTTCGTCGCAACTAGCAGCGTCGCGGCGCCACAGACACCGGTCGTTCCGCACGCGAGCGAGAGTGTCGAAGTCTCCATCGTCGACGTCGATGCGGTCGTGGTCGACAAAGAGGGCAAACGCGTGCAGGGCCTCCTGCGCGACGACTTCGAGATCTTCGAGAACGGTGTCCGGCAGCCGATCACGAACTTCGCCGAATACACAGCGACACTGCCGCAGCAGCAGAGCGGCGTCGTCACGGCGCAGGTACCCGCCGCGGCGCCGCAACCGCCCCCTCCGCAGCAGCGCTCGATCATCGTATTCGTCGAACGCTTCCAGCTTCCGGCGTTCCGCAGCGATCCGATGTTCGCAGCGATGAAGAAGCTGCTCCACGATTCCGTTCGGCCGGGCGACCGGGTCATGGTCGTGTCGTGGAATCAGGGCGTCGTCGGAATCCGGCAGACGTTCACCGACGACCTGTCGAAAGTCGACAAGGCGCTCGATGTAATCGCCAGCAGGACCAAAACCCTGAATCGAGACCAGATGGATGACCTTCGGCAGGAGCTGAGCACCATCCAGGACCCGTTCGGCGGCGGCAGGACGGCGATCGAAGACAGCGGCCTGTCGTTTTCTCGCGAGCAGTCGGCCAGGATGAAAGCGCAGATCGCCATGGCCGACGAAAAACGAAAGGTGGAAACGCTGAAGGCGCTGATGCGCTCGATGGCCGGCGTCGACGGCAGGAAAGTGCTTCTTTTGGCGACGCATCGTTTGTCCGAGTATGCGGGCGCGGAGGCGTTTTACCTTTCCGGCGCGGACCGGTTGCCGGCAGAAGTCGAGAGTGAGTTCGACGCGAAACCGCTGCTCGCCACGCTCATCCAGACCGCGAACGCGAACGGCGTCACCATCTATCCGATCTACGCAGAAGGGCTTGGGTCGACGACGATGCCGTCCGCCGATCAGTCCGAAGCCCCTGCCGCCGGCGCCGGAGCATTCGACTATCGCATCCTCAGCAACGAGACTCCGATGCTCGACTACGTCGCGAAAGAAACCGGCGGCGTATCGGCGTGGGGCAGCATCGAGGTCACGAAACTGCTGCCGCGGATCGGCGACGATTTCGATTCGTACTACTCGCTCGCGTATCGCGCCACACCCACCAAAGCGGCGGCGCGCAAGATCGAAGTCCGTGTCAAGGATCCGGCGTTGTCGGTGCGTTCGCGCAGGCAGTTCGTGCCGAAAAACGAGACCACACGGATGGAAGACCGCGTCATCGGTGCGCTCTTCGGTAACGCGCCGCGGTCGGCGTTCCGCTTTGCCGCGAAGAGCGGCGAGCCGACGCGCACGAAAGCGAAAACGTACCTCTTCCCGCTGACCGTGCAGGTCCCGATCGCCGCGCTGACTCCGTTGCGCGGGCAGGGTAACGTCTACAACGGCGCGTTCTCTGTTTACGTGGCGTGGGGATCGACGATCGGCGGCGTGAGCGAAACGCATCACGACACGCAGCAGTTTTCGATCCCGGCCGCCGATCTCGATAAGGCGAAAACGGGACACTTCACCTACACGATTTCGGTGGAGTCGCTCACGCCATCGCTCCGCGCGGCGCTCGGAATCTACGACGAGGTCTCCCGCGACTACGCCGTGGGATTGATGAATCTGCAGCCGCCGCCGGCGAAGTGATCTCTCTACAGGGTGAGGAGTTTTTCTGGGTGACACAGTCACTGATAGAGAGCGCTGTCCGTTATCGCTTGCGCGAACGATTGCGAGCGCGCTTCCGAGGTAGGATTTCCTGGCGATGAAAAACGACAGGTTGCAAGTGCTCGCGCAGTTCCATCGGGAGGTGATCCTTCCTGACGTGCAACGCATCGTGGACGATGTGTATGGGAAGTTGAGGAACGAGATGTACACGCAGTTCGACGGTGTGTACGTGCGGTTCGATCGGATGGAGTCGGAGTACTACGCGCTGAAATCGTGGATGAGCCGTCTCGACGAAAGATTGGCGCGAATCGAATCCGAAGTTCAGTCCCTGAACGTTCGGGTGAGCCATGTCGAATCAGAGTTGCAATGTG
>DASYJY010000154.1:0-23495 GCA_035995985.1 Thermoanaerobaculia bacterium | reverse complement strand
AGTCGCGAAGCGCATGGCCGCCGAAAAGGCCCGCCTCGCAGAGCTCGCGCGCACCCAAAATCAGCAGACTACGACCGCGCGTCCTGTCGCCGCGCCGCCTCCGCAACAAGTTGCGACGCAAACGGTCGCGCCACCGCCGGTCGTTGAAAACCGCCCCGCACCCGCGCCGCAGCCGCCTCCCGCTCCGGTCCCGCAGCCCGTCGAAACGCGTCCCGCGCCGCAGCCGGAAGCGCCGCGCACGCAGGTCGGCGATCTCGTTCCGGGCGGTACGCCGGGACTCACCCCCGCGCACATGACACATCAGGCCGCGGCAAACTATCCGCCCATCGCCCGGGTGCAGCACGTGCAGGGAAGCGTCATCGTCAGCGTTCTCGTGTCCGAGACCGGCCAGGTTCTCGATACGCGCGTCGTCAGCGGTCCGCAGGCAGTGCTCAATGAAGCGGCGCAGCAGAGCATCCGCCGTTCGACGTTTGCACCGGGTGAAAAGGACGGCGTGCGCGTGAAGTCGTGGACCAACGTGCGCGTCGACTTCAAGCTATAATCGCGCGCCGTTCGCCATCAAATTCGGAGGAAGAATGCCAGTCATCACCGATCAGCAGCGCAAGTTTTACGAGACGACGCTTCAGGTTACGAAGCAGGAGATCAGCGACCTGAAGGACCAGATCGAGGAAGAGCTGGCCAAGGTGAAGGACCGGATCGCCGAGCTGCAGAACGCGATCAACGCCTCCAAGCAGATGTACGCCGCCGCCTGCTCCCGCCTCGGCATCAACAACGACATGGACGACGACGAAGCCGGCGAGTCGTAGCCTTGAACTCAGTCGCAATTAACGAACCGCGGCGACAACGCCGCGGTTTTTGTTATGTGGCACAGACACTCTTGTCTGTGCTTCTCGCAGCATGCGCCGCGCCCGAGCCGGCCTCGAAACACACACCGCATCGCATCGTCACGCTAGCTCCCAACGTGACCGAGATGGTCATCGCCCTCGGCGCCGGAGATCGAATCGTCGCCACTGACGACTACTCCGCCGACGCGATGCCGCAACGCAAACTCCCGCGCGTCGGCGGACTGCAACCGAACCTCGAAAAAATCGTCGCCGTCCGCCCCGACCTCGTCATCGCCAACGCCGCCGGCCTCCCACCCAACCTCGGACGATCGTTAGCCTCGGTACACATCCCACTGCTAGTCGTCAGCAACGAACGCCTCGCCGACATCGCCAAATCGATGACATCGATCGCCAACGCCCTCGGCATCAACAGCACAGCCGCCGTCACAAAACTAAACACCAGCCTGGCCCGCGAACGCCGAACGCGCCCACACCCGCCGCGCCTCATGCTCGCCGTCTGGACCGACCCACTCTACGTAGCCGGCCGCAACACCTTCGCCGACGACCTTTTCACCCTCTGCGGCGCCACAAACGCCGTCGAAGTAAACGGCTGGCCCTCCTACTCCCTCGAATCCTTCGTAGCCCACCCCCCCGACATCCTCCTCTACCCCAACCACTCCGTCACCCCGTCAGCGGTCCATGCATTACTCGCCCGCGCCGGCACAAAGAACGTCGTCGCGATTGCCGTCGACGAAAACCTCTTCACTCGCCCGGGACCAAGGGTGGGGGAGGCGGGGGGGGGGTTGAATGGGATTCTGGAGGGGCGGCGATAGGCCAAACAAGAAGCCCGTGGTCGTTACATCCTCGGGGTTGTCTTGCCTCGCGACGCTGATCACGCCACAGAACCTTGCGAAGCGTGTCTATACCGTCTCGGAGGTAAGCATGACCGTTTTACTTGTTGTTCTCGCGTTACTTGTAGGATTAGGCGGCTTTACCTCACTTTCACAGGCTACGATGGGTGTGGGTATCATTTGCATCGGATGTTTGCTGGCGATTCTTGCTCGAATCGCACAAGCCGCCGAGCAGCATAAAGAGCTCAAGACTTTGCTCGAAAGAATTACATAACGCGTCTGATTTGTCCGAGGAAACGTTCCACCGCCAGTATCGCGAGAAGCATCGGGGCGTCTCGATCGTTTCGCAGATGAAGCGCTCGCCGAATACGAACGCGGCGAGACCACGGAACTTTGAGCCACGGTGCCGCTAGGCGTTTTTGGCGCAAGTTCGCTGAGCTGCCTCCCGAGATTCAGAAGATCGCGCGTGAAATTACGAGCTACTCAGGTCCGCGCCGCAGCAGCCATCGCTGCATTTCAAACGTGTCGGCCGGTTCTGGGCGGTGCGGATCGGTTCATCACATCGGGCTCGGCCTCGACTCGCCGGTCGGCGTCCTCTGGTTCTGGATCGGTCCGCACGAAGAGTACGTGCGGCTGATCAAGCGATCGTAATCATCACGTTGTCTCGAAGTTTGACGAGAGTAGTCGTCTCCGCCTCGGCGTGAAGTTTCCGCGCCCGTTCCCATGCAACATCAAAGCATCGATGGTTCGAAACGAAGCATCGACTCTGGTTGCGCCGGGACTTCATCTCCGCGCGTCGGCTATACTCTTACTCGATGTCCGCGGAAGGCCTTTTCATCACATTCCTCGAACGCATTGCCAAAGGGCAGTGTTCGCGCGAGGATTGGAAGTCATTCGCCGTGACTCACTACCACGACCCGCTGGTGGAGAAGGCGCGCCGGGCACTCGTCCGCGCCGCGATCGAAATCGACTTCAACGCCAACGGCACGGTGCCGCCCGCGCTCATTGCGACGGCACAAGAGCTCAGCGCAACGTTCAGAGCGGAGATGGCGGCGACACCCCGATAGGCGCTGCCGTTGGGAATGCGTTCGCTGGCGTCCGCTACGACGGAACGCGCTCACGGAGTTTAACCAGAATCGCGTCTTCCGCCGCGCTATGCAGCGTCTTCACGCGTTGCCATGCGACGTCGGCGCGTCTCACCAGGTCGCCCCGCCGCGAGGCATCGGCGAGGCCCTGGAGGTTGATGCAGACATTCTGATACGCGCCCGCCGCCGCTGCCCGGCCCATCTGCACGCCGACGCCGGCGTCGGAGAGGGAGGCTTGGAGGCCGATGCGGGCCACTTCGAGACAGAGTTCGATGACCTCGGGGCAGGACTCAAGGACGCCGAGGGGGACTTCGGTGGCGGCGATGGTGGCTTCGGTGATGGCCGCGTCGCGCGCGGATTGCTCCTCAGGTGTCGACTTCGGCATGCGCATGGCGTCGAGGAGTTGGTCGAAGGCGGCGGTATCGGCGTCGACGGCGGCGAGGAATTGATCCTTGAGCGTTTGTGCGCGAACCGCGATGCGGTCGAGGTCCGGCTGTTTCGATTCGAAGCCTTTGCGCGTGTGGGAGAGGACGGCCACCATCGCCGCCAGCCCCGCGGCCATCGATGCGGCCAGCGCGGAGACGGAGCCGCCGCCGGGGGCGGGGGAGTCGCTCGAGAGCTCATCGACGAAATCGTTGACGCGCATCGATGCCAGGCGCGCGGGGGCGGCGAGGCGATATTCGATGACGCGTTCGCGCGGATCGAAGGGTTTCAGTTCCGATAATCCGAGTGTGCGAATCGCCGCGTGCATCAGCGCGGCCTCGGAGACGCCGGTTGGGCGTCCCATCCGCTGCAGGTAGTGACGTCCGGCGGCGAGCAATACATCGCGCGGCACGAGTCCGACGATTTCTGATCCGGTCACGCGCAGGCCGCGTTCGCGTGCGCGCGCTTCGCAGGCATCGAAGACTACGTGCAGCGGCGCGACATCGAGGTCGGTCAGGTTGATCGACACCTGCGCGCAGCCGAATTCGGGGATGACCCATCCGACCGCTTTCACCGACTTGAGTAGGCCCGGCTCCCACACCGGCTCGCCCTTCGCGTCGAGGATCGGATTGCCGTCGTCATCGCGCTTCATCCGGCCACGCTCGCGGATGTCGAAGGCGACGCGCGTGGCCATGCGTTTGTCGAGCGTGTTGAGGTTCACGTTGTAGGCGACGAGGAACTTGCGCGCGCCGATCACGATCGCACCCGTGCGCGGCACGAACTCGGCGGGGCCGAAGTCGGGCGTCCATCTCGGATCGTTCAGCTTGCGCGCGCAGCCTTCGTATTCGCCCTCGCGCACGTCGGCGAGGTTTCGGCGGTGCGGCGCGCTGCACGCGTATTCGTAGAGGTAGACAGGAACATTCAGCTCGCGTCCGACACGTTCGCCGAGGCGGCGGGCGAGCTCGACGCAGTCGTCCATCGTGACGCCGGCGACGGGGATGAACGGCACGACGTCGACGGCGCCGATGCGCGGATGCGCGCCGCGATGCGTGCTCATGTCGATCAACTCGACGCCCTTTCGAATCAGCTGAAACGCACCTTCGAGCACAGCCTCGGGATCACCGACGAAGGTAATGACGGTGCGGTTCGTATCAACGCCGGGATCGACGTTCAGCAGCGTGACTCCATTCACGCTCGCCGCGGCCGCGGCCACCGCGTCATAAATCTCCGGCCGCCGCCCCTCGGAAATGTTCGGAACGCATTCAACGAGTTTCATGCGGCGCGAAGGCTATCGCATCACGCGCGTTCTTCGCCGCTTTCCCGCACCGAAAGCCAGCTGCCGAGGTAGCCGGCGAGGGTGCCGCCGGCGAGGAGGGCCAGGAGTTTGCGCCAGGGGAGGAAGCCGTTGAAGAGGAAGCTCCAGAGCAGCGAATAGTGCGGCGCGAGGAAGTGGCGGCCGGCGATGAACGCGGCGAAGAGGAGCGCGATGGCGACGACCGCGCCGATGAAGCCTTGCAGAACTCCTTCGATGAGGAACGGGCCGCGGATCATCCGCTCGGTCGCGCCGACGAGGCGCATGATGTCGATCTCTTCGCGATAGAGCAGCATCGTCAGGCGGATCACGTTCGCGATCGTGAACGCCGCGGCGATGGCGAGGATGCCGCCGGCGATGATTCCGGCCAGGTTCACGAGGTTGATGAGCTTCTTCAGCTTCTCGACCCACTCCCAATCAAATTGGACTTCGTCGATGCCGGCAATCGCGCGCAACTCTTTCGCCTGCTGCGTGAACGCAGGCGATTGCGCGACGGCCGGCGCGATCTCGCATTCGAATGATGCAGGAAACGGATTCTCGTCGAGCTGACCGACCACGTCGGAGAGATTCGCAAAGTACTGGCGAAATCGTGTCAACGCGACTTCCTTCGAAACGAAACGGCATCCCGCGAAGTCGTGGTGTGCGGCCAGCCATGCGTCGGCCGCGGCAATCTGCTGCGGCGTCGCATCGGTGGTCAGATAAATGTTCACCCGCGATTTTCCGCCAGCCTGTGCGACCGCGCGCCCAAGGTTTTCGGCGACGAGGAGAAACGCACCGACGATGAAGAGGGAGATGGCGATCATGGCCACGGCGACGAAGCTGGTGCGCTTCGACACCCACATGCGGCGCGCCGCTTCGCGAAAGAAATAGGAGAACGTCGTCTGCGGGAGCGCGTCGTCGCGATGCGGCATCGCGGTCAGCCGCCGATCCCGAAGAGCGACTCGACGCGCGGCGCGCGCTGCGGCACCGCCACTTTCTCGTCGGTGATGCGGCCGTGATCGAGCGTGATCACGCGCCGTCCGCTCTGCTCGATCAACTCGCGATCATGCGTCGCAATCAGCACCGTCGATCCGCGCAGATTCGCCTCCGCAAAAATCTGTACGATCTCCTGCGTCAGATCGGGATCGAGATTGCCGGTCGGTTCGTCGGCCACGATCACCAGCGGCTCGTTGATCAACGCACGGGCGATGGCGATGCGCTGCTGCTCGCCGCCGGAGAGCTGCAGCGGATACGCATTCAGCTTGTGATGCAGGCTCACCGCGCGCAACGCGCCGTACGCGCGCTTCTTGTGCTCGCGCGGCGGGATGCCGAGAACGGTGAGAATGAAGGAGAGGTTCTCGAAGACCGTCATCCGCTCGATGAGCTTGAAATCCTGGAAGACCATGCCGATCTCGCGGCGGAAGAAGGGGAGCTGCGACCGCTTCATCGATTTCAAGTTGCGGCCGTTGACCACGACCTGTCCGTCGCTCGGCTGGATCTGGCGGAGGATGAGTTTCAGCAGCGTCGATTTGCCCGCGCCGCTGGCGCCGGTGAGGAAAACGAATTCGCCCTTTTCGATGTGAAACGTCACGTCATAAAGCGCCGTGGAGTACTGATCGAATCGCTTGGTGACGTGGTAGAAGTGGATCACGTGGGCGTGCATTTTAGCCTGACGATAGACTCACCGCCCAATGGAGCCGCTCGTCACCATCCGCCAGGCGTCCGCGAGCTATCCCGTTTACGTCGGGCGCAATCTGCTCGATGACATTCGCGCGCTCATTCAAAGCCGAGGGCGCATCTTCGTCATTACGTCGACCGTGCTTCGCGACCGGTTCGGCGAACAGATCGCCGCGACGCTCGATGCGGACGTGATTGCGATCGACGAAGGGGAGGCGCACAAGACGCTTGAGACGGCGGACGACGTCGTCACGCAGTTACTCGAACGCGGGGCGAAGCGCGATTCGATGGCGGTCGTCGTCGGCGGCGGGATGGTCGGCGACACGGCGGGATTTGCGGCGTCGATTTTTCTTCGCGGTATCGATCTCGTCCACGTTCCCACCACGCTCCTCGCGCAGGTCGACAGCTCCCTCGGCGGAAAACTCGCGGTCAATCACGCCAAGGGAAAGAACCTGATCGGCAGTTTCTATCCGCCGCGCGCGGTGATCTCCGACCTGGCCACGCTTGATTCGCTGCCGCGGCGCGAAGTGCTGAGCGGACTCTTCGAGGCGTTGAAAGGGGGCGTGATCGGCGATGCGTCGCTGTTCGAACTGCTCGAATCGCCGCCGGACTTTGATCTCGAGCAGGTCGTGCGCAAAGCCATCCGCGTGAAGGCGGAAATCGTTTCGGCCGACGAGAAGGAAGCCGACCTGCGGCGGCTGCTGAACTACGGCCACACCATCGCGCACGGCATCGAGGCGGCGCTCGACTACCGAGGCCTCACACATGGCGAGGCGGTGGCGTGGGGGATGCTCGCCGCGAACGCGATCGCCGTTCGCCGCGGCGTTCTCGATCGTCTGATCGCCGATCGCATCGACCACGCTATCCGCGCCTGGAATCCATCGCCGCTGCCCGACGGCATTGATCGCGACGCGATCCTCGCGGCGACTGAGCACGACAAAAAGAACACTGGCAGCAAGCGCGTCATGGTTTTTCCGCGCGCTATCGGCCACTGCGAAGTCTTCAGTGATGTGTCCGAGGATGAGATCGCGTACGGAGTCGATGCGCTGCTGTAATCAGGACAGCGTTGATCTTCTCAGCAGTCCCGAGCCTCACCAGCACAGACAAGAGTGTCTGTGCCACATTGACTCGGCCATACGTGAATGCTGATGCAGACGGACGGCGGTGTGGCACAGACACTCTTGTCTGTGCTTTGGCAAGATGCGATAGCCGATGTTGCTAACCCGGGAGACGCTGTTTCGCAGAAGCGCGATTTCTTCACGGCGGCTCACCGAACAACGCCGGCTGCTCCTTCGCCGGCTCTTCTTCGTCATCCTCGTCGATGAAGTTCGATACGCCGATTCCAGCGAGGCGATAGCGGCTTCCCGGCGGAAAATCGAAACGCGTCAGCAGATCGGCGCCGATGCGCGCCAGATCGTCGCCGCTCGACGGAATCGCCTCGGGTGTCAGACGCCGCGTGGCAGTTTTGAAATCGCCCGTGCGCAGTTTTACCGTCACCGTGCGGCCGACCAGCTGTTTGTCACTGAGCGCTTGCCAGAGTTTCTGCGCCTCTTCGCGAATGTACGCGGTGACTTCATCGAGAGTGATGTCCTTCGCGAACGTGTTCTCGCTCGACCACGATTTCCGTTTCTGCGACGGCACCACAGGCGACTCATCGATGCCGCGCGCCAGCTCCCAGAGCCGCGTTCCCCATTTTCCGAAGCGCGCGACGAGTTGATCGGCAGTGAATGAGTGGAGATCGCCGACAGTGGCGATGCCCATCTCCGTCAGGATTTTCTCCGTGGCCTTTCCGACGCCGGGGATTTTGCGCACGTTCAGCGGCATCAGGAATCGCTCGACCTGATGCGGGCGGATGACGAAGCAGCCGTCGGGCTTTTTCCAATCGCTTGCGATCTTCGCCAGGAACTTGTTCGGCGCCACACCCGCCGACGCGGTCAGTTGGGTGTCAGCCTTGATCTCGCGCCGAATCGTTTCCGCCGTCTCCGTTGCCGTCGGAATCCCGGTCAGTTCCTCGGTCACATCGAGGTACGCCTCATCGAGCGACAGCGGCTCGACGAGCGGCGTGTGACGTTCGAAAATCTCGCGAATCTGCCGCGATACTTCGCGGTACTTCTCGAAGTTCGGATGGATGAACTCTCCCTCGGGGCAGAGCCGCTTCGCGCGCGTGGCCGGCATCGCGGAGTGGACGCCGAATTTGCGCGCCTCGTACGATGCCGCGCAGACGACGCTCCGCTCGCCGGGCCAGCCGACGATGACTGGCCTGCCGCGCAGCTCGGGCCGGTCGCGCTGCTCGACGGACGCATAGAATGCATCCATATCGATATGAATGATTTTTCGCATGTGACGACGCCCGCGTTTCTCGTCGACCGCACCATTGTCGAGCAAAACTGCGCTCGCATGCGCGCCAAGGCTCTCGCCTCGGGGGTCGCATTCCGCCCGCACGTGAAGACGCACAAGACCATCGAGATCGCCCGGATGCAGCACGGCGGCGCGACCGGTCCGATCACCGTTTCGACCATGGCCGAGGCGGAGTTCTTCGCGGATGCGGGGTTCGGCGACATCACGTACGCGGTGCCGATCGCACCCGAAAAACTGGCGCGCGCGGCAGCGTTGGCGGCGCGAATCGAACGGCTGAACATTCTCATCGACAGCGACCTCGCTCTACGCGCGGTAGAGCAGTTTTACGCCGCGAATGGAGCCGTATTCGATGTCTTTCTCAAAGTCGATTGCGGCTATCACCGCGCCGGAGTCGATCCGAACCATCCGGACAGTGTGCGACTGGCGCTCGCCATCGCCAATTCGCCGGCGGCGCACTTTCAGGGATTGCTGACGCACGCCGGCCACTCGTACAACGCGCGCGACGTCGAGGAGATCCGGCGTATTGCCGCCGAGGAGATCGAATCGCTGATGAGATTCCGCGCGCTGCTCGGGATGGATGAGGTTACGCGCAGCATCGGCTCCACGCCGACGACCGCGATCGCCGATACATTCGCCGACACCGACGAAGTCCGCCCCGGCAACTACGTCTTCTTCGACGCGTTCCAAGCGACCCTCGGCAGCTGTACGCGCGACGACGTCGCCGTGTCGGTGCTGGCAACGGTGGTCGGCTCGTACCCGGAACGCGGCCAAGCCATCATCGACGCCGGCGCACTCGCGCTGTCGAAGGATGTCAGCCCTGAACACCTCGATCCCAAGTTCGGCTACGGATTGGTCTGCGACCTCGACCTACGTCCGCTGCCCGCGCGTGTCATCGCGTTGTCGCAGGAGCACGGCAAACTCGCGACTTCGATCCCGCTCCCAGTCGGCACGCTCGTCCGCGTGATTCCCAATCACTCCTGCCTCACGGCAGCGATGTACGACCGGTATCACGTCATCGATAACGGCACGATCGTCGATGAATGGTTGCCAGTGCGCGGGTGGTGAATCTTGCGAAGAGTCAGGCATTACCAAGCGGCAGCACCACGGTGAACGTGCTGCCTTTGCCTGGCTCGCTTTCCACTTCGATATGTCCTCCCTGGAATTCGACGATCTTCTTCGTGAGCGCCAGACCGAGTCCGGTGCCTTCGAAGCGCCGGGCGGTACCAGTGTCGAGCTGGGCGAAGGCGCCGAAGAGGCGGCTTAGGTCCTCTGCCTTGATGCCGATTCCGGTGTCCTGGACTCGAACCTCGAGCTGGTCCGGCTCAAGGCGCCGGGCTTGAATCGTCACACTGCCGCTCTCGTTTGTGAACTTCACGGCGTTGGATAGAAGGTTGTAGAGCACCTGCTTGAACTTCTGCAGATCGAGCAGGACAGCATCAAGTCCGTCGCCAGTCTTCGAAATCACGCTGACCTGTTTCTTCCGGGCAATCCCCTCGATGACGGCGGTGACTTCACCGACGGCGTCGTGCACAGAGAAGATCTCCGGATACAAATCCATCTTGCCTGACTCGACCTTGGCCATGTCGAGCACATCGTTTATGAGCTGCAGTAGATGGTTCGCGCTGTTGAGCACATCACCCAGGTACTCCTTCTGCTTGGGCCTGAGCGGACCGGGCTTTTCGTCGATCAGGAACTCGGCGAAGCCAATGATGCCGTTGAGCGGCGTGCGCAATTCGTGAGACATGCCGGCGAGAAACTCGCTCTTGTGCCGCCCGGCCAGCTCGAGCCCTCGGTTGGCAGTTTCGAGCTGGGCAGTGCGCTCGATTACGCGTTGCTCCAGATTCTCATTGAGCTGAAGCAAGGCATTCTCGGCCCGCTTGCGGTCGGTGATGTCCATGACGGCACCATGAAAGTTCACGGCATTGCCCTGCGCGTCGCCCTCGACTCGTCCCCGCGCCTGAAGCCAGAATTCCTCTCCCGTTTTCTGCCGCACGCGATACTCGATGTCATAGTGGCCGCAGGTTTCAATGGCGCGGGCCAGGTTGTCAGCGACACCCGGCTGGTCTTCCGCCACCACGTTCCGGAGATAGGACTCCCCGGGCAGGCCGTTTGCCGCCGCGGCGATGTCGACTGAAAACATACGGGCGGTGAATTCGTCCGCGACCAGGCGATCATTGACGATGTCCCAGGTCCAAGTGCCAATGGAACCTGCCGCGAGCGTCGAATGGAGCCGCGCCTGGGTCTCGCGCAGCGACTGGTCCATCCGTTTCAACTCATCGACATCGGTGTTGGTTCCGACCCATCGGACTACGGCACCCTGGGAATCCTTCATCGGCTGCACGCGCGTCAGAAACGTGCGGAAGCGTTGGTCCGCTCCGCGCAGCGGAAACTCCATCTCAAACGGCTGCCTGGCGGCGATTGCTTTTCGCCAGCCATCGCGGACCGCGGGAAGCACTTGCGGGTCGTGTACGCTTTGCCAGCCCCAGCCCGCCATCTGCTCCTGCGTCGTGCCGGTGTAGTCGTACCAGCGCTGGTTGTACCAGAAGATGGATCCGTCCGCGTGGGCCATCCACGCGAGCTGCGGGATGGAGTTAGCCATCGTCCGAAACTGATCCTCGCTCTCGCCCAGCGCCTGCTCGGTCCACTTCCTCGCAGTGATGTCGTTGATGGCGAGAAAGGCCAGCGGCTGGCCGGTGACGTCGGTGATGATCTCGCCCGAATAGCTGAGGATCCGCTCCCAATCGGAATCGAGGCGGCGGAGTTGCACCTCATAGTCGCGTACAACCTCACCATTGAGGACCCGATTCATCGGCCATTGCTCAAAGGCCACGCTTGAGCCGTCGAGCGTGGTCAGCGCGAAGGTCGCGGCAAACTCGCCGATTTCGCGGAGGCCGTGTTCAAGGCTGCTGTAACCGTGCATCTCGAGGCCCGCGCGATTCCAGTGGACTAGCCGGCCATTCATGCCCGCGACGATCAAGCCTTCGGTCAGATTTTCCGTCACTGCCTGCAGCCGCGCTTCGCTTGCGCGCAGTGCCTCCTCGGCCCTCTTTCGCTCGGTGATGTCGCGGATCATCCCCATCAGATTTCCGTCCGGCATCAGAGAAGCGATCACTTCCGCCTCGAAGACGGAACCGTCCTTTCGGCGGAACTGCCACTCGCGGTGGTACTCGGATTTTGTTTTGATCGTCTCCAGCGCGGGTCCGACGTGCTCGATCTCGGCGGGGACGACGATATCCGAGGCGTGCAGCCCGATAAGTTCTTCATGGGAGTACCCGAGCATCCGGCAAATGCTGGCATTCGCGTCCAGGTAGAAACTTTCGGCATCGGCGATGACGATGCCGTCCGGCGCGTAATCGAAAAGCGCGCGATAGCGTTCCTCGCTCGCACGCAGCGCCGACTCCGCCAGCGCGCGCTCGCCGGCGGTACGGTTGAGCGATCTGGCGCCGAGGAAGATCACGACGGTGAAAACGACGACGTTCGATGCGGCGAAAATCGCCAGCCCGAAATTCGTTCCGTAAAGGCCGGCCAGCTGCCCTTGCAGACGCAGCCAGCCCAACGTCAGCGGTACGAGGATGGCGAATGGCAGCAACCGCCGCGCAGCTACTCCGCCGGCTTTCCGGCTGGTGATGGTGGCCATGAGGCTCGCGTCCGGCCGCGCCGCGAGGATGCCGAAGCTTAAGAGTCCGAAAAGGACGGCCGTGTTGACAGCCATATTGGATCGCACGCCGCGGATCGAAACATCGATCAGCGCCGGCGCCCGATAGACAGAGCCGGCTATGGCAAGGATCGCATTGAAGCCGGCGATAACAGCGATCGCCTGCGACGCGGCGATCGCACGTGCCGAATTGCGCGCCAGCAGAAGAAGCGCGATCCCTGTGAGTGCGAAGCCGAGCGCGGTCGTCGGCGCCATGCGCCCCGGCGCCGCCGGAAATCCGCCGATCTGCGGTTCACGGATCAGAAATTGGTCGATGCCGAGATTTCGGCCCATGTAGTACTCCGCCAGAGTCACCGTGGCGAGCGCGATGACAATCCAGACCAGGCCGGAAAGGAGGAGGCGGCGCCGCGAGCCGGCGCGTTCTTCCCGCAGAAATGCCAGCGCGACGCCGCTGAGGACGAAGCAGAGCGAAGTGTTGACCTTCATCGTGACGAAGCCCGGCACAACACTCTTCAGCGCAGCGATGTCGAAACCCCAGCCCATGAGCACAAGTGCGCCCAGGACGACGACAAGGCGGGAAGCGAGCAGGGAGGCGCGCTGCAATCGCACCGCGGCAGGGGATGCAGTGCTGTCCGGGGGGGCGTTCATAACAATCCGCTGGCCATCTTGATCTCATCGGCGCGCGGAAGCGAATATCCATTCCGCTCGCGATGGCAGCGGACCTTCTAACGCCCCTGAAGTTGCCGCAACGCCGCCGTCTTCAGCGCCATATTCGTTCCGCCGCGTGCGATGGAACGCACCTCGGACTCTGGCAACGTTGGCAGGATGCGCAGGGCGAAGGCCGGAGGGGTCTTTGGGTTGTGAATGAGTCCGAGGCGGACGTCGAGGCTGGCCATCCATTGACCTGTCTTCATGATCACGTCAGCGACCTGGTACGTGAGGAAGGACGACTTCGACAGGCGCGCCACTTCGTCGACGGTGAGACGCGGGTTGCGGAGCAGAGAGAGGAGCACGCGCGGATCGTTGTCCTGGAGCAGCAGCGCGCGTTCGGTGCGATCGGCCTTCACGGCCAGCAGGAGTTTCTCCATCTGCGAGAGCGCGCGGATGCGGTCCCAGATGTTTTGTTTCTTCTCCGGAGTTTCCTCCGAGGATTCGCCGGCGGGTCTTGCCATCAAGCGAGCGAGACGTTCGTCGGCGTTGCCGTCGATGGCGAGGGCGATCGCGTCCGGAAGACTCGCTACGACCGTGGCGCGCGCGAACGACTCGCCGCCCCCCGGGCCGCGCAGCGTCACGAGCAGCGTCGCGTTGAGCGCGAGGGTCTCGGTCGTGGCGAGGCGCAGGCCGCCCATCGACAGGTTCGCGCGGTGTTCCTCACGAAGTTCATCCTCGGTCTCGAACTCGACGGTGAATGCGGCGGAAGCGGTGCGCGTGACGTTCATGCTGACCGAAAATCATCTCACCACAGAGCCACAGAGGACAGAGAGTCTCTGTGATCTCTGTGTCTCTGTGGTTCATTTCCCGGTTTGAACGCGGGCTCCGGCCGTCAGGCGGCTTGTTCCGGCTCCAGGCCGGTACTTGGCAGCCTACACCCGTGTATGTCCGGCTCTCAGCCGGCAATACCCGACGTTGAGCCGCGTATCTCCGATGATTCACCGGCAGTATCCGGTTTATAGCAGAGAATAGTCGGCTCTTAGAGGGTAACCGCCGCTTCTTATCCGACTTGCTTCGTCTCTCTACCGTGAACAGCCGTCTTAAAGCCGGTGAAGAGCGGCATATCACCGGAACTATCCGACCCTTCGCCGGACATAGCCGTCGAACAGCCGATACTCGCCCTTCTTCACCGGGCAGCGCGCGGCTTTAAGCCGCGCACCGATTTGACATCTGCGCAAACCACTGCTA
The DNA here is from genome assembly GCA_035995985.1 of Thermoanaerobaculia bacterium. Taxonomy (GTDB): domain Bacteria; phylum Acidobacteriota; class Thermoanaerobaculia; order Gp7-AA8; family Gp7-AA8; genus JADGNZ01. The sequence goes on along the minus strand of DASYJY010000154.1, from coordinate 9,432 downwards.
TCAACGATGAGCCTGGCTCACGTGTCGGCTAGGAGTCCGGCGCAGGGAGGAACGACATGAGCACGAATAACGAAACGGCGAATCCGCCCACGCTTGCGGAGAACCCGCCGGCGCTGCCCCCCGAGGAGATCATCGATCAGTTGCGCGCCATCAGCATGCGGATGGGGGAGATGGCGCCGATGACGGCGGAGCAGCGAAGAGCGCTGCGCGGCCGGCTACGGACGTCCGATCCGGTCGTGAACGCATCGATCAATGTCATCGATACGCTCGACAACGTCTCGCACGCCGTCGGTCAACCGATCGAGGCGGTGCGGTCGCTGCAGGACGAGGCGATCCGCTGGTCCGCGGTGGAGCAGGAACTGCGCTCGATGCTGAACGGCGTCTCCGGCGCGAACCTCCTCCGCCGACAACGTATCGACCTCATCGCCGCGCAGGCGTACACGATCGGTGCGCAACTGGCGCGCGATCCTGCGAACGCCATCCTCCTGCCGCACGTGGAGGAGATCAGGCGGATGAGACGAGTCAGCCGCCGCAGGAAGGCGTCGCCGGAACAGACAGAGAGCGAGCCGTAGCGGCGGGCGAATTCGCGCAGCCGGAAGAATCAGAAAGACCTTTGTCACGCGGAGCACGCGGAGAAAAAGCTTTTCACCGCAGAGGCAAAAAGGACACAGAGAAAAGCTCTCTTTGTGTTCTCTGTGTCTCTGTGGTGAAAAGTCTTTCAGGCCGAGCCAGCCGAAATAGCGTTGTTCCGCCACTGTGTTAGATCGCCCGTGCCGCGAACCCTTCTTGCCATCTCCGTCGCCATCACCACGCTGCTGTGCTCGGCCGCGTCCGCTGCACCGACCAACACCATGCCGTTTTCGCAGGTCCGCAAGGGCATGCATGGGTACGGCGAAACCGTTTTCGACGGCACCAAGCTGGAGCGGTTCGACGTCGAGATCACGGGCGTCCTGCAGAACATCGGGCCGGGACAGGATCTGATCCTTGCCAAAGTGTCCGGTCCGGTCGTCGACCGCGCCGGCGTCATTGCGGGGATGAGCGGATCGCCGATTTATATCGACGGCAAGGTCATCGGCGCGCTGGCGTACTCATGGCAGTTTTCGAAGGAAGCGATTGCCGGCATCACGCCGATCGACGAGATGCTCAAGATCGCGCAGGTGGACGTGAAGCCGGCCGGCGGTTTCGTCGCCGCGACGCCACGCATGACCGGCGGCGAGTTTCTCAAAGCGATCGTCGAGCACAAGACCAGCGAGAAGTTCGAGTTGATGATGTCCAGCATGAGCGGGGCGACGCCTGCGTCTGCCATCGCCGGAGCACGGCCGATCGCTGTGCCGCTGTCGATGTCGAGCTTTGCTCCCGACACGCTCGGACGTTTCGGCAAGTATCTCGATCCGCTCGGCTTCATGCCCGTTCCGAGCGGCGCATCGTCGACATCGACGACGTCGACTATAAGCGCATCGAAAGAGTTCGCCGCCGGCGACGCCATCGGCGCCGTCCTGCTGCGCGGCGACTTCAACGTCGCGGCTACCGGCACCGTCACCTACGTTGACGGCGATCGCGTTTACGCGTTCGGCCATCCGTTCCTCGACATGGGCGAAGTGGCGTTCCCGATGGCCAAGTCGGAGATCGTCGGCGTGCTGCCAAGTCTGGCCAGTTCCTTCAAGTTTTCCAACACCGGCGCTGTCGTCGGCGCGTTCCGGCAGGATCGCGCAGTCGGCATCATGGGGATGATGGGCGAGAAGGCCGATATGATCCCCGTCGACCTCGAAGTGGAAGGAAGTGGCCCGGCGCAGAAGTACCACGTCGACGTCCTTCGCCACTCGCAGCTGACGCCGCTGATTCTGGCGATGGCCGCTGACACCGTCGTCGCGGGCGCGCAGCGCGCCGCGGGCGAGCGGACGGTGCTGCTCGAATCGGAGATCAAGCTCAAAGGATTCAGCGAACCGATTCTTCTTCACGAAGGGTGGGCTGGTGCCCAGGCGCGGCAGGCGATTCCGTCGTACATCGCCGTCGTCGCCGGCTACGTGATGTCGAACGAGTTTCGGACCGCCGACATCGAGTCGGTCAAGATTCACTTCCGCCACACCGACGACCTCAAGATCGCCAAGATTGTCGAAGCGTCTCTGGAGATGCCGTCGAAGGGCCGCGTGCACGCGGGCGACGTCGTCAAAGTTCGCGCGGTGCTGAAGCCGTTCCGAGGAGATGCATTCATCGATACGTTCGACGTGACGATTCCGGACGATCAGGCGGCCGGCACCGCGTACCTTCTGGTCGGCAGCGGGTCTGTGCTGAATCAGGTCGATTTCATGCTGGTCCCGCCCGATCCACGCAGCCTCGACCAGGTCATCGCCGTCCTGCGACGCCTCCGGCCATCGACCGAGTTGACGCTCGGACTTTACGAACCGACCGACGGCGCCGTCACCGCCGGCGTTTATCTGCCCAATCTGCCGCCGACGATGCGCGCCATCGTCAGCAGCGACACCTCCAACGGACCCCAGGCGCCGGTCCGCTACCATGCCTCGCAACATCTCGCGCATCCGCTCGGCTACATCGTCGACGGCGTCGTGAAGATCGACCTCGATGTGAAGCCGGCGATTTGACCTGGCCACGTCCGATTCAACGAAAGGAATCACCAGCACTATGCGCCGAAGCCTCGCGCTCGTAATTACGTTACTCACCGCATCGAATGCATTTGCCGTCGCGCCGCAGTTCTGGCGCGTTCGTAACACCGAAGACTTCCTCGCCGGCGACATCGATGGCTTCGCCGTCACCTCGCGCGGCGAGCTGCGCCCCGGCCCGTCGCTGAAAAAGGTTGGCAGCTTCACCGATCCGTTCGTGCTGGCGCAGGTGGCCGCGCCGAACGGCGATCACTTTTTCGGGACCGGCAACGAGGGGAAGGTCTACCGGCTCCGCGGCACTGATCTGAAAGCGATCTACACCGCGCCGGAGCCGGAGATTTACGCCGTCGCGTTTCATGATGGCGCTCTCTACGCCGGCACCTCGCCGAACGGCAAGGTCTACCGCATCGATCCGAATGACGGCAAGGCCTCGGTCTTCTACGATCCGAAGCAGGCTTACATCTGGGCGCTGGAGTTTCTGCCGAACGGCGATCTCGCCGTCGCCACCGGCGTCGACGGAAAGCTCTTCCGCGTCACGCCGAAAGGCGAGGGGAAAGTTCTCTTCGACTCCCCCGAAACGCATCTCCGCTCGCTCGGCGTCAAGAACGACGGAACCATCCTGGCCGGCGGCTCCGCGAAAGGACGCATCTACGAAATCCGCCCCGACGGCGCCGCGCACGCACTCTACGATTCGCCGCTGTCGGAGATCTCCGCGATCTACGTCGACGCGAACGGCGTCGGCTGGGCCGCGGCGGCGAGTAACGTCCTGCCGTCGACAGCGCCGGTGAAGACGACGCCGAAACCGGCCGCACAATCCGCCGCCGCGTCGACTACGGCAGCCCCCGCAGCCGAACAGAAGAAAGAGGATGCGGGCAGCGTCGAAGTCAGCGTGTCGTTCGAGGACGCCAGTTCCACGCCGTCGACCGGCGGTGGCAGCGGGGAGATCTATCGCATCAATCCCGACGGCTTCGTGGAAGTGGTCCGCAAATTCGAACATGAAATGGCCTACGGCATCACCGGTGGTCCGAACGGATCGATCCTTCTCTCGACGGGCCCGCAAGGCCGCATCTACGAGCTGAAAGACGGCGAGGTCTCACTCCTCGGCAGCGTCCCCGAAAAACAGGTCGTGTCGATTTCGCGCGGCGGCAACGAGACGCTGGTCACGACCACGAACAGCGGCGCCGTCTACCGCCTCGAATCGACGCCATCGGTAAAAGCGGAGTTCCGTTCAGCGGCGAAGGACGTGGAACGATTCTCCCGTTTCGGCAGCTACCGCATCGAAGGGGAGAACGTCGGCGACGGCCATCTCGCCATCGCCTTCCGCTCCGGCAACACGCGCACGCCCGACGCGACCTGGAGTCCGTGGAGCGCCGCGTTCAGCGCGACGGACGGTTCCATCAACGCCCCTCCCGGCCGTTATATCCAGTGGAAGATGACCGCCCCCAAGCCGGCTGCGAACGTTTCCGTCGATGCGGTCACGGTCGCGTTCATCAATCGCAACGTGGCGCCGGTCATCGACAACGTCACCGTGCAGGATCCGGCCGTCGTCTACATTACCGGCAGCTATCCGCAGTCGCCGCAGGTGGTCGAGGCGACCAATCCCGACGAATACGGCATCTTCACCAGCCTCGACACGCCGCGCGACAAGAACGATCCCGGCAAGAAGGTCTATCGCAAAGGCTTCCGCACCGTGACCTGGCGCGCACATGACGACAACAGCGACTCGTTGCGCTACACGCTGTCGTTCCGCCGCAAAGGAAGCGAGCCGTGGCTGCGTTTGCGCGACAACGTGGAAGAGACGTCGATGAACTTCGACACCTCGCAGCTGCCGGACGGCACGTACGAATTGCGCCTGGCCGTGAGTGACGCGCAGGACAATCCCGACACGCCGCTGGCCGACTCGAAGGAAGGGATCGACTTCCGCGTCGACAACACGCCGCCGGCGATCGCGTTTGTGACGGAGGGCGACGACGTCGTCATCCGCGTCACGGACAAGCTCTCGCCGGTCGGGAAAGTCGAGTACTCGGCAGACGCACAGAAGTGGATCCGCATCACACCGATCGACGGCATCAGCGACTCGGCGAGCGAGACGTACCGGATCAAGCGCAGCGCCGTGGCGGGCAAGTTCGTGATCGTGCGCGCGGTGGACGCGTTCTACAACGTGGCCACGGAGTCGATCACGCTGCCGTAGTTACCGTCAAAAAGCTTTTCACGCGGAGACGCGGAGACGCGGAGAAAGCTTTCCTGGCAATCAACTTATACTTGGCGGCGTGAACCGTATCCGAGTCGCCTTCGCTCTCAGTCTGCTGCTGCTTGGTGCCTGCTCGAAGGAGCGGCCGGTTCAGCCTCTTGCGCCGATCGCCGATGACACCACGCCTGTCGACGGCGGGACGGTCATCCGCAGGCTCGAGGGCGACGTCAACACGCTCAATCCGGTCCTCATCGAGAGCAAATACGATCACTACGTCGCGTCCTACCTCTTCACTCCGCTGCTTCAGCTCGACGCGAACCTTCTTCCCACGACGACGGGCTCGCTGACGGACAAGTACGAGGTTTCGGCCGACGGCAAGGAGTACACCTTCCACCTCAATCCGAAAGCGACGTTCTCGGATGGAACGCCGGTGCGCGCGAGCGACGTCGTTTTCACACTCGCCAAGATCGTCGATCCCAAGTCAGAGGCGGCCCAGTTCGCCAGCATGTTCGAATTGTGGGACCCGGCAAAGACGCACGCGGACGATGCACATAACACCGTCGTCATCGCCTTCAAGGACGTCCTCGCGCCGCAGCTCACATTCTTTGCCCTGTTCCACCCGATCCCGCAGCACGTCTACTCGCAGGGCGACTTCAAAACCGCCTTCGCGACGACCGCCGTCAGCTCCGGCCCGTTCAAGCTCGTCCGGCGCGTGCCCGGCAAAGAGATTCTGCTCGAGCGCCGCGCTGATTTCTGGGGTGTGAAGCCGCACTTCCAGAACGTCCTGTTCAAAGTCATCACCGACGACAACACCGCCTGGCAGGCCGTCAAGCGCGGCGACATCGACGAAACGATCATCAGTTCCGATTTGTGGTTGCACGAAAGCCGGCGTCCCGAATTGCAGAAGGTCCTCGAATTCCGCCGGTTTTACACGCTCAACTACAACTTCATCGGATGGAACGAGCACGATCCGCTCCTGACCGACAAGCGTGTTCGCCGCGCGCTGGCGTCGTGCGTCGATCTGCAGTCGATCATCACGAACCTCTATCACGGCACGGCCCGCGCGATGAACGGACCGTTCACGCCTGACCAGTGGTCGTACAACCCGGAAGTGCCGGTGATTCAATATGACCCAGCCGAAACAAAGCGAGTGCTCAACTCGCTCGGGTGGTTCGATACCGACGGCGACGGCATTCTCGACAAGAACAAGAAACCATTCACTCTGGACATGGTCATCGTCGGCGGCAATGGCCCCTCGGGACCATTCGCGCAACTCTTCCAGTCCGAATTGAAGAACATCGGCGTCGATCTGAAGATCACCACGCTCGACGCCAGCACCTTCATCGAGCGCGTGATGGCGGGCAACTTCCAGAGCTGCTATCTCTCCTGGGACCTCGATCCCGATCCCGACCCGCGGGCGCTCTTCCATTCATCGCAATTTGCACCGAACGGACAGAACATCGTCTTCTACAAGAATCCGGTCGCCGACGCCCTCCTCGATCAGGGCCGCCGCGAGCTCGATCACACGAAACGCGTAGCGATCTATCGCCAGCTTCACGCCGTTCTCGCGGACGACCAACCCTACACGTGGACGATCCAGGTCTCGCTCAAGTGGGCCGTTTCGAAACGCCTCCGCAACGTGAAGGAGAGCAAAGGCTGGGGCCTTTACCTCTGGTATCCCGGCGAGCTCGATTGGTGGATTCCGAAAGCGCAACAGAAGAAGTGATCTTGTCATCCTGAGCCGCCGAAGGCGCTGGAGCGCGAAGCGCGAAACGCTGGAGGACGGTCGAAGGACCCCCAGCGTGCTCGCCTTGTTCGTACACCGCGGCCCCGGGTTAGCAAAGAGGGGATCCTTCGACCGTCCTCCGCGATCTTGCGCTTCGCGCTGCGTCGCTCCGGCGGCTCAGGATGACAGAGTAAACTCCTCTCAATGCTCACGTACGTCGTTCGCCGACTTCTGTATGGCGTCCTGACGTTCTTCGGAATCACCGTCGCGATCTTTGTGCTCGTGCACAGCGTGCCCGGCGATCCGATCTCCTTTTACGTCGGCAGCCACGGCGCGCAATCGCTGTCCCGCGTCGTGCTCAACGAAATCCGGCACGCGCATCACCTCGACGAGCCGATCCTGCAGCAGTACGGCTGGTGGCTGCGCGGCATCGTCACCTTCGATTTCGGCACGTCGTTCGTCGATCATCAGCCGGTCACGCAGCGAATCGCGCAGCGGCTGCCGAACACCCTGATCCTGAATGTGATCGCGTTCGTCCTCGCTGCCGCAATCGGCGTTCCGATCGGACTGTGGAGCGCGGCGCGGTCCGGCCGGCCGATCGAACGCGCGTCCGCGGTCACGTTTTTCCTTCTCTACTCGCTGCCGAGTTTCTGGGTAGCGCTGCTGCTGATGCAACTCTTCGCCGTCCGGCTCAACATCGTGCCGCTCTTCGGCATGACCTCGGACGACTATCTCGATCTCGGCCGGACGATGAAGATCGCCGATCGCGGCAAACACCTCATCCTGCCGGTGATCACGCTTGCGTACGCGCAGCTCGCGATTTTCGCGCGCTTCTCGAAATCGGCATTGACCGAGGTCATTCGGCAGGACTACATCACCACCGCACGCGCGAAAGGGGCAACAAACAGCGCCGTCCTCTGGCGCCACGGCTTCCGCAACGCGCTCATTCCGCTCATCACCCTCCTCGGCATCACGCTTCCGTACCTGATTTCGGGCAGCGTCATCGTCGAGCAGATTTTTCAGTGGGACGGCATCGGGCGGCTGTACTTCGAAGCCATCCTGACGCGCGACTATCCGACGGTGCTCGGCCTCTCCGTCGCCACCGCCGTCGCCACCCTGATCGCGAGTCTTCTTGCCGACCTTCTCTACATCGCCGCCGATCCGCGTATCCGGCTGGAGGCGAAGTGAGCGACGTTCGCGGCGGCATGTGGGCGCTGACGTGGCGCCGCTTCCGGCGCAGCAAGCTCGCCGTGATCGCGCTCATCTACGTCGGCTTCGTCGGCGCGCTGGCGATTGCAGCGCCGTTCATCGCCAGCTCGAAGTCGACGCCGATTCCGTTCGGGCCAAACGACGTCAACGTCGCCAACCGCCTTCATCCGCCCGACGCGCAGCACCGCCTCGGAACGGACGAACTCGGACGCGACGTGCTCGCACGAATGATTCACGGCGCGCGCGTGTCACTGACGGTGGGACTGCTCGCGACGATCATGGCGCTCATCGTCGGCTGCTTCCTCGGCGCGATCGCCGGCTACTACGGTGGCGTCGCCGACTGGTTGGTCTCGCGTCTCATCGAAGTGGTGCTCTGTTTCCCGCTGCTCTTTCTCGCGCTGGCAATCGTGGCCTTCTTCGGCCCCTCGATCTGGACGATCATGATCGCCCTCGGCCTGACCACTTGGACCAGCGAAGCGCGGTTCGTCCGCGGCGAGTTCCTGCGCATCCGAGAGATGGACTTCGCGTACGCAGCGCGGGCCAGCGGCGCGCGCGACTCGCGCATCATCTTCCGCCACCTCCTGCCGAACGCGCTCGCGCCTGTGCTGGTGTCGGCGAGCTTCGGCGTCGCCTACGCCATCCTCACCGAATCCGCCCTCTCCTTCCTCGGCCTCGGCGTCCCGCTTCCGACCGCGACCTGGGGCAGCATCCTCGCCACGGCCAAGCAGTTCATCGACTACGCCTGGTGGCTGGTCGTCTTTCCCGGCGTCGCGATTTTTCTGACCGTGGCCGCCTTCAACATCATCGGCGACCGATTTCGCGACGCGCTCGATCCGCGCAGCGACTAGCCGACAGTCACCGGTAGCCGCGCCTTCAAGGATTCCAGCACTGTCGGCGGCACGAGGCGCGCGACGTCGCCGCCGAGGCGGAAGACTTCTTTGACGAGGCGCGAGGAGACGTACGTGTACTCGACCGCGGGCAGCATGAAGATCGTCTCGATCAGCGGATGCAGTTCGCGGTTCATCAGCGCCATCTGCAACTCGTATTCGTAGTCGGACACGGCTCGGATTCCGCGCACGACTACATTCGCGTCGACGCGCCGCATGAAGTCGACGAGCAGTCCCGAAAACGAATGCACCTCGACGTTCGGCATGTCCGAAGTGCAACGTGCGATCAGTTCTTTTCGCTCGCTGACCGTGAAGAGGGGAGCCTTCCCTTCGTTCTCCAATACTGCTACCAGGAAGCGGTCGAAGAGCCGCGTACCGCGGCGGATGATGTCGAGATGTCCGTTCGTCAGCGGATCGAAGGAGCCGGGGTAGATCGCGGTTCGCATCGCGCGAGATGGTAGCAGGATGCGCATTCGAGCATGCACGTCGAATGGTCAACGTCTTGACGATCGCGCTCATCGAACCTAAGATGAGTCGATTCGAGTGACAACCGTAGTGGGAGGGTGTGAGTGATGCGACAACGGCTGGAGATCAAGCGCTCGGATGCCCACAGCAACAACCGGCTCCTCTCCACGATCCGCAACTACCTGCCCGGAGCCTGGATCGCACCGAAGAACAATGAGCTGATCACGCTGTACCGGCTGCGGTACCGCATGGCGTTGGAAGAGCAGAAGTACGACGCCGCGCTGATCTTCCTCAACAAAATCCTCGAGCTCGATCCGCTGAATGCCGAGGCAAAGT
>DASYJY010000153.1:0-33325 GCA_035995985.1 Thermoanaerobaculia bacterium | reverse complement strand
CACTTTGTATTGCCCCATGAGCGTCGGCATGCGGTCATCGCTGAGCGGCACCCGCTTCCGCGTGTCCTCGAGCGTCGACCAGATCACATGCTTCACCCCCGCATCCCGCGCCGCCTCGGCCATCGCCCTCGCCTGCGCCAGCTCGGTGGCGGGCGAGAAATGGTTCCAGAAGAACGTGACGCAATACGCGCCATACGCGCCGTCGAACGCGCGCCGCAGACTCTCCGAGTCATCGACATCCCCCGCCACAACCTCGGCACCGAGTGCAGCAAGCGCGCGCGCTTTATCCGAGTTGACGTCGCGCGTAATTGCGCGCGCCGTAAACGGCCCGTCCGGATCGGACGTGATCGCGCGAACCAACCCGCCCCCCTGCGCTCCCGTTGCCCCAACCACCGCGATGATCTTCTTTTCAGACATGGTCTTTCCTCCGAAATGCGCCGGGAGTTTATCCGCAGATGACACAGCAGATGACACAGATGAACCCAGGATAGAAATCTGTCCCATCGGCGTCATCTGCGGGGCAACCATGGATTGAATTCAATCGACCGTTTGTGCGAACGCTGGATACCAAGGAAAGAGTTGATCCTGCGATTCGGAGCATCGATGCTTTCTTTCGGACCATTCACGCTTCGTTTCGAACCGATTGCGCCAGCTGCCGATGTTCGCACTCGAACCTTGGTTTATGTCAAAAGGACCGAACAACGCGTTCACTCTTTCCAAGGAAAGAGTGAACGCGTCGCAGCGAGCCAAACACTCCAACCTTGGTGATCATCGATGCGTCGTTTCGAACGTCGCAGGCTTCGAATCGACGTATTCAACTCAATCCTCGGCTTGAGTTATCATCTAACGGATGCCTCGCGGGATGCGGATCGATCCTGACGCGGAACGCTTCGGCGCGGTCCTGAAACAACTGCGCGAGCAGCGCGGCTGGACGCGCCAGAAACTCGCGCAGCGCGCCGGGGTCACGCCGACCTACATCGGCATCCTCGAGTACGGCGGGAACATCCCGAGCCTTCCCATGGTCCTGGAACTGATCGAAGTCCTCGGCGCCGACATCGGCGACGTCATGCGCTGGCTCGCCGCCGCCCGCACCACGCCACCACCGATCCTGCCTGAGGCGAAGCCTCCCGCAACAACCTAGCGGTTTGCGCGATCACCCGCCCGCAAACTGCAGCGCGACCGCCACCGAAGGCACCGCCGCCGCCAGCTCCTCGGCACGCGCCGAGGCCATGTCTTCCAGCTCGCGCGAGAGGATGGTGCCAATCGACGTCCCCTCCTGCCGCGCCAGATACCGCAGCATCTCTTTCTGATACCGAGGAACGCGCGCCCGCAGCTCGACAAGCCGAATCGCCTCCGGCAACACCCCCGCCGCCTCCCGCCCCAGCGCCCTCTCGATGACCGCCACCTCCCACCGCGACATCGCCGCCGCCACCATCTCCTCCCGCGTCACCCGCACCCCGACGCGAGTCGAAACCGCTACAATCCCGCCATCTTTAATCTCGTTCTTCAACTCCGCCACCGACATCTCCAACAACTCCGCGACCGTATTCAGCGGGAAGTGGGGACGGGGAGAAAGGAAGATGTGGCGTATGCGGAATTTGGTGTTGGTGTCCATGATGATCTCCTTGCGATATCACAATATGGTTAGTGCGTTGCCAATTGTCAAGAGGCGTCGATGACCAAGTCGTCAAACGGAGAGGGCGAAATCTTCGGCCCCCATCTTCGTTCTCTTCGCATCGCCCGCGGCCTCACGCAGGCGGAACTCGCCGAGCGCGCTGACACGAACACAATGTTCATCAGCAAACTCGAACGTGGAGTGACGACGCCGACGATCGGCACCCTCGTTCGGTTGGCAAGAGCGCTCGAATGCCCAGTGACTAAGCTCGTGATGGTCTTCGACCGTGTGCACGGCGGATCATCAGTTCGCCGGAAACGATGAAGTTCCCTTAAATCTTGTACGCCACCTTTTTCCCGAGGATGTGTCTGTAGGTCATGTAAGCGCCCAAAAGCACCGACAGCTTGCCGATCACAGCCGACGTTTGCGGGTATATTGAAATCATGAGTGAACGTGAAGTGCTCAAAGATTGGGTGATCGATGCTCTCAACGAGCAAGGCGGTGGCGCTCGTGTCGTTGACGTTTGCAAGCAGATCTGGAAGAGCCGCGCCGGAGACCTCCGCGCCGCCGGCGATCTCTTCTACACCTGGCAATACGAGGTGCGCTGGGCCGCGCAAATGCTTCGCGATGAAGGCCGACTTGAGCGAGCCTCGCCGAAGCGGCGTGGCTGGTGGGAGGTAAGGCGTGCCACTTAGGCCACTCGGAGGTGACGAGGTTCGTCGAAAGGAACGCTTACATTCATTGGGGCTCGCGTCATTTGCCTCTTCGAGTAGCCATGGCAAAACGATCTACGAGGTTCTTGGGCGCGAATCGGTTCATCCCTTTCCAGCACGAATGGCGCCTGGAATCGCGTTCGACGTGCTCGCTGAAGCAGGGAGGTCAATCCGTGTGCTCGATCCGATGATGGGCTCCGGCACGGTCCTGGCGCTTGCAAGGGTGTTGGGGCACCGCGCCGTAGGCATTGACATCGATCCCCTGGCGGTGCTGCTCACTCGGGTCTGGACGACGACCATAAGCCACCGCGAAGTCAAAGACGCTGCTGCGGCCGTCCTTGCCAAAGCGCGCAATTCGTTCCAGACCATCACTACTCGCGATGCCTACCCAATAGGCGCTGATGAAGAGACGCGCGCGTTCATCCGATTTTGGTTCGACCCCTATAGCCGGAGGCAGCTTACGGCACTCTCGCGCGCAGTGGAGGAAACGCATGAAACGACAGCACGGGATGCTCTTTGGTGTGCCTTTTCAAGACTGATCATCACGAAGCAGGCTGGAGCTTCGTTGGCGATGGACTTGTCTCACAGTCGGCCGCACAAAAAGTTTTCGGTCGCTCCGGTCAAGCCGTTCAACAAATTTCTGGCTGCTGTTGACCGCGTCGTCGACAATTGCCTGGATAGCAGTCACAGACGACGAGGACCGTCCACAACTGCGCACGAGGGCGACGCTCGTGCCCTGCCTATTTCTGACGGCTCGATCGATCTCGTGCTCACGTCACCGCCGTACCTCAACGCTATCGATTACATGAGGTGCAGCAAGTTTTCTCTCGTCTGGATGGGCAATACCATTGCTGCCCTTCGGCAAGTACGATCTGAAAGTGTGGGGGCGGAGTCCACGTCAGGATTCCTCACCAGCGACTCCCATGAGAAAGTCATCGCAAAGCTTGGTCTAAGCCCGGCGTTGGCCAAACGCGAACAGCGAATCTTGATGCGTTACGTTCGAGACATGTCGGCTGCCGTCGGTGAGGCGAGCAGAGTTCTCGTAGAAGGCGGGAAAGCGGTTTACGTCGTGGGCGAAAACACAGTCCGCGGCACGTATATCCGCAACTCAGACCTAGTTTGCGAAGTCGCTCGCACATCTGGCCTCAATTTTGTCGACAAAAAGGTTCGTGAATTGCCAGCTAACCGCCGGTATCTTCCTCCTCCCACAGGCGACGCGGCCGCAGCTTCACTCGACGGCCGAATGCGGCGGGAAGTTGTCCTGTCTTTCAAAAAGCAGTGAACTCACGCCTTCGGAAGGGAAGATCATGTCACGCCTCTCCTTTGACGCATCGCGATTTAAACGCGAAAAGAAGGACTCGCAGTACCAGCGACAACTCGCACGGTTAGCTGCCGATCGCAAGCAGACGGACTGCATAGAACAGGCCGTCGAGGGTGCTTTAATCAACTTGTCGCCTGCGCACAGGGCATCGTTTGTTATCTACGGCGAACCACAAAGCGGAAAGACAGAGATGATGATCTGCCTTACCGCCAAGCTACTGGATGAAGGTCGTCTATTTATCCTCCACTTGTTGAACGACAGCGTTGATCTCCTCGGTCAGAATCTAGGGCGATTTCAGAAATCAGGGTTAGCACCTGCCGCCAAGAATTTTACCGATATTCTCGATCCCGCGATTCCCATCAAGGGCCGACGGCACGTGATCTTCTGCAAGAAGAATCCTCGCGATCTCGAGAAGCTTCTGCAGAAGCTGGGCCACCTAGACGGTATCGTAGTCATTGACGACGAAGCTGACTATGCGTCGCCAAATGCCAAGATCAATCAGAGAATGCGAACCCGCATCAATGACCTGATCTCACAGCTTCTTGGGTCGAAGGGCGACTACATCGGAGTGACGGCTACTCCCGCACGACTGGATCTAAACAACACCTTCGATAACGATAGCGCAACATGGGTGAATTTTCCGCCGCACTCTGTTTACACCGGGCAGGACGTGTTCTTTCCACTCCCGCATCCACAGACATGCCGTATCGTCTGACACTTCTGCCTCAGAGTTTCGACGCTCCGAAGTATGCACGAACAGCGTTCTTCGGGTTTCTGGTCAGCGTCGCGTATCTCAATACGCGCGGTGGTGAAGAAGAGCAGAACTACTCCATGCTGATCCACACCAGTGGCAAGCGCGTTGATCACAAGGCCGACTGGTACGTCTTTGACAAGACTGTGGCGGCACTAATCGATAAGAACAGCGCAAAGTTCGAGACTTATGCGAAAGAAATTTGGGAAACAGCGGCGGCGCGCCACGGCTCAGAGCAAGCCGACGCGTTGACTCAGTATGTGCTGGACAACATCTCGCGGTACGCAATTTTTATTCTGAACAGCGATCGCGACTTCATTCAAAACGGGGTGTCGGCAACCAACCCGTCGGCCCTCTTTACAATTATTGTGGGAGGCAACATTGTCTCGCGTGGTGTGACTTTCGAGAACCTGCTATCGATGTTTTTTACGCGCGACGTCAAGCATCGAATGCAGCAGGACACTTATATTCAGCGTGCGCGGATGTTCGGGTCTCGTGGTAAGTACCTCACCTATTTTGAACTTACGATCCCCGATCAACTCTATGTAGATTGGCATCGTTGCTTTGTTTTTCACCGGCTGGCATTGTCGGCGATTCAGCGGAATCTCGGCTCACCTGTTTGGCCCACCGACAATCGGATCGCGGCGGTGGCTAGCTCTAGCATTGACCGATCAACCGTCGACGTTAACCGTGGTGAGATGGCGTTCCATCTATTTGATTTCGATGAGAGTTACGACGCGATCGTAAAATCGAACGCCAACGTTGCGCAAAAACTAGAGCAGTTATTTGTGACCTTCGGGAACGGCGTTTTTCCCGAATATCTTAAGGAGTTCATGTTGCAGGCGTCTCAAAATCCGGAACAGGCGATTGCGATTCATGTTGCCTCTTCCATAGGGACACGAGGCGGTTACGCGAACAAAGAGAAAGGCTTGGACGTAGCTCGTATCGAGCGCCGTCGTGGTTTCATCGGCACTAACCAGTTGGAGAAAAGTCGATACCCGCACGCTGTTCATCACATCAAAGTGTTCTACAACGATGAGGGTAAAGGCCGCCTCTTCTATAAGTTCGAAGGTTCTATCCAGTTTGTAAAGAATACGCGACCGTGATTGCAGAACTCGATAGGTACCACGGAGTCGTTCTTCGCCAGCTTCTCCTAGCGCATCCGGGGCGTGTGAGCCTCGGTCTCGCGGACCTAACTGGGCGTAAGGACTCGTTTTGTCTCGACCAAGGAGCCTTTCAGATCAAACACTCTTCCAAGCGCCTATCGCCGTGGCAGTTTACGTATGCCGCCGAAAATTTCGCCGAACTTGCGGAACTTCGCCGCAGCTTTGAACCAGTCTGGGTGTTTCTGGTGTGTGGCCAAGATGGAGTCGTCGGACTGTCAGTCGATGAGCTAGATTCCATCGTGCAACCTGGCGATGGAGGCGCGGCGTGGGTTCGGGTCAGCCGAAGTCGCCGTTCAATGTACCGGGTTTCAGGGGCCTCGGGCGAGTTGTTGCAAGCAAAAGCGATGGGGGTTCAGGGTTTCATTACGCACCTTGCGAGCTGTATGAGTTCCACATTGCAACGCAGGTGAAAGCCTGTGGTTCTCGTGCACGCTTCCCCCGGAAACCTTGTTTCCCTACGCCGCCAGCTCTTTCCGCCAGCGATCCACTTCCTCAAGCGCAGTCCGTGCGTCATCCGGCGTGATGTGCGGTTTCACTTCGCAGATCTTCGCCGTGCGTTCATCGACTGAGCCGTGTTCGGTGGTGACCGTGAAGTAAAGCGCGGTAGCGACTCGCTCGATCTGCTTGACGGTGCGGTTGGCGAGATGGTTCACGACGAAGTCGATGCGGTCTCGATACTCGGTGATCGTCTGCGCGCTGTGCTTCTCGAGATACGCGATCTGCTCGCCTGCCTCGAAGGTCGAGCCGTATTGCTGCGGGCGGACGGTGATCATGTCGTCGGCCATCATTGACGAGACGTGCCTCTGCAGCTCGAATGAGAACGGGCCGTAGATGTACAGCTGGAAATCGAATGCGAGCGGGACGTTCAGCAACTCCTGCAGGAAGAAGACGGACTTCTGAACCATCGTCTCGCCGCAGAAAGCATCCCGAGAGCGGCATTCCTTCACCAGCGTTGCCACGATTGCGGAGCGTTGCAGGTCATTCAATTTCATACGTTGAGCTCCATCTGCTGCGAAAGGATCATCCGCGGTTACGCGAACGAAGTTGTGAATCGGATCGCGGGGTCTCATGCTGGTGCTTCGCCACAGTTCGGATCGTAGCAGCCGGAATGAGGACGAGTTCAGGTTCTACCAGTCGTATCGCGCCTATGGCTTTTCGAAGAGACACTGCGTCTGGGCGAGAGCGGCGAACGTCGGATGCCTCCACTGCGAGTAGAACCGATTGACTGGTTTCTATAACCGAGGGAGCCTCGGGGGCATGGAGGTGTGCTGTGGCTTTCATTAATGATGACGACAACGACGTGATCGCTGAGCTGGAACGGATCGACAGGTTCTTTGGTGGCGACGAGGCGGGGGATGTTCCGCTGGAGGTGCTTCGGGCGTGGGGCGTCGAGATTCCGAAGGAGCCGCCGGCCGAGGAGGCGGCGCTGCGTGCGAAGCTGATGGAGATCGTTGAGGGGATGTTCGAGATCGGTATCGTGGTCGAGTCAACTGACCATCTCACCGATGCGGAGCTGTATCGGTTTCTGGTCGACGGTGCGCTGCTGGAGGAGACCATCATCTCGACCGGCGGCGGTGGTGCGTGGCATATCAGCCCCGTCCGCGACGAGGACAGCGATACCTATCTTCGCTACTACGCGGACGATGAGACGCGCGCGCGGTGGCATCGGGAGTTCGGCTGTGTGCTGCCGCCGAAAACGAAGCTGCCGTTTGATCGCGATCGGCTGCTGCCTCCGCACGAGCCGCTCGTGTCGTAGCGCGGCGTGAATCGTTCGGGACGCAATCGACTCCTGTCCTATCCTTGAGGACATGAAATCCCGCCTTGTCTGGACCAGCGATCCTGAAGCTGCGAAGCGGCTGCGGGAGGAGGGCGCGGTCGACGCTCGGGCGGATCACGAGCCGGCGAAGCAGACGATTCGCGTGGTCATCGATCGGAAGCGGCGGGCGGGGAAGAGTGTGACGGTTGCGAGTGGGTTTCAGCTGACGGCGGCGTCGCTGGCGGAGTTGGCGGCGGCGTTGAAGAAACGATGCGGGGCCGGCGGGACGACGGGAGACGGCGAGATCGAGATTCAGGGCGATCACGCCGCGCGCGTGGCCGCGGAGCTCGAGCGGCTCGGCTATCGGGTTCGGAAAACGTAAGCCGTCAATGTTTTGCGGCGCGGCGCCGGGCGGGGGGCGGCGTGGTTGTGCCGGCGAAGGTGATTCCGGCGCCGAGGATCGTGCCGTGGTGGGCGCGCCAGGAGTCGAAGGCGTTGCCTTCGAAGCGATACCAGGCTTCGAGTCCCGTGAACTGGCCGGTGAGGTCGGTTCCCTCGGGTGCGAACGGCGCGGTCATGGTGGCGCGAATCTGATCCTGAGTCCGCGCGACGCGCCAGATGCGCAAGTCGTCGATGCCGCCTTCGACCGTGAAAGTCCAATCGGGGTCGCTCCCGATGCGGAATGCGGTCGTCGACGTTGAGCGCAATGCGCTCTCCGGTGATTCGAGGACGAGATTTCCGTTGATATAGTGCCGGCGCGTCGTCCCATCCGTTACGGTCGCGATGTGGACCCATGTGTCGGGCGGGATGGTGCCGCCGTCCTTCAGGCTGGTATTGCCGTTGAAATAGCTGCGCATCGTCGTGCCGCAGACGCCGAGCCACCAGCCGGTGACGTATGCCTTTCCAGCGATCGAGGAGCATGCCGTCGCGCTGTGTGCGTCGCGAACCGAAACCCAGGCTTCAACCGTCATCGCGGGCGTATCGAGGAGCGCGTCAGCCGGAACTTCGATGTAACCGTGCTGCGGAAAACCCTGCAGCCTGAGATATTGGCCGAAAGGCTGCGCGAATACCGCGGGGGAAATGGTCAGGAGTGCAATCACGAGCCGGACGATTCTCATCACTGCATGATAGGGCCGAACCGTCGGACGGATTTCCGCCTTCATCGTGACGGTGACCTCAGCGAGTCTTTTCACGCGGAGATGCGGAGGCCCGGAGGAGGACCGAGTCTCCGCGTCTCCGCGCCTCCGCGTGAGACCGGTCCGACGCGCGGGAACTCCTCTTGCAGCGCTCGCCTCACTGTGACTGGCGTGACCATCACTTGCGCGGACTGCGGGAGCACGCAGGTCGTTCCGGAACTGACGGAGCGGGGAGTGGTGGAGTGTCATCGGTGCGATCGCGTTTTGGCGCGGCGGACAGGCGCGGGGATCGATGGGAGCCTCGCTTTGTCGGCGAGCATCCTGGTGCTCTTGCCGCCGGCGGTGGTTCTGCCGTTGATGGCGTCGACGATCAAACAGCTCGTCTATGGCGAGAGCCGGCTGGTGACGAGCGTGCCGGTCATCTACAGCGAAGTGTGGTTTCCGTTCGCGTTCGGGTTCCTCTTTTTTGCGTTCCTCTTTCCCGAACTACGCGCGCTGCTGCAGGTCATCGTCCTCGGCGCGGTCCGCTTCGGGTGGCGCATCCCGAATCGGGGGCAGCTGTTCCGGTGGAGCGAAGAGCTGCGGCTGTGGAGTCTGACGGACGTCGTGGTCATCGCCGGCGTCGTCGCGTACTACCGCGCCTCGATTTCAGCGTCGGTGCAGATCGGAATCGGCGCATGGACATACGTGCTCGTAGCGATCTTCTCCATCACTGCCGACCGCCTGCTCGACCGCCGCGCCGTCTGGCACGCGATCATGCCCGACCGTCACGCACCGCGCGGCACCGAGATCGTGTCGTGCGACGTTTGTGAGATGACGATGACCAACCGCGGCCCGGGCGATGCGTGCCCGCGGTGCGGCGAGACGCTCGATCACCGGATTGCGCCGCGGTGGATTCCGGCGGTGGCGGCCATCGGCGCCGCCGTCCCGCTCTGTTTCCCCGCGTATGCCGGATCGATCATGGTCAACCAGCAGCTCACCGCCTTCCTCGAGCACACCGTCTTCGGGACCGTGCAACTGCTGGCGGACCGAGGATATTGGCAGTTCGGCGTGGTCGTGCTCGTGGCCGGTGTGGCCATCCCGGTCGTGGAACTGATCGGGATGATGTGGCTGCTGGGCCGCGTGCGCTTCCCGAACACCAAAGGGCTGGTGCGGCGGACGCGCTTGTATCGCGTGCTTCACCGGCTGGCGAGGTGGCCAATGATCATCCCGTTCATCGCTGCCATCGCCGCGCCGATCGTCGACTTCAAAGGGATCGACGACATCGAGACCGGGCCGGGCGCGACGCCGCTGTTCGCCGTCATCGCGCTGATCATGCTGGCGGTGCGGCTGTTCGAGCCGCGGATGATGTGGAAGACGGCAGGAGAGGTCGCGTCGTGAACGACAACCCACGTTCGACTCCAATCGACCAGGCCGATGGCGTAGACGCTCCGCACGCCAAAGTCCATCTCGCGAAATGGTCGCCGTGGATCTGGCTCGTGCCGGCGGTGGCCATCTTTTTCGCCGGCTATCTCGTCGTGCGCTACGGATTTTTCGGCGGCGGCGACATCACCGTTCGTTTCGCCGATGCGCGGGGACTCGATCGCTACAGTCCGGTGCGATTCCGCGGCGCGAAGGTCGGGACCATCCAGAAGATCACCATCGATCAGAACCTGCGGCAGGTGGTTGTGCGCATTTCGCTCGACGCGTCGATGAATCACGCGCTGAACAAGGGGACGAAGTTCTGGGTCGTGGAGCCTGGGCTGGAAGGCGGTGGGCTGGGCGGGCTGCTGTCCGGCACGTACGTCGGCATCGCGCCCGGCCAGGGCGATGCCACGAAGGACTTCGACGGACAGGAGTACGCGCCGGTACTTTCGGCACCCGAGGATGGGAAGACGGTGGTGCTGGAAGCGCATGGACTGGGATCGATCGCGGTCGGCTCACCGGTCACCTTCCAAGGTCTGCGCGTCGGCACGATCCTCGGCGCCGAATACGACGAGAAGCGCGGCATCACGGAAGTGCACGCGTTCATCGTGAAGCGCTTCGCGCATCAGGTGCGCCAGAGCACGCGCTTCTGGCGCGCGGGAGGATTGAACATCTCGCTCGGCGGCGGCGGCGTGTCGACCGGCGGCGCATCGATCTCGTCGCTGCTCACTGCGCCGGTGGCGTTCTACACGCCGGAGGTGCTGGCAGGCGATGAGGCCGCGCAGGGGACGCATTTTGATCTCTACGATTCCCAGGGGATGGCCATGGCCGCGGCGGACGGGCCGCAGCTCACATACGTGACGTACTTCCCCGGCCCCGTCCACGGGCTGATGCCGGGAACCTCGGTGCAGATGAAGGGCATCGAAGTCGGCCACGTGCGCGACGTGCGACTGCGCTACGTACCGACGACGGCGTCGCTGGAGACGCCGGTGACGATCGAGATCGATCCGCGGAAACTGGAGATCGGCGTATCACAATCGACGACGAAGAACGAACTGCGCGCGACGATGAACGATGCGTTGCAGAAGCTGGTGCAGAAGGGGATGCGCGCGACGTTGATGACGAGCCTGGTGCTGCCTGGAGCGAGCGGCGTGTCTCTCGACACGGTGGCGGCGCCGGGCACGGGACGTTTGATCACGACGACGGAGCCGCCGATCATCCCGGCGGCATCGAGCGGCAGCGGATTGGAAGGAGCGCTGTCGGCAGTCAGCGACATCGCCGGACGCATTCGCAACCTGCCGATCGAGGAGATCGCCGGACATTTGCGCAGTACGGCGCAACGTCTCGATTCGCTCGTTCACGATCCGACGCTCGATGACAGTTTGAAGAAGCTCAATCGTTCGCTGGCGGACGTCGAGAAGATCACGGCGACGACGCGCGAGAACGTCGGTCCGATCGAGAAGAGCCTGCGCAACACGGCGGCGAACGCCGAGGCCGCGAGCCAGAAGGTGGGTCCGATCGTCGACAGCCTGCGCAACACGGCGGCATCGGCCGAAGCCGCGGCGAAACGCGCCGAGGAGTTGATGGGCAGTCAGCCGCGCCAGAACTACGACCTCGGTACCTTGATCAAGGAACTGACGCGCGCGGCCGAGGCCGTGCGAGGGATGGCGTCGTACCTCGAGGAGAATCCCGACGCGCTGCTGAAGGGGAGAGGGAAAGGAAAATGAAACGCATCGCCATTCTTTCGCTGCTCCTTGCGGGCTGCGGATTCTTCAGCAAGTCGCAGAGCAAGTTTTACTCGCTCGATCGAATCCCGCCGTCCGCGTCGCCCGCGGCCGGCCGCGGATTGCCGATCGCGATCGACGGCGTGGAACTCCCGCCCGGACTCGATCGGCGCGAGATCGTAGTGCGCCTCGCGAACCAGCAGTTGCAGGTTCGGAGCGCCGAGCAATGGTCGGCATCGCTGCAGCCGCTGGTGCTGCATACGCTGGCATTCGATCTCGCGGACCGTCTGCCGGAAGGGATGGTGATCCTTCCCGGCGCCTCGCGCCCGTCCGGTCTGCTGCGCGCGGTCGACGTCATCGTCGAGTCGCTCGACGCCGGACCCGACCCGAAGGTGGTCCTCGACGGACGCTGGATCGTGCGTGTATCCGGACAACCCGACGTGACACATCACGAGCGCATCTCGATCGACATCCCCTCACTCGACAGCGCGAATGTAGCAAGCGGAACGAGCCAGGCAATTGCCGCGCTGGCGGATCGGATGGCGGCGGGGTTGCGGTAGAGAAATGTGGCACAGACCAGACGTGTCCAAATTAGCGGAACGCCGTCGCCGGAGGCGAGTCGTAGGGTAGCCGGTGGTCGCTCGCGGAGCGAGAGACCACCGGAAAATAGCGCGGATGGTTCATCGACCCCGGCCGGGGTCGCGTATCAAATACCAAGCGCGTGGATTCCCTCCGCGACCGCTGCCGCGGTCGAAAAATCGGGGCGCGCTCGTCAATCCGGTGGTCTCGCGCTTCGCACGCGACCACCGGCTACCGTACGAGCCACCTCCGGCGGCTTCGTGCCGGTAGTGCCCCGTTTCCTGAACTTGCCCGTCACTTCGTCAACTCAATCCGGCGGATCGAGATGTTTGTCGGCGTCCACGAGCCGCCGTACATTGCGAAGGTGTATCGCGCTGCACCTGCTGACAGCGCAAGGAACCCAACAGCGGCGGGGACCATCGCACTCTGGTATCCACAATGATCGAGAGCGGCCGCCGCTTCGCGCGGCGGCCGTTCTCGCTACGAACTAGTGATCTTCGATCTTCACTTGCGTCGCCGTCAGGTGGCCGGCGGAGTCGCGGTCGGCTTTCACTTCGACGTGCTGGCCGACTTTGATGTCCGCGATCGACGCGGTGTGGTCGCCCTTCTTTACGACGGTCGATGATGTCAGCGAGGCGGTTGTCGAGCCGGCCGTCAGCGACGTCGATGACACCGCGGTCACCGTTCCGCTGAATTCGACAGCCTCGTGGTGGTCGTCATTGCCCGGCGTGTCTTCCACATTGATCGACGTGGCGGTGATGGAGCCGTCGGCGTTCAGCGTTCCCTTCACTTCCACCCGATTGCCGGACTTCAGATCGGACGCGGACAGCGTCGTGCCGCCGCGGCGGATGGTCGTGGTCGAGCTGATTTTCACAGTGACGGTTCCGCCGCTCGTGGTGACGCTGATGCCGCCGGTCGAGATCGACGCGATCACGCCCGTCACTTCGGCGCCGTGATCCTCATTTCCGTTTCCGCCGCCGTGCTCGTTCTCGACTTCGATTCGCAGCGCAGTTCGGCTGCCGTCCGCATTGACGCGCGCGCTGACACTGACGCGGTTGCCGACTTTGACGTCCGTCAATCCGGCGAGATGGTCATTGGCGCGGATGATCGTGTCGGCGTTCACCGCGACCGTGACGTCGTCGCCCGACTTTGTGTGAACCTTGATGTGATCGCTTCCGACTTCCGTCACGGAGCCTTCGATCTCGGTCAGCGCGCTCGCCAGCTCGATCACGATCGTGACGGCGGCGAGGCTCTGATCGGCGCGATGCACCGCCTGGACTTCCACGCGGCTGCCGACGAGCAGCATCGAGGCGTTGGTCACTTTGCCCTGCATGCGGATCAGTGTGGAACTTGTCAGCGCCACGACCACGTCACCCGTAGTCGTATGGACCGTGATCGAGGATGTGCTCACGGCGGTGATCGTTCCTTGCAGGTGTGTCGATTCGTTCTGAACCTTCACCACCAACGCGGCGAGGGTCTTGTCAGTCTGCTCGCGGACTTCGACTTCGACGTGGTCGCCCACGTGGACGTCCGCCGCCGTGGCCGATTGTCCGTGCGCGAAGAAGCGCGTTGTGGAAGTCAGCGCGATGACCACGTCAGCGGTCGAAGTGGTGACCGTGAGCGATGTCGCGCTCAAGGACTTGACGGTTCCTTCCAGCTCGGTCGAAGGATGTGATTCGATCTCGATGGTCAACGCCGTGGCCGTTCCATCGACTTCTTTCTGCGCGTGAATCTCGACTTTGTCGCCCACGGCGACGGCAGAGATCGAAGAGGGCTGGCCGTCGACGCGAACGACGGTGTTTGACGTAAGGCGCACGTCGCGATTCGCGTCCGCCGTTCGTACGGTCAGCGAGCTCGCCGACGTCTGCGTCACGATCCCGACGATCTCGTCAGTCTTCGCCGCCGCGCGCTGCCGCGCCATCAGTCCCTGCGGCAGCATTGCCGCCACGCCTGCCCAAACGATGATCAAAACGATGAGTGATGAAGCCCGATGTTGTTTCACGTTTCCTCCTGGAAAAGAAAGAGGGCGTACCCGGTACGCCCTCTTGGTGTGGTGTTGCTGTTGGCGTCGCGGATTTTAAAGGATTTCCCTTGCGAAATGGTGATCGCCGTCACGAACGCAGGATCAATGCGATTTTCTTTCCGCCTTCACCACTTCCGCCAGCTGCGCTTCCGCGTCTTCGATGCGGTGATCGCCCGGGTCGACAAAGTTGCGGAGCGATACGAGGCCTTCGCGGTCGAGAGACTCCGCCTCGGACAAGCGGCCTTCGCGGGCGACGACTTTGCCGAGTTGCAATGTGGCGAGGGCGTAGGCGTAGCCGGGGCGTTCGGCGCGGCGGCGCAAGGCGAGGCTGCGACGGATCAAGGATTCGGCTTCGGGGAGGCGATTCATTCTGGCGAGTTGTTGGCCGAGGCCGCCCATGGTCAGGGCGACGGTGGAGAGATCGACGCCGTTGCGCGGATCGGTGGAGAGTTTTTCGCGGAGGCTCAGGCTTTCGCGGAGCGCGGCTTCCGCTTCGGCGTTCTTTCCGCGCATGACCAGGACGCTGGCCAGGTCAAAGAGGCCGCGCGCGGTGTTGCCGTTCACGTGGCCGAGCGACTTTTCGCGGATGGCGACGCTTTCGCGAAGGAGGCGTTCGGCATCGTCGAGGTGGTCTTGATGCTTGCGGACCAGGCCGAGATCGTTGAGCAGGCCGGCGACGAGAGGGCTGTTCGGTCCATCAGTCTGGATGCGAAGGCGGAGCGCTTCGCGCAAGAGCGACTCGGCGCTTTCGAGATGACCGAGGTGAAATTCAGAGGAGCCGATGGTCGAGAGGAGTTGGGCCCGCGCGGCCGGTTGGTCCTTCAGTTCCGTCGTGATGCGGCCTGCGGCTTCGTGGAGGAGCTCGCGGACGGTGGTCTCGTTCTTCCGCTGCCACGGACTAGCGGAGTCGAGCAGGTTCGTGAGAAACGTCGAGACGGCCTCGGCTTCGGCGCGGGCACGCTGCGCGCGGAGCATACCGATGGTCGTTCCGGCGATGCCGCCGAGGATGGCGATGATGATGAGCGCGGCGGCGACGACAGCGCCGCGATGACGGCGGGCAAACTTCGCGGCGCGGTAGCGAAGCGATGGGGGACTGGCGAGCACCGGCTCGTCGTCGAGGTAGCGCGTGAGATCGGTGGCGAGATCGGCGGCCGATCCGTAGCGTTCTTCCCGTTCGCGGGCGGTGGCTTTGCGCGCAATCCAGCCGAGGTCGCGCGCGAGGACGTGCGCGAGCGAGCGTTCGTCGGCGTCGCGGGCGGCGGCGGTCTTCTGCCGCGTGTCGTCGTCCATCGTGCGGAAGAGCGTGTGCGGCGGGAGCGCGTCATGCTCGGCGACCGTGCGGATGACGGCGGCGAGCGGCAGGTCGTCGACGCGGTGCGGACGCGCGCCGGTGAGCAGCTCGTACATCATCACTCCGAGCGAGTAGACGTCCGTCCTCGTGTCGAGATCATCGCCGCTCAGCGCCTCGGGGCTCATGTACGCGGGCGTGCCGACGACACCGATTCCCGTGAGCACCGCGGTCGAGTCACCGAGGAGGCTGTCATCGATCGCTTTGGCGATGCCGAAGTCGATGATCTTCGGCAGCGGACGCCCTTCGACGTCGGCGACGAGGACGTTCGACGGCTTCAGATCGCGATGGATGATCCCTTTCTGATGTGCGTGCTGGACGCCTTTGCAGACCTGGAGCAGGAGCTTGATCCGCTCGCGGATGGTGAGGCGATGTTCGTCGCAGTAATCGACGAGCGGCCGGCCCTGCACGTGCTCCATCACGAAGTACGGGAAGCCTTCGTCGGTCGCGCCGGCGTCGTACATCGCGGCGACGTTCGGATGCGAGAGCCGCGCGAGCGCTTGCCGTTCGGCGCCGAATCGCGCCACCGAGGCGGGTCCGGCCAGCGTGGAGCGCATCAGCTTGAGTGCGACGATCCGTTCGATCGGCTCGTGCTGCTCGGCGAGGTAGACGCTGCCCATGCCGCCTTCGCCGAGGAGACCGCGGATCTGGTAGCGGCCGATCCGTTTCTCCGGGGACGTCGCCAGCACGCGCATCGGCGGGGAAGGTGCGAGCATCAGGGTTGGATCGTTCTCGCCGGACATGAGGGGATTCCGGCCGATTGTCGCATGGCTGCGAAATGGAACGCTGGCGTCCCGCCGGCTGGCTCGGCGGCGTCTCGCCGCCGAACGCCAAACTCTCAACATTCGCTGGTAACACGAAGCCGGCGCAAGCTTCCCATTCGGCGGCGAGGACGCCAGCGCTCCATTGCTCGCCTTCGCGCGCAACAAAAGGCCGCCTGTGCGGCGGCCCTTTGGAAGTGATTGCGTGTTCTTACCGCACGTTGCGGACGACCGTCAGGCGCTGCGCCACGTAATTCGAGGAGCCGAGGTCCTGGAGCTGGACGTCGACGACGTCGCCGCGTTCGAGGTTCGTCAGCGGATACATCTGGCCGTTGTAGTCGACGCTGGCGTTCTGGTCGTAGCGGACGACGAAGCGGCTGCTGTTGGTGTTGGTGCGGAAGCCGGAGACCCAATTCGTGTTCTCCAGCTCGATGGTCTGGTTGCGCGTATCGACGTTGCGGATGGTGCCACGGATCGTCGAGTACTGCGACGATTGCGGATAGGTCGAGGACTGCGAGGATGGATAGGGGTAGTTGCCGTTCGATCCCGAGGCCATGCCGCCGCGCGTGTTGTAGGTGACGTCCATCGATTGTGCGATCAGCTGATTGCCGGACTGATCGACGTTTACCGTGACCTCATCGCCGCGCTCGAGTTGGTCGGGGCGGAAGTTCTGGCCCTGGTAGTTGAGCGTGGTGCGATTGTCGTAGTAGACGCGAACCGAGTTCCCTGATCTGCCGGTGTTGAGGTTGCTGTTGTAGCCGTTCACGTTCGTCAGAAGGATGGACTGGCCGCGCGTGTCGACCGAATCGACCGTGCCGCGGATCTGGTATGCGGCATTGCCGCCGTTCGGATAACCGCCGTTGCCGAAGATGTCGCCGATGCCGTTCCCGGACGTCCCGCAGGCCGCCATGAGGAGCAGCGCAACTGTAGCTGCTGCAAGCGTTTTGTATCTGTTCATGATTGTGTTCTCCCAAGGTTATTAAGAGCAGAAATCGTGCCTCGTAACGATCGGCGGGTAGGGAAAATGAGTCTTGCTGTCCCTCCTTACTGGTAGATCCCCGAAAACGTAGTTTTCCGAAGGAGCGATCCGATGCGCAACGCACGAGTAGGATTCCTTGTCAGCCTCGCCACCGCCGTGCTTCTGGCGGCGGTTCTGGCGTGTACGAAAAGCGAGCAGCCGCAGCAGAAACCGGCCGCCGCGAAGACGTACCCGACCAACCCGAAGTGGGTGGAGACGAAGGTGGACGTCTTCCCCGGCATGGACGGTCCGAATCTGAATCTCGATGCCGACGACCTCCGCGGGCGCATCGTCTGGAACCTGTGGGTCGGCGACAGCGGATTGATGTGGGACTACCTCGCGCAGCATGGATTCGGTGCAGCCGATCTGCTGAAGGCAATCGATTCGCGGCGGCGCGCGCACCGCTTCGCGGAGATCGGCATCATCAATCAGCCCGGCTTCCAGGCCCCGACGAAGGCGGATCAGTACGGGCTCTTCATCGATGAGCCGAAGCCGGGCGATCCGGACGGCCAGATCGATACGAAGATCGACTACAACACGTATGGCCGCTCGTCGGGCGTGGTCGGCCTGCGCCTTACCGACAATCCGAAATTCACGAACGACCCGGCGGCGCAGGCTGACTGGAAGAAGCACATCGCCGCCGACGGCATCAATCACGACTACTACGAGAATCCCGATTACTTCAACAATCAGAAGCTGGTCCGTCCGTATCTGGTCGGGATGGCCTGCGCGCTCTGCCACGTCGGACCCGACCCGGTGCGTCCGCCGGCCGATCCCGAGAATCCGAAGTGGGAAAACCTGAACGACTTCGTCGGCGCGCAGTATCTGAAGGTGTGGGCGATGTTCGTTCCGAAGGATCCGAAGACGGGGCAGGATCAGGAAGACAGCTTCGTCTGGCAGTTGATCCACTCGAATCCGCAAGGGTCACTCGACACGTCGTTCATCGCCAGCGATAACCTGAACAATCCCGGAACGATGAACGGCGTCTACTCGCTCGGCGAGCGCGTGAAGCGCGCGGCGAAAGCGGTATCGGCCAAGCCGGCGCAATACGATCCGATGGTCGAGTACCTCACCGGCGGCGCTCTCGATCTCCGCAACATCAAGGACCAAATCGACAACAAGAGCCTGGTCATCCCGCGCATCCTCAAGCAGGGCGATGACTCGGTCGGTCTGGAAGGAGCGCTCAGCCGCGTCTACATCAACATCGGCGAGGCATGGCCGGAGTGGAGCAAGCACTTCCGCCCGCTGATCGGCGGATGGGGCTTTGATACTGCGAATCTGCACCTGTCGCAGACGCCCGTGCCGGTCGACACGCTCCAGCGCAACTCGCAGGAGTGGAACTGGAGCGAAGAGCGGTCGCCGGCCCTGGCCAAGTATCTGATCAAGGTCGCGCAGCCGTTGCTCCTCAAGGATGCTCCGGGCGGCGCGGCCTACCTGACGGCGACACCGGCGCAGCTCAGCCGCGGCAAGATCGTCTTCGCCGAAAATTGCGCGCGCTGCCACTCCAGCAAGCAGCCGGCCGAAACGGTTGATCCGAAGTCGCCGGCCGGCATCGACTGGTTCCGCCAGCAGGTGCAGAGCGATCCGAATTTCTTCTCGCAGAACTTCCTCGCGGACGAGCGCCGCAAGCCGGTCACGGACATCGGCACGAACGCGACCCGCGCGGCGGGCACGAACGCGATGGGTGGCCATATCTGGGACAACTTCTCGTCGCAGACGTACAAGACGCTGCCGAAGGTGGCGGCGTTCCAGGTGGCGAATCCGTTCGACGCCAGCAAGCCGCTCACGATCGACATTCAGGGCAACGGCCCCGGCTACTATCGTCCGCCGTCGCTGATCAGCCTCTGGACCAGCGCACCGTACCTCCACAACAACACGGTCGGCAGTGACTTCGGCGATCCCTCGGTGGCGGGCCGCATGCGCGCGTTCCAGGAAGGCATCGAGCGGATGCTGATGATCCAGCCGCGGCAGAACATCATCTGGCGGACCACGAAGACCAGCTACATCAACGTGCCGCTGCCCTATATCCCCACGCAGTTGCGCGAGCTCATCGAGCAGACGCATCCGGATCTGATCGATGCAAACCGGAATCTGAGGATCGGGCCCATTCCGTCGGGAACACCGATCAATCTGATCGCAAACACGAATCTCGATTTCGGGCTCGCCCGCGCGGCACAACGGATCGATCTCTTCACGAGCCTGGTCGACACGCTGGAGGCTATCAAGGTCCAGCATCTCAACGAGCAGCAGGCCACGGATCTGATGAAGACGAACGTGGTGCCGAAGTTCCTGGCAGTGAACAATTGTCCCGATTTCGTGGAAGACAAAGGCCACGAGTTCGGAACGAAACTGCCGTTGGCCGATAAACGCGCACTGATCGAGTTGCTGAAGACGTTCTAATGAGCAAAATGCAGTAACGGAGATTCCAATGCGAAATCAGCGGATTTGTGGCGTTCTCGTGCTGTGGCTGGCCGTGGCCGGTTGTGCATCTCATGAACAGTATCGAAGGACCGCCGCGCCGATTCCGCCGATCGCCGTGTCCGATCTGGAGAATCGAAACCCGGTTGACAACGGACAGGGTGGCAAGGAGTGCTCGGAGAAGCTTTTCCGCGGGCGCTCGATCGAGAAGTTCCGGGCGTCGAACGGAGAGATCTTCACCATCGGCGTCATCGAGTTGAGCGACGACGGTCACGTTAAAGATGTTGGGCAGCGTGATGAGGTATTCCGCGAGCTCAAACGCGTAGCCCGAGGGGGCGACACGGTTTCGGCGTCCAGCCCGGGAGCCGTTCTTGTGACCTTTGTTCATGGCTGGCATCACAAGGCCAAGGTCTGCGACGAAAATCTCTCCTGCTATCGCCGCGTGATGCAGGGTCTTGTCGAGCGCAAAGGCGACCGCGCGAACAAAGGGCCTGTGTTCGGCCTCTATATCGGCTGGCGCGGCGATTCGATGCATAAGTACTCCGCTCTTTCGTTCTACAACCGGAAGGCAGCGGCACAAAAGGTCGGTTCGCTGGGCGGGCGCGATCTGCTTCTCGAATTGGGACAGATGCAAAAGGATCTCGATCGCGAAGTGCGCACCGCGTCCGGCGGGGAGCGTTTCGTCAATGCTGTTACCGTCGGACACAGCTTCGGCGGAGCGCTGGTTTATTCGGCGGTCGAGGCATTAGAAGTTTCGGAGTATCAAACGAAGCATGGCGTCGGCTACCCGTCGTGCAATGGCGGACCGAAGCCTGTGCGCGCAGGAATCGGCGATCTGGTCATCCTCGTCAATCCCGCATTCGAGGCCTATCGCTACCGCGACTTCGCGAAGGATCTCGAGGCTACGGGCTGCTACTCGCCGGAACAGCGTCCCGTTCTTCTTACGGTTGCTTCAACGGCGGACGACGCGGTGGGCAAGGCGTTCCCCGCCGGCCGCTGGTTATGGATCTTGTGGCATCCAGCGGCATGGAAGGATGCCGCGGCGCAGGTTACAGGACTCGGGCATTACGCGCCGTACACGACGCATCAGCTTGTCTATGAGGGGCCGCAGGAAAAACCGGTCGAGCCGTCAAAGCTCACCGATCCAAAGCAGATCGCGGACTGTGATCTCCAGCACGAGATCGATGCCGGTCTGGCCCGCGACACCTGCGGTTGTTCGTATCCGGTTCTCTCCGCTCCGGCGATGGCGACGTCGAACGTTGGCAAGACCGACACGCCGTCTGCATTGGCGCAGGGAGCGGGCAGTGTGCACGCTCTTCACAATCTCGATGTGACTCTCAAGCCGCTGTCGTCCACCCTCGATCGCCATACGCCGTTCATTGTGGCCAGTGCGCCGGGAAATCTGATCAGCGGCCACAATGACATCTACAATCCGAACTTCGTCCTGTTCCTCATCGGCTTCATCAACAACACGATGCCCGGCCCCGGCGAAGCAAAGCCGGCGCTCGACATCACTCCCTGCCGTTGAGAAGGAACGTAACTGCTCGGCCTAAGAACTGTAGTCCACGCTTTCGAGCGTAGGCTACGGTTCTTACGCCGCTTCGGCGGGCGCGGAGAAGGCGCAGTTAGCTCGACGAGACGATTGCTTCCGCCGCCGGCTCCGCCAGGTGCTCCTCGACGTACGCCTCATCCCACCTTCGGCTGATCACGCAGGAGTTGATGCCGCCGACGCCCATGCTCAGTTTGCCGCTGTAGCCGTGGTCGAGCTCGCAGCCTTCGGCGGAGACGAATTTCGCATCATGGATTTTTACGTCCGCGTGCAAATCCCCCTCGGTCAGCGGAATCGGATAGAGCCGCCCTTTCGACATGCCCAAATGTTGTGCAGTCAATTCCCACGCACCGCCGACGGACATGCCGTGTCCGAACGTCCCTTTGCGCGCGGTGAAGAGGACGTCGGGATGCAGCATCTCCAGCGAGTTCACGATTTCGGTCGCGTCGCCGGGAGTGGCCGTGGCGTGCATGTCCCACGTGGTCACGTCCGCGGCGCGCACGTCTTCCATCGCTTTCTTCATCGCCAGCTGCGGGCCGCCTTTCGACGGCGTGATGATGTGATGCGCGTCCGATGACGTTCCGACGCCGACGATCTCCAAGCCGATCGGACGGAAGCCCTGCGCCATCAACTCCTCGGCGTCGCCGACGATCCAGACGCACGAGCCGCCGGCGATGTGCGTGCCTTTGAGCGCCGTCAGCGGACGCGACACGTCGGCGTCGGCGGAGAGGACATTGGCGTTGTAGAAGGCCGAGATGACCAGTTCGTGCGGCGGAGGATCGGTCATGCCGACGACGACGGCCTTGGCCTCGCCGAGGTTGATGGCGTCGACAGCCATCTTGAGCGCGACGCCGAATGACGCGCATGCCGCCACCGGCGCGAAGGCCGGTCCGACGATGCGGCCGATCATCGACACCTGCGAGGCGGGGATGTTGGAGATGTTCCAGAGGAGGTTCGGCGAGACCGCGGCCCACGGCTCATCGGGGCAGCCCCATTTCTTGTTCAGCGCGCGGACCCTGCTCAGTTTCTGGCGGATCGTGCTGAGCTTCGCCGACTCGGATGATGGCGGTACCGGCTCCGATTGAATGCCGGCCGCTTCGGCGAGGTATTGAAGCAGCGTGTCGCTCTTCGCGGCCCAGAATTCTTCCCAAACGTGCTTGGCGTCGATCCACTCTTCGCAACCGACGGTGAATTCGCCGGGATTGCGCGGCGCGTCGGGATCGTGCCCGCCGTCTATGTGCGCGCGCAACGCGGCGCAGCGTTCGGGCGTGGCCCAGAACTCGTTCCACTTGCGCAGCGCGCGGTCGTACGCCATCGTCTCGGTGGCGGTGCTGGTGATCTCGCCCAAGCCTGTGCCGATGTAGACGTGGGCCTGCGTGCCGAGCGATTGCAGGTACTCCTCGACGCCGGGATTCTGCGTGAGCGACTGGATGAAGGCGCCGATACACGACAGAACCATCGGTCCCATCTTGTCTTTGAGCTGTTTGAACTTGGCGGGCGGGAAGCGCTGATCGAACCAGTCGTGGTAGGTTTCGAAGTCGAATTCAGGGTAGCCGACCAGGAAATTTGACGGTCCGAACCCTCTGAATGGGGAAAGCCAGCTGTCGGCGCGCTCGAGATTCCGTTCGAAGGCGGCGACGTCTGGAGACTTCGGAGCGACGACGCCCCAACCGAAAACACCGATCCGCTTCCGCGCGTCCATCGGCGGCGCATTGTAGCGAATCCTGTCAGGGAAATTGCATGGTGGCGTGAATCCGTCTTTGATCACTCCGTCGATGAGGTGCTCGTGAAGAAAACAGCCACGCTGTCGCTCCTGATCATGCTGACGTTCGCACTTTTCGCCGCCGGCTGCCGCGGCCGGAAGTCGTCCTCAGCCACCGGAACCGCGCAGACGACACAGACCATCGCCCCCGCCGCCGCCCAACCCGCCGTCAACGGCGGCGACGCCGTGACCCAGACAGTTGACGTGGAAGACGGACGCTCCGAAGACGACGGCGCCGTCCTGACGAACCCGCAAACCGCGAAGACGCCGGCCGCGACGACGACCGCGAAACCGAAACCGGCGGCGAAGAAGAAGCACTAGGCGGGGTCGCGCTGCTCGAGGAAATCGAGCGTTGCTCGCGCCGCGCGCGGAGGCGCGCCGTCACAATCCCGGCCCGCGCTCGGCGCGGGGTCAGCGATGTGCGAAGAGGCTGGCGGCCGCGGAGGCGCGCTACCACGTCACATGATCTCCAAATCGTCGAACGCGATTCCGAGATCGGCGCAGAGCTCCTCCAATTCCTGCCGGAAGGTCCGCGTGGCGTGATGATCCTCCTGCCGTTGAACGTATCGCTGAACCGATCGGATTCGATCAGGACTTACCGAAAATGCTCCGAAGCCGCGTTGCCATCGGAACATCGGAACGCGCTTGCGCAACCAATCGCCTGACGATTTCTTCATTTGTCCGATCACGTCGGACAGCGCGCATGCCGGACCGAATCGTCCGACGAGATGAACATGATCATCGACGCCTCCGACATAGACATCGGCAAACCCGAGCCTGCGCGCGATGCCGGCGATGTAGGCGTGGAGCTCAGGACGCAGCGCGCGATCCAGAAACGGACAGCGGCTCCACGTGGCGAAGATGACGTGAATGTAGACGAGTGAATATGTTTGCATGGTTCCGTTGAACCATGCGGAAGTCCCGGCGACATCGTACCTCGGTCGCTGATTTTGTGGTTGCCGCCTCCGCGGCCGGGCGCCTCTGCGCCGCGTTTGTAGCGGCCGCCTCCGCGGCCGCGACGTCGTCCCGGCACGGTAACCCCGCGCCGAGCGCGGGGCTGAATTGTGAACGCGCGCCTCCGCGCGCGACGTCCGCGCCTGGCGGCGACGGAGCAGAGCAAGGCCGCGCGTTGGCGTGGCCGTAAGTTCGTCGAGCAGATCGCCGTCTAAATAGTCGAGCAGATCGCCGTCTAAACCACAGCGTGTTCGCTGCACGTCGCGCGCGGAGGCGCGTCGTCACAATGCAGCCCCGCGCTCGGCGCGGGGTCAGGCAACGCGCGAAGGCGACGCGGCCGCGGAGGCGGCCGCTACAACGCGCGCGGAGGCGCGCATCACATCACGCCGCCCATTGGTACTCTACGCGCGCATGAACTACGAGCCCTTCATCGAACGCGATCTCGCCGCGGTTCCGGCTGCGGTTGCGGAGTTTCGGGCGGCGCATTCGGGGGAGGAGACGTGGACGGCGGTGACGCGGTTTGCGGTGCTGGCGTTTGCGCCGTCGCAGCATTCGATGCATGCGTTGCTGGCGTGTCTATCGGTTTGGGATCTTCGCGAGGAGATCGAGTTTGATGATGCCGTCGTGCAGTGTGCGATTTACGCGGCGGCGAGCCGGCAGCCGTGGAGCGAGCCTCCGATGCTCGAGCCGCCGAAGATTGGAGAGGATCAGCGCGGGGATGTCGAGGAGTTGCGCGAGGCCATCGCCGCATCCGATCGTCTACGCGCCGAACGGTGGCTAGCGAAGCGTTACAACGATGCGGACTTTGCATCCGACTACTTCGCTGTCGCCTCCGATGATTTCGAAGACCTCGGCCACAAGCTGATCGTTGCCTCTGCGGCTATGCGTCTCGCGCAACTCCTCGGCGAAAAAGGGCGATACGCGATGTTGCGTGTCGGCGTTTGGGAGATGGTGGCGGTAGGTTGTGGGCAGCGGGAAGTGGGGAGCGGAAGTGCCGTCGATCCTGATTCGCTCGTTGCGAATGTCATCGCGACCGATGGCGATATTGTCAGCGCACACGCGTTGTTTCTTTTCGACGCTGCGCTGCAAACCAATGACGATGCGGTGCTTGCGCGCGTCGCCGATCATCTCGCCGATATCAACTCCCCGACACCTGACACCCGACACCCGACACCCGCGGTTCCCGTCTACCCATTCGCCCGCGACTACGGCGCCTGCCTGAAAGCGCATGCGATTGCGAAGCGCCTTCGTCCGCGCTTTCCGAACGCTGATTTCGACAGCATGCTCGCGGCGATGCACCGCAATCTCGAGAAATCGTCGGAGGAGATGACGTTTGCGTAGGACACTGCCGCTGTTCGCGATTCTATTCGCCGCCTGCGCGACCGCGCGTACGCAATCGCTGGCGCAGCGCGTCAAGGCGATCACGGCGAGGCCGCAACTCACCGGCGCGATCTGGGGAATCGACGTCGTCGACGACACCGGCCGCACGATCTACGCGCGCCACGAAACGACGTTGCTGGTTCCGGCGTCGAACCGAAAACTATTTGCCGCCGCCACGGTCGCATCATGCGAAGGGCTGGACGGCCAGATTGCGACGGAGCTCTGGCGCGACGGCGACGATCTCATCATCCGCGGCGGCGGCGATCCATCCCTCGGCGGACGCTGGGCCTTCGATCGCGACGCCATCTTTGCGCCGTTCGTTGCGGCACTGCAGCAAAAAAGAATCGCCGAGGTCAGGGATGTGATCGCGGATGTCTCACTCTTCGACCGCGTCACCATCCCTTCCACCTGGAAAGTCGGCAACCTCGGCAGCGACTACGCCGTTCCGACCGACGCTCTCGCCTACAACGAGAACGTCGTCGGCATCGTCGCGGACCACTGCGCGACCCCGGTGGTCGTCACCGATCCATCGTTCGTACCGGCAATGGCGAATGTCGCGTGTGGAAGAGGGGAGCCGAATGTCCGCTCCGATGCCGCGAACGCGATTGCAATAATCGGCAGCATGCCCGAGCATTTTCAAACGCTCGCCGGCATCGCCGATCCCGCGCTCTACGCCGCACAGGCTCTGCGCGATGCGTTGCAACATGCAGGGATCCGGGTCACTGGCAAGACGTCGGTGAATGCGATGCCGCGAAATTGGCAGGAACGAATCGCGACCATCGAATCGCCGCCGCTGTGGCAATTGCTTTCCGTCGTTCTCAAGCCGAGTCAGAACTTGTATGCGGAGATGCTCTTCAAAAGGCTATCTGCGCAGCCGGCGTCGTACGAAGCGTCGGAAGACATCGAGCGGCGGTTTCTCACGACCGAGGTAGGTGTACCGAACAGCGACTTCCGCTTCGTCGACGGATGCGGACTTTCGCCGGACGATCTCGTCACACCGCGCGCGATCGTGACGCTCCTGCGCTGGATGAACGAGCCGTCGCGCCGCGCGGTCTGGTGGATGATGCTCGCGCGCCCCGGCGACGAAGGAACGCTGCGACGCCGCCTGCTGCCGTTCGCCGATCGATTGCGCGGGAAGACCGGCAGCATCAGCGGAGTCAACGCCCTCAGCGGCATCATCAACATGCCGAACGGCGCGCACCGCTACTTCTCGATCATCATCAATCACAACGCCGGCGAGTCATCCGACGCGCTGAAAGCGATCGACGCGATCGTGGGCGAAATCGCGAAGTAGCGTAGCGCGCGAACGGAGCGATGGCGTCTCGCCGGCTGGCCCGGCGGCGTCCCCGCCGCCGAATGGGAGGCTCGTGCCGGCGTCTGGTTACTAGCGAAATGCGGAGGGTTTGGCGGGTCGGCGGCGAGACGCCGCCGGGCCAGCCGGCGAGGACGCCAGCGCTCCGACCATGAACGCGCTACGGCCTACACCAGCGTCGAGAAGTCGCGCACCAGGTGCCGCAGCCGGTCCAGATACTCCGGGTCTTCCGCGATGCGGCGCTTGAGGTCTTCCGCGAACGGAAGGTCGCGGCGGCGCTCCTCGTCCGTGCCGTTCCATTCCAGAAACTCGATCCACTTTTGCGGCTCTCCGTCGAACATCGACAGGAGCATGTGAACGCGCGCGAAGTTCGCTACCAGGGCAGAAAGATTCGTCGTATCGATCCAGTCGTAGGTTTCCACAGCCATCGCCTGCACAAAAAATCTCCTACTCTAGGAGTGACGGAAAGGCGCCGATCCCTACCCTGCGCAGAAATAATTTTTATTTATTGACGCCGGCGAGCTCGGCAGTCCGGCCGTTCCACGTTCCGTACGACAGGCAGCGCACGCACGTGAAGGAGTACTCCGCGAGGCCCGTGTCGGGATTCGCGGATGACTCGATCACCAGCTCCGACTGGCAGCGATAGCAGAGGTTGGCGTCGCCGCGCTCGATGTTTTCGAGGAACCCCTCGACCTGCTGCCGATGAAACTCCATCTGCCGCGGCCGCTGCGGAATGGTGATCGTCTCTTTGCCGCGCTGGCAGGTCAGGACGATGTGATCGGCGAATGTGGTCTGCGCGAAGCTGCCGGTCATCGTCGCGCCGATGTGTTTCGGGCACGCGATCGACTGACCGGTCCAGAACGCCCGCGCCAGATCGCGAAGTTGTTGTACGTCGTTGGCCATATTTTTCGATTCTATCCTGCGACCCGCGAAGCGGATCGTCAGGATCTCCGTCCCGATTCAATCTCCCCAAACACCCGCAAAAAGTTCCCGCCGAGCACCTTCTCGACATCCCCCTCGGACATCCCGCGCTCCAGCAGCCGCGCCGTCAGCAACGGCAGCCCTGACGCTGTCTGCAATCCGTTCGGCAGCGCCGGAACGCCATCGAAGTCGCTGCCGATGCCGACGTGATCGATGCCTGCAACCTCGGCCGCGTGAATCACATGATCCGCCGCGTCATCGAGCGTCGCTTGCGGGCAGCCGAGGGTGTTGAACCATTCGAGGTAGAGATCCCAGTCGGTGGCGTCGTTCGGCATCTCCTCGGTGCCGCCCGCCGATTCGCTCTTCACGCGCTTCTGCGAATTGATGATGACCTCGGCCACGCGATCGTTCAGGAAGGCCGAGAAGAAGTTGATCATGCAGACGCCGCCGTTCTTCGCCAGATCGCGCAGCATCGCGTCGGTCATGTTGCGCGGATGGCGGCAGAGCGCGCGGCAGGACGAATGCGTGGCCACGACGGGCACACGCGTCGTTTCGAGGACCGCGTAGTAGGCCGCATCGGAGACGTGCGAGATGTCGACGATCATGCCGAGGTCGTTCATCGTGCGGACGACGTCGCGTCCGAAATCGGTGAGGCCGTTGTGGCGTCCTGCGTCGCCCGAGGAGTCGCACCAGTTGTTCGTGTTCACGTGTGTGAGCGTGAGGTAGCGCGCACCGAGAGAGTAGAAATCGCGCAGGATCGAGAGCGAGTCTTCGATGGCGTGTCCGCCTTCGACGCCGATCATGATCGCGACTTTGCCGCCGGCTTTGGCCTGACGAATTCCGGCCGAGTCGATGCAGAACGTGAGCAGGTCCGGATTGCGCCTCACCTCGTCGTGAATCAGATCGATGAGGCGATACGCGAACCGCGCAGCTCCGCGGCCGGCGTAGAACGGCGGCACGTACGAAGCGAAGAACGATGCGGTGATGCCGCTCTCGCGCAATGACTTCAGATCGAGTTGCGCCTCGGGATCGTGCTCGCCGAGGTGAAGGTTGTGACGGATCAGGCGATAGGGCGTGTCGCAGTGGCCATCGACGATGATCGCGCGGCTATGGACGGACGGGGGAGCGGTCAACGCCGGCTCATTCGTTGTCGAAGTACTCATTGACGCGATCGATCTCTCTCACCAGCTCCCCGACATCGTCGAAGAGAAACTCCGCCTTCGTCAACAGCCCGCGTTCGAAACCGCCCGACAGGACCGCCGCGATCGCCAGCGAGGCGCGATGCGAAGCGAGAATGTCGTAGGGCGTGTCGCCGACGGTGAGCGTGTTGTCTGCCTCGGTGCCCAGCTTTTCGAGCGCTGCCTGAAAAATCTCCGGCGACGGCTTGGAAAGCTCTGCATCGTGCTTCGACGTCGAGCCTTCCACAAGGTCGCCGACGCCGAGAAGCGCCGTATGGTACTGCACCTCATCCTCGTTCGAAGACGATCCGAGCGCGAGCTTGATGCCGCGTTCGTGCAGCGTCTCGAACAGCTGGCGCACCCGCGGAAACGGCTTCACGTCCCTCAGGTATTTGTCCTTGTAAAGTCTGGTCCGATACTCCTTCAGCTTCTCGCCGAACTTGCGCATCTCACGCGCATTGAGCAGATCGGGAACGAGCAGATCGCCGCCTTTGCCGATCTGATGGCGGATGACATCCCACTCGAAGTGCTTTCCGAAATGTTCGAACGCCTCGATCCAGCAGCGGGCGTGAATGTCGTTGGAGTCGACGAGAGTTCCATCGACGTCGAAGATGATCGCTTTGAGTTTCACGGAGTGGTGAAGAGCAAGATCGGTGCTTGCTGTCATCCTGAGCCGCCGGAGCCGAGGAGCGCAACGCGCGACCGGCGGAGGACGGTCGAAGGAGCCCCTACGTGCTCGCCTCGTGAAAAACCGCCCCCGCGCCGGGTTAGCGCGTTGGGGGTCCTTCGACCGTCCTCCGGCGTTGCGCGCTTCGCGCTCCAGCGCCTCCGGCGGCTCAGGATGACAGTTCGTGGCGAGCCACTACACTACGCGCGAATGAACCTCTCCCGGCAGATCGCGTGGCGGTACTTGCGGCGTCCAACCGACCGGCTGGTATCCGCGGTTGGCTTCGTGTCCGTGCTCGGATTGGTGATCGGCGTGATGGCGCTGGTGATTTCGATGGCGCTCATGACCGGCTATCGCGGCGACCTGCAGCGAAAACTTCTCGGCGGCAATGCGGAGGTCTTCGTCTACTCCGTCGGCGGACCGATCGAAGACACGGAGCGGCTCGTCGCCGCCGTTCGCCAAACGCCGGGGGTGGCCGAGGCTGCGCCGGTGTTGTTCAAGAGCGCGCTCGTGACGACGGAGCGGAGCTCGACCGGCACCGAGACGATGCTCAAGGGCATCGAGCCGTCGCGAGCGGCGGAGTCGCAGATGCTGGCGAAGATTGTTGGGCCGCGGCGCGCGTTCAATACAAAGGAAGGGGAGCGCGGCGTCGCCGTCGGACGCTATCTCGCCATGAAGCTCGGCGTGACGGCGGGGCAGTCGATCAGCATCACGGTGCCGGTCGAGGACAACGGCAGCTTCCTGCCGCGTAGCGCGTCATTCGTCGTGACGAACGTGTTCGACACCGGCTTTTACGAATTCGATGCACGCTGGCTCTTCATCGATCTGCATGAAGCGGAGTCGCTGCTGAACGCGCCGGGCGCGGCGAACCTGCTCGAGGTGAAGCTCGTTCCTGGCGCGGACCTCGACGCCGTTTCGCGCGAAATCGACGCGCGCACGCAGCACCGTTACGCCGTTAGCGACTGGCGCGACATGAACCGCCAGCTCTTTTCGATGCTGAAGATCCAGCAGCTGGTGCTGTTTATCGTCATCGGCCTGATCGTTTTCGTGTCGACCTTCAACATCGTCTCGACGCTGATCATGACCGTGCACGAGAAGCGGAAGGAGATCGGGATCCTGTCGTCGATGGGCGCGGAGTCACGGACGGTCAGTCGCATCTTCGTCTGGTACGGAACGATGGTCGGCCTTCTCGGCACGGCCACGGGCATGCTCCTCGGCGTGGTGATCTGCTGGGTGATCACGCGCTATCACCTGGTGTCGTTCCCGCCGGAGATCGCGCAGGTCTACTTCGTGTCGTCGATCCCTTTCGTGACGCGACCGATCGATCTGACGATCATCGCGGCGTTCTCGCTGGCGGTTTCGTTCGGCGCGACGATCCTTCCCTCGCTGCGCGCGGCGCGATTGAATCCTGTCGAAGCGCTGCGGCACGAGTGATGTGGGACATGGCGCCCGTATAATCCGCGGCGCAAATGCCCGCGCGCCTCATTCTCGAAGATGGAACCGTGTACGACGGCGAGGCGTTTGGTGCCACGGCCAACTCCATCGGCGAGGTCGTTTTCAATACGTCGCTGACCGGATATCAGGAGATCGCCACCGATCCTTCGTATCGATTTCAGATCGTGGTGATGACGTATCCGCACATCGGAAACTACGGGATCGAGGCGGCGGTCGCGCAGAACGAGCAGGCGCAGGTGGCGGGATTCGTCGTCCGCGACGCCATCGCCGAGCCGTCGAACGCGCTGTCGGAGATGCCGCTGGCCGATTACTTCGCGCGCAACGGCATCTCCGCGATCCAGGGCATCGACACCCGCGCGCTGACACGCCACATCCGCAACCTCGGCGCGATGCGCGGCATGATCACCAGCGAGAGCGACCGCAGCGTGGAATCGGTCGTCGACGAAATCCGCCGCGCGCCGTCGATGAGCGGACTCGATCTCGTGCAGCGCGTGACCGCGCTTCGTCCCTACACATTCGATGAGCCGCCGGCCAAGCCGACGAAGCGCATCGCGCTCTATGACTTCGGCGTCAAGCGCGACATCCTTCGCCATCTTTCGCAGGAAGGTTGCGATGTCACCGTCTATCCCGCCACCACGCACGCGGATGAGATCCTCGCGCAGCATTTCGACGGCGTGATGCTTTCGAATGGACCAGGCGATCCCGAGCCGGTGACGTATGCGCAGGAGAACATCCGCCACCTCATCGGCAAGATCCCGATCTTCGGCATCTGCCTCGGCCACCAACTCCTCGGTCTGGCGCTCGGCGGGCGAACGTACAAGCTCAAGTTCGGACATCGCGGCGGCAATCATCCGGTCAAGGATCTGCGCACGGGCCGCGTCGAAATCACCGCGCAGAATCACGGTTTCGCAGTCGATCCCGATTCGCTGAACGCGAACGACATCGAGCACACGCACATCAATCTCAACGACCAGACGCTGGAAGGTTTCCGGCACAAGAGCGAGCCGGTGCTGGCCGTGCAATATCACCCCGAGGCCGCGCCGGGGCCGCATGACTCATTCCATCTGTTCGGCGAGTTCATGAACCTGATCGACGAGTGGAAGTGATGCTGGCATTCGTCCTCGCGCTGGTCGCCACGATCACGGTGCCGCCGAAGCCGGCCACGTACGTCACCGACAAGGCCGGAGTGCTCGACGCGGCGCGCGTCCATGCGTTGAACGAGAAGCTGGCGCAATTCGAGCGCGATACGTCGAATCAGATCCTGGTCTACGTCGATCGCAGCCTGCCGACGGATTCAACGATCGAACAGTTCGCGAACGACGCGATGCACCAATGGGGCGTTGGCCAGAAGGGCAAAGACAACGGAGCCGTGCTCTTCCTATTCACCGGCGACCGCAAGATGCGCATCGAAGTCGGCTACGGCCTCGAGGGCGTGCTGACCGACGCGAAGTCGAAAGAGATCACGAGCACGATCATCAAGCCGCGGCTGAAAGCCGCCGACTACAACGGCGCGGTGGAGCAGGGCGCCGATGCGATGCTCGCGGTGGCTCGCGGCGAAGGTTTGAAAGGAACCGGACAGACGGCGCATGAGGCGAAGGAGAGGAAGGTCACGGGGCTTCCGATCGCCATCGTGGCGCTGATCGCGTTCGGTTTCATCGTCGTCATCGTCGTCATCATCGTGATCGCAAGCCGGCGCCGCGGGACCAGAGGGACGCCCGCCGTGATGCCGATTGCGTCCGGCGATTCATCGTCGTGGTCGTCGTTGTCCTCGTCCGATTCGTTTTCCGACTCCTCATCCTCGGATTCGAGTTTCGACGGCGGCGGCGGCGATTCCGGAGGCGGCGGCGCGAGCGATTCGTGGTGAATCGTTTTCGTGGTTGATTCGGCCGGCGCTACGCGTTCATCCAGGCGGAAGCGAGCGTGATCGGATCGGCGGGGTCGGTGTGCTGGAGGCGCGAGATCCACTGGAGCACGTTCGCCATATCCGCCTCGGCTTCCATGCGCTGGCGGGCGTCGTGATCGGCTTCGTCGATCGTGCGCTCCAGGACCTCGTCAAATAACTCGCTCACGGCGACGCAATTCAGCAAGTGTCGTGCCGCGGATGGAATCACTCCAGCGCGATGATGCCGTCACGCCAGAGCTTGTAGAAGATCAACATCGCGTCCGGCTCGCGGATCGGTGAGATCTTGATGAGCGATCCGAGGTCCCACTGGCCGTTGATGCGCGAGAGCATGAAGCCCTCGTTCGGCGTGAAATTCATTTGCGTGATTTCTTCCAACGCTTTTGCGACGCGCGGCACCTTCGAGTCGTGCAATCCCTGGCCGCGCAGATCGGACAGGATGGCTGACTCGGCGCCTTTGATGGCATTGCGCACGCGCTGATGGCTCGGATCGAGGTTCTCCGCCGCTTTCAGG
>DASYJY010000152.1:0-7956 GCA_035995985.1 Thermoanaerobaculia bacterium | reverse complement strand
CAGTAGGGCGCAATTCTGTGTCGATGCCGAGTGCGGCGCAAGCACCAATCGGCTACACTTCGCGCGCCCCGTGCGCCGCCCCGCCCTCGCCCTCGCAGCCGTATTGATCGCGGCCGCCGCCTGCCATCGAAAACCGTCGGTCCCGCCGGACGTCGTCGCGCGCGTCGGCGAGCGCATGGTCACGCTCGGCGATTTCAAGCGCTACCTCGATCGCAACACCGGCACCGACCTGGCGCAGCTCGGTCCCGAAGTCGCAAGCGCGATGGCCGATCAGTACCTCGAGGAAGTGATCCTGTCCGAGTACGCCGCCACGCATGGCGTTGAGATTCCGGCGGAGCAGATCGCGTCCGCCGTCCGCAACGATGCCGGCGTCACTGTCATCGAGAAACGCGACGAGATGCGGCGCCAGAAACTGATCGGCGATCAATCCGAAAACGTCCCTGCGCCGTCCGACGCCGACATCCGCGCCTATTACGATCAGCATCCCACCGAGTTCCGCAGCGGCGAGGAGCTGCACGTCAAACAGATTCTCGTGCACGACGAAGCGGTGGCCAACGACATCGCGGCGAAGCTGAAGGCAGGGACATCGTTCGAAGAATTGTCGAGCCAGTACTCGCTCGCGCCGAACGCCAAGAAGGGCGGCGAGATCGGCTACGTCAGCCGCGGCGAGCTGCCCAAAATGTTCGAGGACGAAATCTTCGCGCTCAAGCCCGGCAACGTCAGCGGCATCATCCGCACCGACGCCAGCTTCCACATTTTTAAAGTCGAGGACCGGCGTCCGCCCGGCGTCATCGACCTGCCGACCGCCGCGCCGGTGATCCGCGAGCGGCTCAAAGACGATGCGATCCGTGAGCGGATGGCTCAGCTCGTCGGAAAGGCGCGCTCCGAGCTGCAGGTGTCCGTCCTCACCAAGCGCCTGCCGTTCAAGTACACGGGCGGCTTCCCGAAATCCGAAAACGAATAAATCTCCTGCGCCGCACCGTTCTCGGTCCGAAAGCAACCGCAGTCACTACTTCCACGTCAAAGAAAAAACGCATGAAGAAAACGATTCTCGCCCTCGTCCTCACCGCCGGCGCCGCCACCCTCACGGCCGCCCAACTCATCGAAGCGATCGTCATCCGCGTCGGCGACCGCGTCATCACCCGCACGCAGTACGCGCGCCGCCTCCGCGACGGCTTCGCCGAGATCGATCAGACCTCCCCGTCGCCCGCCGATGCGACGTCGAAGAAAGAGGAGCTGCGGAAGAGCCTTTCCACCGATCTCATCGCCGAGCTCCTCATCAAAGATCGCGCCGACCGGCTCGGCCTCTCCGTTGCCGCCGACGAGCTGAAGGACGCGATGTCGCGCCTCAAAGACCAGTACGGGATCAAGACGGACGCGGACTTCGACGAGTCGCTGCGCAAGTCGGGGATGACTCGCGCCGACATGGAGGCCCGCCTCCACGACACGCTGCTGATGAACAAGGTTTTCGGCCGCGAGCTGCGGCAGCGCGATGAGCTGACCGACAAAGAGTTGAAAGAACGCTACGAGCGCGAGAAGGAACGCTATCGCCTTCCCGAGCGCGCCCGCCTTCGCGAAATCATCGTGGTCAAACCGCAGGACGCGTCGAAGA
Organism: Thermoanaerobaculia bacterium; assembly: GCA_035995985.1. Lineage (GTDB taxonomy): Bacteria > Acidobacteriota > Thermoanaerobaculia > Gp7-AA8 > Gp7-AA8 > JADGNZ01. The sequence goes on along the minus strand of DASYJY010000152.1, from coordinate 6,344 downwards.
TCGAGGCCGCGCATGAGCGCGCGAACGCGTTGGCTGCTGAAGGCCGCACCGGCGATTTCGCGAAACTCGCGACCACCTCCTCCGACTCCGGCACCAAAGCCAAAGGCGGCGACCTCGGCGAAGTCGCCCGCGGTGAGCTGCTCCCTGATCTCGACAAAGCCGTCTTCAACGCCACGGCCGGCACGGTTCTCGGGCCGATCGAAACGAAATCCGGCTGGCACATTCTCAAGGTGGAGAGCCGCCTGCCGTCCGAAGTGCCGGCCTTCGAATCCGTCAAGGATCGCCTGCGCAAGGATGCGAGCGACGACACCTGGCAGCGCGACTACAAGGCGTACATCGACCGCCTACGCAAAGACGCGTTCATCCAGATCAACGAGCAGAACGTCCCGAATACGTAGCTCTACATCCGGTAGCCGATTGCACACGATTCTGTGCTTTCGGCTGCCGATTTTCCCCACCCGGTAGAGTTTGACGCGGATACGAGTCACTCCGTCTAAGCTCGCGGCATGCACGAATTGATCGCCGACATGCCGATGGACGAGCGTCCCCGCGAACGGATGCTCACGCACGGAGCAAAGAGCCTTTCGGACGCCGAGCTGCTGGCGGTCCTGCTCGGCTCCGGCATGCAAGGCAAGAATGCCATCGAGCTCGCTCGCGACCTGCTGCGCGAGGGCTTCTCCGCTCTCGCGCAATGCGACGCCGAGCATCTCGCGAAACGAGCGGGCATGGGCATCGCGAAAGCGACGCGGATCATCGCCGCATTCGAGATCGCGCGCCGCCTCGCCAAGGACAAGCCCGGCGATCCGCCACACTTCGACGTGAACACCTTCAGCCGCGGCTTCATCGCGCGGAGCAGAACGATGACGCAGGAGCACCTCGGCGCGCTTTTCCTCGATTCACGCAGCCGCGTCCTCCGCGAACGCGAAATCTACGTCGGCACCGCGTCAAAGGCATTCGTCTCCACGCGCGAAGTCATCCGATTCGCGCTCGACGCAAACGCCAGCGGCGTCGTGCTGTACCACAACCATCCGTCGGGCGATCCATCGCCGTCCGAGGAAGACCTCCGTTTCACGAGGAAGATGGACAGGTCGCTGCGCCTGGTCGACATGCATCTCATCGATCACATCATCGCCGGCGCGCACGGCTTCACATCGCTGAGTACCCGCGGCTATAAGTGAGGATGGTGGCTTATCCGGCGACGAGGGCAGGCTTGCGTACCGTTTCGTGCCGCTCGGCGTAGACCGGCGTGAACCAGTGGTAGCGGTCGGGGATGACGCCGGCGATGTAGTCGAAGAACTCTTTCTGGATACGCTCCGTGATCGGTCCACGGCGCCCGTTGCCGACCGGCACACGGTCGATGCTGCGGATCGGCGTGACCTCGGCGGCCGTGCCGGTGAAGAAGACTTCGTCGGCGACGTACAGCAACTCACGCGGAATCAGTGATTCGACGACTTCGAAACCGAGCTCGCGCGCGATCGTGACGACGCTCGCTCGCGTGATGCCTGCCAGAATCGACGCGCCAAGCGGCGGCGTCATGATCTTGCCGTCCCGGACGATGAAGACGTTCTCGCCGGAACCTTCGCTCACGTATCCGTTGACGTCGAGCGCGATTCCTTCCGCGTATCCGTCGGCCGCCGCTTCCTGGCGGATCAGGATCGAGTTCATGTAGTTGCCGGTTGCTTTCGCCAGCGCGGGGAAGGTGTTCGGCGCCATGCGGTTCCACGACGAGACGCGCACATCGACTCCCTGCTCGATGGCCTCGGGGCCGAGGTACTTCCCCCAGTGCCACGCGCCGACGACGACGTCGACCGGACAGGCCGCCGGGAAAACGCCGAGGGAGTGAAAACCGCGGTAGACGACGGGACGGAGGTAGCAGTCGTCGAAATCATTCGCGGACACGACGTCGATGCAGACCTTCTTGAATTCGTCCGGCGTGTACGGAATCTCCATCCGGTAAATGCGGCAACTGTCGAACAGGCGGCGGATGTGGTCGTCCAGCCTGAAGATGGCCGGCCCCTGGTTGCGCGTGTCGTAGCAGCGGATGCCTTCGAAAAGGCCTGAGCCGTAGTGGAGGGCGTGCGTAAAGACGTGAATCTTCGCGTCGGCAAAATCGACGAGGCGCCCGTTCATCCAGACTTTTTTTACTTCCTCGAACGGCATCGGAGCCTCCTGATCGGGTGGGCAGCGGTGGACGGGCAACAGCAGCGCGCCGGGGGAAAAGTTGCCGGAGTATAGGTTCCGGTGTTTCGGCAAGTCAATGCGACAAACAGGCCCATTTGCGGCGCCGAAATGTACCGCGCGGCTACGCGAAAACTAGCAACGCCATCATGACGATCAGGTAAATGTTCGACGCCATGAAAAGCCGCCGCGCGCGCATCGGCGTCCGCGAGGCGAGAAAGGCGAAACTGGCGAAGGTGAGCGCGGCGCCGGCGATGATCGCCCCGGCCAGATAAACGTATGTCGCAAAGCCGAAAAACGACGGAAGCGCGCTGACGATGAGAAGAGCGAAGCTGTAGAACACGGCATGACCAGCCGTAGCAACGCCGTCGTCGTCGCGCACGGCCAGCATCGCGAAGCCGCCGCGGGCGTAATCATCGCGATACATCCAACTGATGGCCATGAAGTGCGGAAGCTGCCAGAAAAAGAGGATCGCGAAAATGATCCAGCCGCCGGCACCGAGGACGCCGGTCGCCGCGGTCCATCCCATCAGCGGCGGAATCGCGCCCGGGATCGCGCCGATGAGCGTGCAGATCGTCGACACGCGTTTCAACGGCGTGTAGATGAAGATGTAGGTGATCAGCGTGAACGCGCCGAGAGCCGCGGTCAGCCAGTTCACCGCGAGTCCGAGATAGATCGTTCCAAGAATCGAGATCGCGACGGAGAAGACGAGCGCCGCGCGCGGCGTGATGCGGCCATCAGGCAACGGACGGAACCGCGTCCTGCGCATCTTCGCGTCGTACTCGCGCTCGATGTATTGATTGAGCGCGTTCGTTCCGGCCGCGACGAGCGCAGTACCGAGCAGCGTGTTCAGGAGCAACATCCAATCGATGTTTCGCGCGCCGAAAAAATAGCCGGCAGCGGTCGTAATCAGCACCATCATCACGATGCGCGACTTCGACAACGCGAGGTAGTCGCGCGTGACGCTGCCGAATCCCGCCGGCCGCTCCAGCACCAACACGTCGCTCATGCCACAACCTCGGTTGCGAGAAGTGCTCCAGCTCGCTGCCGGCTCGTGCGCCAGCCGATCGTCCGCGCCGTCAGCGCGGTGATGAGCGACAGACCAAGGGTGGCCGCGCCTGTCATCACATGAACGCTCGTGATCACCGGCTGTTTGCCGCTCCAGACCACGTATCCACCGAGCGCGATCTGAATCAGCACGACTGTGACGAGGAGGTTCGAGAGCTGCCGCAGCGGATGCAGCCATTCGAAGCGCCGCAAGCGAATGGCCAAGTAGATGACGAGTACGCCGACGCACATACCGCCGGCGCGGTGCGCGAAGTTGACGGCGATTTCGAGGTTAGCGAAGTGCGGCACGAGACGGCCAAACGACAGCGGGAAGTCGGGAATTGCCAGTCCAGCGCCAAGGTGACGCATCGTCGCGCCGATGAGGATTTGGACGTACGCGACGAGAACGAGCAGCGTCGTCAATCCGATCGGAGCGTCGCCTTTCACCATCGCCCGCGACGTCCGGAACCAGTTCGATGTGAAGAAGGCGATGGAGGCGTTCAAGCAGAAAAAGATTTCGGCCAGGCCTGCGTGAGCGATGGAAACCGAGTGCGGCAGAAGCAGGAGAACCGTCACGCCGCCGAGCACGCCCTGCGCGATCACTGCGCCAACCGAGCACCAGCCGAGGATGCGCGTGAACCGCTTCGGCTCCCGCAGTTGCAGCCAGATCGCCTGGATCACCGTCAGCAATCCAACCGTCGCGGCGATCATTCGGTGACCGTGCTCGTAAAAGATCCCGCCGATCATCGGCGGCATCAGCATTCCGTACGACAGCGGCCAGTCCGGAACGGCCAGACCAGAGCCGGTGGAGGTCACCATCGCACCGGCGAAAATCAGGAAGAGCGTCGAGCCGGCTACCAACTTCGTATAGCGGCGCAACCAAACCGGCGTCACATCCGAGTACCGCAATGCCGCGGGCGCAGCCTCGAGGGAAGTTTTCATTGACTACGAGCCGATGCTGGTCTGCGCAGGCGGCGCGGCCGCCAGCCACTTCTTGAAGTTCTCTTTTGTGTGAACGAACATCTGGCCGCGCATGCGGTAATGCCCGAGGCCGCACAGCTGCGCGCAGGCGATTTCCCACTTGTCGCGCTCTTCCTTCGTTTCGTTCGTCATTACAGGCGTGAAATGAATGGCGATCTCCATTCCCGGAATTGCATCCGTCTCGACGCGCATCACAGGGAGTTTGAAACTGTGAATGACGTCCTTAGAGCTGACGTGAATGATCACAGGCCGATTAACCTCGAGATGGAGGTCATTGAGCGTCACAATGTCGTCCTTCGCGTTCGGATCCTTGAGATCGAGTCCCAGAGGATTGGAAGAGCTGACCAGTTTGATGTCGCGTTTTCCGAAAACGCCGTCTGGTCCGGGATACTGAACGTTCCACGCGAACTGCTCCGCCACAATGCGCATCTCCAGCGGGTTCGACGACGGCGGAGGCACGTGCGTCCAGCGGTACCACATCGGAATGGAAAACCCGACCAGAAGAATTACCTCGATGACGGCAACGCCGGCCTCGGTGTAGCTTGAAAAGTGGCTCCTCACGCCGTGGTAGTCGGCTTTCGGATTCCGTTTGGCGTTGAATCGCCACAATGCATAAATGAAGTACAAGCCCCAACCGACGAACAGCAGCAGCATCAGCCAATGCACGTTTGCGCTCAGGCGGTCCAGGTAGGGACCATGTTCCGAGGCATCGACAGGCATGAACTGAGCGAGAAATTTTTCCATTGACGCTACCTTCCCGGCGCTACTGCGCCGCTCCCCCGTCCAGGACTTGAAACGACTCCCGGAGACGACGCATCTCTTTCGCCCGTCGCCAGAAGCTCCAGAACAATGCAATGAAACCAACCTGCACGAAGCCGACGACTCCGAGCAGAAACATGATGGCGTTGTTGGAGCTCTTCGTCATCGGCGAATTCGGCGCACCATAGCAGACCGGACACGCCGACAGGACCGACGGCACCAGCAACATGCAGACCGCGATCACGACGAGCTGAGTCTTGCGCGTCATGGCAATTCCTTCAGCTTGTGAAAAACGCGCACTCCGTACCAGACCAGTGAAGCCCCTCCGGCCACGCCGAAGATGATCATCGAAATCCCGAGCGAGCTCCGCGCGGCCATGAAATCGCGCACGCCCCACACGGTCAGGTACAGCATCAGCGCCACTGACACTGTAATGAAGACGACGTGAAAGACACGCAGGGACATTTACGATCCGAATGGGTTGGCGTGGTGACTGACCGGCAGCAGCATCAGGAAAATGAAAAAGATCACAGTGAGAATCAGGATGCCGTAGATGACCTTCTTCTCCGACAGCAGATGCATGAAGAAGCCTGCGACAAGGAACCCTTTGATCGAGGCGATGATCAGCGCCACGATGATGGCCTGGTGAACGGGAAGATTCAGTCCATAGCACGCGCCGACGGTGATGGCCGTCAGAACCGCGAGACCGATGAAAACGGCCAGATAGACCTTCATCTCCTTGCGGATTTGTTCCGGGCTGTGGTGATGCGCATTGGGATCGCCAATGCCCCCGTGTTCGTGGATGTCGACGCCGGGCTCCACCGCGGCTGCAGGATCGGTCACGTGGTGCTCCTTCTACATGAGGTACAGAATCGGGAAAAGGAAAATCCAGACGAGATCGACGAAATGCCAGTAAAGGCCGACGATCTCGATCCGGTTCGTGTAGCGCTCAGGCTCTTTGGCCCACATCTTCGCGCCCGGCCCGATGAAATAGAGAAATACGACGACGCCGCCGAGGATGTGCAGGCCGTGCAGGCCGGTCATCGTGAAGTAGATTGCCAGGAAGTTGTTCGTCTTCGGGAAGCGATTTTCCTGGAACTCGTGCGCGTACTCGAATCCCTTGGCTGTAAGGAAGACCAGCGCGCAAAACACGGTCGCGGAAATATAGATGCGACCCTTCTTCAGATTGCCGAGCCGCAGGTGCGACCAGGCCATGACCACGGTCACGCTCGAAAGAATGAGAATGAATGTATTGAACGTGGCCAGCTTGACGTTCAGAAACTCGTATCCGCGCGGCCAGGAATCGGCGCCGGTCCGCAACAGAATCAGCGACGAGAACAGCGCCCCGAACAACATGACCTCGGAGGCCAGAAACAGCC
>DASYJY010000151.1:0-10721 GCA_035995985.1 Thermoanaerobaculia bacterium | reverse complement strand
ACCAGCCCGTATTGCTGTCCGGTGCGCTGGAGCTCGTTGCAGACAGTGGTGACGATGCGGGCGCCGGTGGCTCCGAACGGATGTCCGAGGGCGATCGAGCCGCCGGTGCGGTTGATCGCGGTTGGATCGATTTCGCCGACTGCTTCGCTGCGTCCGAGTTTTTCTTTCGCGATTTTCTTGGAGCCGATCCACTGGATGTTCGACAGCACTTGCGCGGCGAAGGCTTCGTGCATCTCGATCACGCCGATGTCTTTCAGCGAAATCTTGGCGCGGTCGAGCGCGACCGGCAGCGCGAAGACTGGACCTTGCAGCAGTTGGTCGAATGGATCGGTGGCCGCGTACGCGTAGCTCTTGATGAAGCCGATCGGCTTGATGCCCAGCTCCTTCGCTTTGTCCTCGGACATCAGCAAAACCGCCGCGGCGCCGTCGGTCAGCGGCGACGCGTTCGCCGCCGTGATCGTGCCGAACTTCCGATCGAAGACCGGCCGCAATTTCGCCATCGCCTCGGCGGTCGAATCGCCGCGAATGAGATTGTCGGTTTCGACGACGTTGTCGTAGCCCGGCGGCACGACCACGGTCATCACTTCCTCTTTGAACCGCCCGCTCGCCGTGGCCTCGGCGGCGCGGTGATGGCTCTGCAGCGCGAACGCGTCCTGCGCCTCGCGCGTGATGCCGTTCTCTTTCGCCATCTTCTCGGCCGACTCGCCCATCGTCAGGCCGGTCGTCGATTCGGCGATCGCGGGCGCGTCCGGCGCGAGATCCTTCGGACGGATTTTGCTGAACGATCCGAGCTTCCCGCCCAGGCTCTTTTGTTTGCTCGCCCCCACCAGCGCCTCGGCGAAATTCTTCGAGAAGAGAATCGGGATATCGGACAGCGACTCGCTTCCACCGGCGACGACGACGTCCGCATAGCCGCGGAAAATCATGTCCGCTGCCGAGGTGATGGCCTGGTTCGAAGATGCACACGCTTCGCCGACCGTGAAGGCGGGGATCTTGCGCGGAAGTCCGGTGCCGAGGACGATCTCACGAGCGATGTTCGGCGCTTTGACCGAGGGGATGACATTGCCGAAGACGACTTCCTGAATCGAGTTCGGATCGACGCCTGAGCGTTGAACGAGCTCCGCGACAACGAGCTTGCCGAGGTCGAGCGCGGAAAGGTGCGCGTAATGCGTGCCCGATTTCGCGAACGGCGTGCGAAGTCCGCGAACGACTGCAACGCGAGGGGTGTATTGCCACATGCGGCGAAGATTAGCACGCGCGAACAACGCACCCGGCCCGCGCGCTTCAGTGCCCCGCGGCGCGGTGTTTGGGAGGAATCATCTCGCCGAGGATGAATGCCGCGCTGGCCTTCATGTTGTCGCCGGCGTTCGACTCACCAGCGGCGTGCTCCTCGTCGAGTGACAAGAAGAGGTAGTACGTTCCCGCGGCGACGGCGGGAAGCTTCACGCTCATGACGCGTTGCATTTCCGCGCCTGAGGCGATGACCGGCAGCACCATCGTAGCGAGCACCGGATCCGACGCCGACATCGAAGGTCCTCGGCCGAATCGAATCCGCGCCGTGCTCGGCATCGCCGCGGCGTTACCGACATTCGCCAGTTCGACAGTGACAGAAATCGTGTCGCCGGCGCGCCCGCCGGATGCGGACGGCTTGATGCCGATCGCGGTCAGATTCGGCGCCGGCGCGCTGCAGACGTTCCGATCGATGGTCACATCGGCGACGTTCGAGTCAGTTACTCCGCCGGTGCCGGACGCGCGGACGAAGTAACTGTACGAGGCGCCGGCGATCGCGGTGCTGTCGGCATACGTGAAGGTGCTCGAGCCGACGGCGCCAATGAGCACCTGCTCGCGAAAGATCAGGTAGTTCAGCACGCTCGATGAGGCGGACCAAGCCAGCGTCACCGGCGGGTTGCAGCCGGTGGATGCGAACATGCTGAATCCGCCGGGCGGGCAATCGGCGGCCGAGGGCGTGATCGTCCCGGTCGATTCGCTCGTTTCTCCGTTGGCGTTCGTTGCCACGACTGTGTAGGTGTACGGCTGCCCGGCAGTGACGCCCGCGTCGATAAACACACCCGGAGCGAATGTGTGCTCGCCCGGCAAGGCGACACCGTTCCTCTTGATGACATAGGACGAAGCTCCGGACGCAATCGACCACTCGAGCCGTACGGCGGGACGTCCCTGGTTGCAGGTTCCGCGAACCGATGCAGCGAACGCCTCCGGAACAAATCCACAAGGCGCCGTCGACACCGTGGCGCTGGCGAGTGAGTCCTGGTAGCTTTGCGCGTTCGACGCCCGGATCGAGTAATCGTGGTAACCGTTGGAGGCGCCGTCGTCGACAAACGTACGTGTCGTAGCAGGCAAGGCAGCACTGATCACGGCGCGATCGCGGGAGATGACATACGACGCTGCGTGCAAACTCGCGGACCACGAAAGCGAAACAGCCGGTGCGTTATGAACGCAGGCCGCAACCGCTGTGGTGTTGAACATCGCCGGCGGACAAACTTCGTCGTTTACGGCGATCGTCGCGGGAGAGGACGACGTCGATCCGCTGCCGTTCACTCCGATCACCCGGTACGCGTACGTGGCGCCGGGTTGAGCAGAGCGGTCGTAGTACAAGAAGAAAAAATCGGCCGCGCTGATCCCGGAGATGAGGGTCGTCGCGTCGCGCATCACGGTGTACGAGGCGGCGTTGGTGGAAGGTGTCCAGCTCAGACTCACAACCGATGCGTTGTTGTCGCAAAGAAGCTGGGGCGTGACGACAATCGGGCCGGGCGTGCACACGTCGCCGGAAACAGTAATGGTGATCGGATTCGACAAAGGAGCGGAGAGGCCGTACGTCGCGATGTTGTACGTGTAGGTATGACCCGGGACGACATTCGCATCGACATAATGCAGACCGTGAGGCATCACGTACGGAGTGCCGTCTCTGTAGAGTCGCCAGCCAAAGGCGGCAGGCACCACGGTCCAGCTCAGCGCGACGGCCGGCTGATGCGTCTGCGCATCGCATTGCGCATTTCCTGACAACACGGCAACGGGCGGCTCGGTGACACAGATGTCGGCGGGTATCGGGAACGTCACGGTGTTGGAGGTGGTCGTCCCCGCGGCGTTTTTCGCCACGACGTAGTAACTATTCGTGGGGCCGTCGGGCGCGGCGTAGCCAATGAGCGAATAGCTGTCCGCCGAACCGGTAATGGCATGGTAGAACGAGCCGTTCCTGTAGATGTCGTAACTGTTTGCGTATCGCGAAAACGGCCAATCGAGTTGCTCCGCCGGGCCCATGGCGTGGCTTGGGTCGCCGGGATAGCAGAGCGCTTTCCCAGTGATCGTAAATGGTCCTGGCGGAGGCGAACACTGGGTGGCGGGTGGCGCGACCGTGACACGGTTCGAATCGGTCGTGCCCGTACCGTCCGTAGCCCGCACGAAGTAAGAATGCGCCGGCCCTCCGATGACGACGTTCGTGTCGGAGGTCGACGTCGCCTGCGTCACGATCTTGTGCTGGCCGTCATCGCGAATGAGGTCGTAGGACGTCGCGCCACTCGACGGTGTCCACCCAAAATAGATCGACGGCACGTACCCCGAACATGACGGTGACGCGGTCAACTGGAACGCGCCTGGCGCACCCTGCGATGCGCTGGCAACCGCGCCAAGCAGAAGTGCAGCGAGAATCCGGAGAGATTTGAGGGAAGGCAACGGCGCGATGATACATGGCCGCGCGCCGCAAGCTTCCTCAGTGCCGCACCGAGCGCCTCTTCGGAGGCACCGTTGGCGAGGTGATGGTGATGTTTCCGCTGCTCGAGCAGCTCTCGCCTGTTGTGCCTGTGAGCGTCAGCGTCCAGTGGAATGTGCCGGCCGTTGCGTACGCGTGCGTCGGTGAATAGCTCGTCACGGACGTGCTGTCGCCGAACGTCCAGACGGCACGGTCATTCACGCACGGCGGCCGCGCGATTGCGAAGGCTACCGGCGTCGCGGCCTGAGCGGTCGATGGAACGATGGCGGCACAAGCGACGGTACACGGCGGGCTTTGGGCGGTGAGTGCCGTGCTGCGTTTGACGTCGTTCGCCGGATTGATGTCGCCGGCGACATGGTCGTCATCGACTGACAGGAAGAGGTAGTACGTGCCGGCGGGGAGATTGGGAATCGTGACGGTGGCCGTTTGCGTCGTGCCCGCACCGGGAGCCAACGGAGGCGTGGCTATTGTCGCAACGATCGGATCGGACGGCGAGAACGTGGCACCGGTGCCGATGCGGATGCGCGACGTCGTCGCCGGAGCGGCTGCGGCGTCGCCCGCATTCGTGACGGTGATGGCGATGACGAATATGTCGCCGGGCTGCGCCGCCGCCGGAGGCGCGGTGATGCCGGCCGCGGCGAGGTCCGGCCGCGGCGTGCTGCACAAGTTCGGCTGCACCGTGACCGTGGCGGTATTCGAGTTGGTCGTGCCGCCGGGACCCACCGCGCGAACGACGTAGCTGAACGTACCGGATCCGGCGCCATCGTTGAAGTTGTTGGTGCTGCCGTTGACGGACGCGATCTGCGCGCCGTCGCGCAGGATCAGGTAGCTCGTCGTGGTCGCCGCCGCGGACCAGCTCAGCGCCACTGACGACTGCGGCGGCGAGACGATCGGGTTGCACGTGGCCGACGCGGTGAGTGTGAATGCCGTAGGCGGGCAGACGTTCGCGGATGAGGTGATCGATCCTGCAGGTGCGGTCGTGTTGCCGATTGCATTCGAAGCGACTACCGAATAGGTGTAGGTCTGCCCGGCGGTCACGGTCGGGTCGTCGAACGCGAGCGTGCTCGATACGAGCGTCCCGCTGATGGGAGTGCCGTTGCGGCTGATGGAGTACGACGTTGCGCCCGAACTGGCAGTCCACGAGACGTGAACTGCCGGAGAGCCGGCGGCGCAGAAGGGAGCGACCGAGGCGGTGAATGGCGATGGCGGAGTGTCGCAGACGGGAACCGTGACATTTGCCGGCGAAGAAGTCGTGTTTCCGCCGCCATTCGTTGCCGTGACGGTGTACGTGTACGACTGGCCGGACGCGACGGTGGTGTCGTGGAAGACTGCCGTCGAAGACGATAACGACGGGCTCACCGCCGTGCTGTTGCGATTGACTACGTACGAGTTCGCGCCGCTCGAGGTCGTCCAGCTCACATTCGCGACCGGCGCGCTGCCATTGCAGCCGGCATTGGCCGAGGCCGCGAATGATCCCGGCGCATTGGGGATGCACGGAAGGTTGGCCACCGTGGCCTGCGCGGATGCAGATGTGGCGCTGCCTTGAACGTTCGACGCCGTGACCGTGTAGCTGTATGTCTGGCCAACGACGACGTTGACGTCATCGAACGATGTCGCATCCGCGGGCAGCGTGCCGCTGATCGGCGTCGGGCCGCGCTTCACCACGTACGACGTCGCGAACGGCGCCGTGGTCCAGGCCACATGCACCGCCGGAGCGGCTGGCGGACCGGCAACGCATGTAGCGTTCGCGGTGATCGCCGGCGCGGGAGGCGGACAGATTTCGTTGCTGACGGAGATCGTCTTCGTATTCGAATCGGTCGAGCCGCCGCTGTTAATCGCCGTCACTTTGTACGTGTACGAGCCACCCGGCTGCGCTGCGGTATCGGTGTAGGCCGATGACGTCGTGTCCACCGGAAACCCTGCAATCGTGGGCGTGCGGGTGATGCGGTAGCTCGTTGCTGTCGCTGATCCGCTCCATGTGAGATTGACAATCGCGCGCGGACCGGTCGCGTCGCATGCCGCGCTGCCGTCAAGTACGGGCGCGGCGGGAGGCGGCTGACAGACATCGCCGGTGATGTGGATGTCGACGGTGTTCGACGTAAACGTGCCGCCGGAGTTGTCGTGCGCGACCATGTAATACGAAACCGTGGCTCCGACGAAGAAACCGTTGTTTGTTTCGTCGTACGTCCCCGAGCCGCCAAACGGAACCGTGTCGACAAACTGACCCTGTCTGAAAACATCGTAGCGGAGTGCATTCGCCGATGCGGTCCACGCGAGATGGGTACCTGGCCGCGGTGGCGGGTCACTGGTCCAGCATTTTTCGCTGCCGCTGAGGGTGAAACTACCGGGCGCGGCGAGCAGCGGCAGCGCTACGAGAAAGAGCAGTACAGCGATCGATGCGGGCTTCATCGTTTTGTTGAATGAGAGCAAGGGGCGAGCCTAACGAATAGTCTTCGCACTTACTTTTTCACGTAGTGCAATGGCGTGGACGACAGGTGCCCGAAGGCGTCAATGACGACGGCGGCGCGGGCCTCGTCCGGCTTGCAAGGAACGTCCGTCAGCATCAGGAAGAATCCCTTGTCGCGATTCCAGGTGAGGGTCCCATGCACATGGCAGGGCATGGGATCGCCTTCGTCCCAGGTCACCGCATCACCCTCGTCATCACGGCGGGAGTGAGGCTCGATCGTGAGATCGGCGTGATCGTTGGCGACGGTTGCGATTGAAGCACTCGCCGGGTAAATGAATGTCCGGCAATGGTCATAAGGACCTACATCCGAGGCGATGCGAAGCAACGACATCGTCGCCGGTGTCATCGAAGTGTCGACGCCAAGCCAGAACAGACCGCGGCCTTTACCGTCGTGCAAGACGATGGGAACGATCTCCAGCCGTCCCATCGCGAATGAGTAGCCCGTCGAGACGGTCCACTCATCAGCGATCGGCGTGAATTCTGGTTCTGGTTTGCTTTTCGTTTCTTCCGCCTCGTGTCCGTCAACAATCTTATGCAACGCCACCTGCAGAGGAGCTCCCGCTTGCGCAAAGGCAAAGAGACGAAGCTCCATGTCATCGCCGACTCCAGGCGCAGCGTACAGCCACCTGCGATGTTGTCGATCGATTGGAGCCAAGACGCCGACACCCTGGACAATGACACGCTCGTCAGCGAGGTCGTCGTTCGTCTTCAGCGCGGTAGCGAGCTCCTGCAGATTGCGAAATGACTTCATCCCGTGCTTCGCGACCGGCAACGATTTGTCTCCGATCAGTGTAAAGCGCCGTTCTGCGGCGTGGGTCATCCAATGAAAATCGGGATAGGCGCGCGTAGTCGCACACACATAGTCATCGATCTTTCGCGACCAATCGCATTCCAACGCCGTGTGGGACGAATATGCCGCGTCGAACGCCGTGCACGCACCGCCGCCGCCAGATTCGAAGCACTCCACGAAGGCAGCCACTCGCGGCTTTGGGTGTAGCGTCAAGATCAACTTCCGCGAAATGGGAGTGCGCGTGTTTGCGCCTATGATTGTGCTTTCGATCGTCAGGAGAAAAAGAGGTCCGGACGGACTGTTTGCCACACGAACGATCTCCGGCAAACCCTCCAGTCTCTCGTCGTAACTATCGAACGTCTCTTCAAGCCGAAAAAAGTTGTGGTCGTTGGTGGCGATCCCGATCGTCAGTATTGTCGTGGGTTCTCCGTCTTCCCCCTCTCCATCCTTCCTGGACATAGAAAACGAGTCCGATCCGAACAAGCTTTGCCTGGCGCCATGGAACACTGATTGAAAGGTCTTCTCGTCTATCGGATTGATTTCCCAGTTCGTTTCGGCAGTGTTCGCTTCGGGTTGATCCCACTCATAGCTGCAGCGAATGGACGGAGAGTCGGCGTAAAGCGTGACAGCGCTCAGGAAAAGAAGAGCAATCAGCAACCGTCTCACTCTGCCGCCGCGATCAACTGCCGCAACACGAACGGCAGGATCCCGCCGTGCTCGTAGTAGTCGACTTCGATGGGCGTGTCGATGCGCACGATCAGCGGGACGGTTTCCGTCGATCCGCCGGCGCGATGGATGACCAGCGTCGCGTTTTGCCGCGGGCGAAGGTCGCCCGTGATGCCGGTGATGTCGAACGTCTCGGTGCCGTCGAGACGCAGCGTCGCCGCGTTCGTCCCCTCTTCGAATTGCAATGGGAGGACGCCCATGCCGACGAGGTTGGAGCGGTGGATGCGTTCAAAGCTTTGCGTGACCACCGCGCGGACGCCGAGGAGTTTGGTGCCTTTCGCGGCCCAGTCGCGGGAGGAGCCGGTGCCGTACTCCTGGCCGGCGATCACCACCAGCGGCGTCCCTTCCTTTTGATATTGCATCGCCGCGTCGTAGATCGACATCTGCGCCGCATCGGGCTGGTGTTTCGTCACGCCGCCTTCCACGCCCGGCACCATCTGATTCTTGATGCGCACGTTCGCGAAGGTGCCGCGCGTCATCACGCGATCGTTTCCGCGGCGCGAGCCATAGCTGTTGAAGTCTTCGACCGGGACACCCTGCTCGATGAGGTACTTGCCGGCCGGCGAGTTCGCCTTGATCGAGCCGGCCGGGCTGATGTGATCCGTCGTGACCGAGTCGCCGAAGATGGCCAGCGCGCGTGCGCCGGTGATATCGGCGGACTTGCCCATCCCCTTGTCGTCCGTGAAGAACGGCGGCTCCTGGATGTAGGTCGATTTCTCATCCCAAGCGTAGAGCAGTCCGCCGGTGGTCGGGATCTCGTTCCAGAGTGGGTTCTGATCGGCGAAGTTTTTGTAGAGCCTGCGGAACGACTCGGCATCGAGCGCGCCGGCCATGCATTCGCGGATCTCATCCATCGTCGGCCAAATCTCGCGCAGGTAAACATTCTCGCCGTGCGCGCCGCGTCCGAGCGGTTCGTTGACCATGTCGATGTCGATGCGGCCGGCCAGCGCGAACGCCACCACGAGCGGCGGCGACATCAGGAAGTTCGCGCGGATTGACTGATGCACGCGCGCCTCGAAATTGCGGTTGCCGGAAAGGACGCTGACGCCGATGAGATCGTGCTGCGTGATGGCCTCCTCGATGCGCGGATCGAGCGGGCCGGAGTTGCCGATGCAGGTCGTGCAGCCGTAACCGACGGTGTTGAAACCGAGCTGGTCGAGGTACGGCTGCAGGCCGCTGCGCTGGTAGTAGTCGGTGACGACGCGCGAGCCGGGAGCGAGCGAGGTCTTGACCACGCGCGGAACGCGCAGCCCTTTTTCCACCGCCTTCTTCGCCAGCAAACCGGCGGCGAGCATCACCGACGGATTCGACGTGTTCGTACACGACGTGATCGCGGCGATGAGAACGTCGCCGTGGTGCAGCTCGGCTACCGCCATCGGGAACTCGTCGGCCAGTGAATCGGCCGCCACGCGGTCCGGCGTGGGGCGGTTGTTGAGCATCTCCTCTTCAGTAACGACGCTCGTGTTCTTTTTCTCTGACGACAGCGCGTTCGGCGCGGTGCCGGAATCCTGTTCGCCGCCGCCGGTGATGGTGTGCTCGGGACCGGTCGACGTGATGCCGACCAGCGTCCGCGCCTTGCGTTCCACTTCGCTATCGGGTTTGCCGTAACCCGCCGGTGCGGCGGTCTTGAGCATCGCCTGAAATTCGCGCTGGATGTCATCGAGCTCGATGCGGTCCTGCGGACGTTTCGGTCCGGCCACACTGGCGACGACGCTGTTCAGATCGAGCTCCAGCACGGTCGTGTAGTCGATGTCGCCGCTCTTCGGCATCCCGAACAATCCCTGCGCCTGGAAGTAGCCGCGCAGCGCGCTGACTTGCTCCTCGGTGCGGCCGGTCATCAGCATGTAGCGGCACGTTTCTTCGTCGACCGGGAAGTAGCCCATCGTGGCGCCGTACTCGGGGGCCATGTTGGCGATCGTGGCGCGGTCGGCCAGCGCCAGCGAGGCCGCGCCGTCGCCGAAGTATTCGACGAACTTGCCGACCACCTTCGCCTTGCGCAGCATCTCTGTGATCGTGAGCACGAGGTCGGTCGCGGTGACCCCTTCGCGCAACGATCCCTTCAGATGCACCCCGACAACATCCGGCGTCAAAAAGTACACCGGCTGCCCCAGCATCCCCGCCTCGGCTTCAATGCCCCCGACGCCCCACGCCACGATGCCGAGGCCGTTGATCATGGTCGTGTGCGAGTCGGTGCCGACGAGGGTGTCGGGATACCAGACCCCGTCCTTCTCAAGCACACCGCGAGCGAGGTACTCGAGGTTGACCTGATGCACGATGCCGATGCCCGGCGGCACGACGCCGAAGCCGTTGAAAGCCTGCATCCCCCACTTTAGAAACTGGTAACGCTGCTGGTTGCGCTTGAACTCAACGTCCATGTTGAGCTGCAGCGCGTCGGGACGATTGGAGTAGTCGACCTGCACCGAGTGATCGACAACGAGGTCGACCGGCACGAGCGGCTCGATGATCTTCGGATCGACGCCGGCGCGTTGTGCCGCAGAACGCATCGCGGCGAGGTCGACGAGCAACGGAACGCCGGTGAAGTCCTGAAGCAAAACGCGCGCGACCATGAACGGAATCTCATCCGTCCGTTCCGCGCGCGGCTGCCAGTTGGCGAGCGTGCGTACATCGCGCTCGGCGATCTTTTTTCCGTCGACGTTGCGCAGCACCGACTCGAGGACGATGCGGATCGACACGGGCAACTTCGACACATTGCCGACGCCGGCCGCTTCGAGTTTCGGAAGGGAGTAAAACTGGCCGCGGCGACCGTCGCCGAGGGGGAAGGAATCGAGAGTATTGAAGGTGTTGTGAGGCATTTCCATCCTCTGATGCGGAATGGCGCGTGAGGGAAATCGGCGCGCGGATTGCGACTATATCAAAGCGTTCTTGATATAACGTCGCCCTTCAACGGAGGACGTTCATGACCATGCGAGGCAAGCAGGAGTTCCTGCAAACGTACGACGACGAACACGCCAGAACGATGCGCGTTCTGAAGGCGTATCCGACTGACAAACTCG
>DASYJY010000150.1:0-8382 GCA_035995985.1 Thermoanaerobaculia bacterium | reverse complement strand
AACTCTTCACGATCCTGCAGGACGCGCCGAAAGCATTCGAAGAAGAACGCGCATTCCTCCGCCAATCCCTCGGCAAGCCGCGTCAGGGGACGAAGAAGATTCTCATCTACGACCACGAGCTCCCGAACGTGATGGCCATCCTCTCCGCCGATCCGAAATCGGAGCAGGCGCAGAAGGGCGTGGGGATGGTGGTGGTGCGGTACTACGACCCTGCCGTGAAGTGAGAAAACGCAACGCTTTTAGTTTGTCCCCGTAACCGCAGCCGCTTCGGCGACCTTCTTCTTCGCCTCGTACTTCGCCGACTTCCCTTCGAAGATGTAAATGCCTTCGCCGAGGGTGCCGACGTAGAGGCGGGCGGGGTCAAAGGGATCGAGCGCGACCGAGGTCACCTCCGCGTTCCACGATGGGAGTGGGAACGAGCGCCAATCGGAGTTTTTCGGTTCAGCGACGAGCATCTGGTGTTGCTGGCGCGAGGTGAGGAAGACGAAGTTGTCGGTGCTGCGCGAGCTGCCGAAGACCGACGCGAACTGCGCGTCGGGCGCTTCCATCTCAACCCACTTGCCGTCGGCTGCGACGTGGCCGGCCTTCACGCCTTGCGAGCCGGCGACGAAGACGAGTTGCTCGTCGCCCGAGCCACGCACGGCAATAGTGCGGCCTGCTGCCGGCGCGCCGGCGAGTGGCATCCACTCCATGCCGTCGAAGGCACGCAGGCCGGCGTTCGTAAGCGCGAAGAGAGCACGCTTGTCGCCGATGTTACCGACGGTGATGTCGACGGCGCGGTTTTCAGCGCCGGCCAGGCGATACCAGCTCTTCCCTGCGTCGCGGCTGGTAAAAACGCCTTCCGCCGTCGCGGCGAAGTAGCGGACTTTGTTGAAGCGGAGCACTTTGTCGACGCGGATCGGATAGCTCGCCGGTGGCGCCTGCGACCACACTTCGCCGTCGGCGCTCCAGAAGAATCCCTTTTCCGTCCCGGCCACAAATTTCACCTCAGCATCCTCGGTGATGACGAGCGAGAGGATCTGCGGCAGGTCATTCGTCGGCAGCTTCTTCCACGTCGCGCCGGCGTCGGTCGAGCGATAGATGCCGCTCGACGATCCGCCGAACGCGACCGCGGCGTAGACGTTCCTCGGCTGCGCGGCGTCGGCAGCGATCGATGTGATGGTCAGATTGCGAAGGCCGTCGCACGACCGCGTGAACGTTTTTGCGTCGTCGTTGGAGATGTAGACGCCGTCGCCTTCGACGCCGAGGATCACGCGGCCGGGCCGCTGCGGATGAAGCGCGATCGTGTTCACGACCAACGACTCATCGCTG
The DNA here is from genome assembly GCA_035995985.1 of Thermoanaerobaculia bacterium. Lineage (GTDB taxonomy): Bacteria > Acidobacteriota > Thermoanaerobaculia > Gp7-AA8 > Gp7-AA8 > JADGNZ01. The sequence goes on along the minus strand of DASYJY010000150.1, from coordinate 7,071 downwards.
ATCGTGTACCAGCTCTTGCCGCCATCGTGACTGCGATACAGCCCAGCCACGGAGCCTGCGAAAATCGAATCGGGATCGCACGGATCGAGCTCGATATCGTGGATGCGCCGGTTGTTGAATCCGTCGCGGTACCGCGTCCAGTTGTCGCCGCGGTTCGGCGTGCTGTAAACCCAGCCGCACGTCGAAACCCACACCTTGTCGGGGTTGTAGCGGTCGATGGTGATCGAGAACATGTCGGTGTCGAGCACCATGCCGTTGTTGATCAGTTTCCACGTCTTGCCGCCGTCGTCGGAACGCGTTCCCTGCCGCCACGTGCCGACGTAAATGCGGTCGTGCGTGCGCGGATCGAGCGCGAGCGACTCGACGTTGATCTGATCGGAGATCTGCTCCCACGATTCGCCGCCGTCGGTGGAGCGATAGACGCCGGTCAGGCCGCCGATGAGGACGTAGTCGGCGTCATGCGGATCGACGGCGATGGCGCGCACGGAGAAATCCTCGAGCCCGGCATCGCGCCGCGCCCACGTCTTCCCGCCGTCCTCGGAAACCGCAACGACGCCGCCACCCCACGCGCCCCAGCAGGCCGCCCAGAGCCGCCCTTTGCGGTCGAGGACGAGGTTGTCGACGACATAGCCGGGGAAGGGGATGCCGCCGCGCGGGTTTTGCCACGACTTCGCGCCGTCGTTCGAGACGTAGACCTCGCCGCCACTCGTGCCGAGGTAGAGCGTGTCGGGGTGGGAGGGATCGATGATCAGCGCGCGGACGTCGGCGCCATAGAGATTCGCGCGCCGCCACTGCGCACAAAGAGGAAGTGCCGTGAAGAGAAACGTTAGAACGATGAGGAGTTTACGCATGCCCGCCCGGTAACGAAGAGTTTTACCACGACGAAAGCAATATCGCTGCCGGTGAGCACTAGACCTTGCGGTACTCGTAGTTCGGCTTGATGATTTTGTTCGCGTAGATACCGCGACTGGCGGCGCTCATGAATCCATCGAACTCCTCGGGCGGAACATCGAGGTAGTCGTATGTCTCTCCGCCGCGATACGTAAGGCGAAGAATCTGCTGCTCCGCGTCATAGCCAACCGTCGCGATCGCAGAGGAATCGATTTCCTGCATCCGCATCAGTGGTCTGACTTCAGAAACTGGGCCACCGGCGGAGCTGGCGTGGCTGTGATCGCGGAAGACACAACCCGCTGCTATCCTTCGCAGCGACATGACCACCCTCCGCACCTGCGTCTTCCCTTGTGCCGGTTTCGGCACGCGGTTTTTTCCGGCGACGAAAGTCATTCCGAAGGAGATGTTGCCGCTCGTCGACAAGCCGATTCTGCAGTACGGCATCGAAGAGGCCCTCAGGTCGGGGATGGACAAGCTGATTGTGGTCATGTCCAAGGGCAAGGACGCGATCCTCGATCACTTCGACCGCACCGCGGAGTTGGAGCGGTCGCTTCAGGAGCGGAAGAAGAATGATCTGCTGGACGAAGTCGAGACCGTCAGCCGGATGGCCGACATCATCTCCGTCCGCCAGAAGGAAGCGCTCGGACTCGGCCACGCGGTTCTGCAGGCCAAGGATGCCGTCGGACGCGAGCCGTTCGCGGTAGTGCTGCCCGACGACGTGATCCTGGCCGACGAGCCGTGCCTGCTGCAGATGCGTCACGTGTTCGAGGAGACCGGCCGTCCGGTGGTGGCGCTGATGGAAGTGACGGCCGAGGAGACGTCACGCTACGGCATCGTGGCCGGCAACATGCTCGGCAACCGGCGTTTTCACATCACCGACATGGTCGAGAAGCCGAAGGTGAAGCCGCCGTCGCGCTACGCCATCATCGGACGCTACATCCTGCCGCCGGACATCTTTCCGCTGCTCGAAAAGACCGAGCGCGGCGCCGGCGGCGAAATCCAGCTCACCGACGCGTTGCGCGAGCTCGTTCGCACGGGCGAGTTTTACGGCTATGTTTTCGAAGGGAAGCGCTACGACGCCGGCGAAAAACTCGGCTATCTCAAAGCGACCGTCGATTACGCGCTGCGCCATCCCGTCCTCGGCGATGAGTTTCGCGCGCATCTCGAGGCGCTGATCGGCGAAGAGCAACCGCATGGACAAACGCTTCGACATCCTCGACGCGCCTGAGGACGTCCGCGCCCTGGTCGGCGAATGCGAGCTGACCGGCAGCCGTACGACGTTTCTGCGCAACGACCGCCCGATCGCCATCCTCATCTCGCACGATGAATACCTCGCCCTCCGCGAGACGATCGACATCGCCGACGACGCGCCGCTCCGCTCCGCGCTCGACGAGGCCGAGGCGGAGGTGGAGCGCGGAGCGATGATCGCGGTGGAAGATTTGCTCGCGTAGATCTGCGCTCGGACTTTTTCGTTGCGCGCGAAGGCGCGCTCGACAATGCAGCCACGCGCTCGGCGCGGGGTTGTAGGCGCGGCCACGGACTTCGTTCGCGATCGGGTTCCCCGCGCTGAGCGCGGGGCTGGATTGGTGAGCGCGCCTCCGCGCGCAACCGTCTTTGACTCGAAGTTCGGCGAGTGCGTGATTCCTCGCGCCTCTGAGGATGACAGCGTGCCTTCGCTATAAACTGCCAACCATGTGGAACGACCGCCTGCGCTTCGCGGAACGTGTGGAGAAAGACTGGAAAGCGCTCAATGATGAGCAGCGCGCCGTCGCCACCAAGGCGTTGGAGACGATCGATGAAGATCCAATCATCGGTGCGCCGCTGTTCGAGCCGTTGCGCGGGTACTGGAGTTATCGCAGCGAAGGGATTCGCATCATCTACCGCATCGTCACCGAGGCGCGGTTCATCGTCGTATTGAACATCGGGCTGGTGATGGCGCGATGAGGCTCATTCTCGCGTCGCAGTCGCCGCGGCGGCGGGAGTTGCTGGCGTCGATCGGATTGCAGTTCGACGTCATGCCGAGCGACGTCCCCGAGGTGCATCAGCCGGGAGAGTCGCCGGAAGAGTACGTGGCGCGTTTGTCGCGCGACAAAGCGGCGGCGATCGCTGCGAAACACGACGACGCCTGGATCATCGCTGCCGACACCACCGTCCTCCTCGGCGAGGAATTGTTGGAAAAGCCGGTTGACGACGCGGACGCGCGGCGGATGCTCGCCACGATCGCCGGCAAGACGCACATCGTCTACTCCGGCGTCACGCTCCAGAACGCGGCCCGCGGATGGCGCGACACGCGCGTGGCCGAGTCCGAGGTACGCATGCTGCCGCTCGACGAGCGCGACATCGCGTGGTATGTCTCGACCGGCGAGCCGCGCGACAAAGCGGGCGCTTACGCCGTGCAGGGCATCGGAGCGATGTTCATCGACTCCATCCACGGCAGCTACACGAACGTAGTTGGATTACCACTTGCTTTGCTTTTCCAGATGCTGAGACGGGCAGGTATCGATCCGCTGAAAGTCGAAGGACGCTAACGAGATGTCATCCGCGGCAAAAGTCGGCATTTTCATGCTGATCATTCTCGCGATCCTCGGGTATTTCATCCTGAAGATCGAAGACGTGCAGATCGGCCACGGAACCGGCGCGCGCAAGATCACAGCCGTTTTCGACTCCGTGGCAGGGCTCGACAACAAATCCGCCGTGCGTGTGGCCGGCGTCCGTGCGGGGAAGGTTTCGAATATCAAGCTGCGTCCGGATGGCAAAGCCGAGGTGACGCTGGATATCGATCCGGACGTGGTGCTGCATCCCGGTGCCACCGCGCACGTCGCCAACCTCGGCCTCCTCGGCGAGAAGTACATCGAGCTCGATCCCGGTCCGGCCAATACGCCTGCGATTCCGCAGGAGCAGAGCGTCGTTCTGCACGGCACGCAGCCGGCGTCGATGGACGACATCACCAATCAGGTTGCCGCGATCGCGAATGATGTGAAAGCGATCACCGCGTCGTTGCGCGGGGTGATGTCGGGACCGAGTGGCGAGCAGCGGCTCGTCGATATCGTCGAGAACGTTCGCACGATCACGGCGCAGGTGCGCGATCTGATCGCCGCGAACCGGACGAACGTCGACGCCACGATGGCCAACGCGCGCATCGTCAGCGAGTCGTTGCGCGTGGAAATCCCGAAGCTGGCCGCATCGCTCGATCGCATGGCCACGCAGATGTCGGGAACGGTCGGCGAGAACCGCCAGGACGTCCGTCAGATCGTCGAGAACCTGCGCACGCTGTCGTCCGATCTGAAGACGACTTCGGAAAATCTCAACGCGGTGACGGGGCAAATTCGCAGCGGCGAAGGAACGGTCGGCAAGCTGCTGTACAGCAACGAAGCGCACGACCGTTTGACCGCGGCACTCGGCTCCGTCGAAAGCGGCGTGAACGAGTTGCGCAACACCCTCGGACGCGCCGGCAAAATTCAACTCGACCTCGGCCTCAACGGGGACTACTACGCCGGCCTGCCGGATACGCAGAATGGTGCCGAGAAGATCGGCGGCAGCTCGCGCTCCGCGGTCTGGCTGCGCCTGACTCCGAATCCCGAGCGCAATCGTTTTTATAACGTGGAGCTGGCCGACACGCCGTTCGGGAAGCGCAAGGACAAAACGATCGAAGAGACAGTCACGAATCCCGCCACCGGCCAGTCGCAGACGACGATCACGCACCAGACGAAGTTCGAGCATTCGTTCCTGACGTCGGCGCAGGTTGGATGGAACCTCAAGCCGTTCGCCGTCCGCCTCGGCATGATCGATTCGACCGGCGGCGCGGGCGTCGACTACTTCTACAACAACCGCATCCGCGTCACCGGGGAGGCCTTCGACTTCGGCCACCGCACCGGCGACAGCAACCCACATCTGCGTCTCTACGGCGAGTACATCTTCCGCACCGAAAAGCCAACCACGCCGACGATTTTCGTCCGCAGCGGCGTCGACAACGTGTTGAACCACACGGCGTTCACGTTAGGCGGCGGCATCCGCTGGCGCGACGATGATTTGAAGTACCTGCTCGGGAGCATTCCGATCCCGAAGTGATGTCGCACACACAAGAGTCTGTGCCACACCGGCCGCGGAATGACAGGCGGCGAGGACTTCGTTCTTCGGTGTTCCTCCATGTCCCGCTTCACGTTCCCTGACACTTACGGCGATCTCCTCGGCGCGCACATTTCGACCCGCGGCGGCCTGCACACCGTCTTCGACCGCGCCACGGAGATCAACGCCTCCGCCATAGCCCTCTTCGCGAAGAATGGGAATCAGTGGAAGGGGAAGGCGATGACCGATGAAGACATCGCCGTCTTTTCCGGAAAACGCACGGTGCGGCCGGTGCTGACACATGCGTCGTATCTCATCAATCTCGCAACGACCAATCCCGAGTTTCATCGCAAATCGATCGAAGCCATGATCGACGAGCTCGATCGCGCGGAGCGGCTCGGAATCCATGCGGTCGTGCTGCATCCCGGTGCGCATATGGGCGCGGGCGTCGATGCGGGCATCGAGCAGATTGCGCGGTCGATCGATCAGATCCACGCAGCCATTCCGAATCACAACGTGGTCACCTTGCTCGAGACCGCGGCCGGCCAGGGCTCATGCCTCGGCTGCACGTTCGAAGAGCTCGGGCGAATCATCGGGTTGGTCGATGACAAGCAGCGCACCGGCGTCTGTTTCGACACGTGCCACGTCTTCGCCTCCGGATACGAGCTCCGCAACCGCGACGACTACGAACGGACGATCGACGCGCTCGAAACGCACGTCGGCATCGAAAACGTAGGCGCGTTTCATCTCAACGATTCGAAGAAGCCGCTCGGCTCGCGCGTCGACCGCCATCAGCACATCGGCGATGGAGAGATCGGCCTCGACGCGTTTCGTTTTCTGTTGAACGATGCGCGCTTCCGCGGCATCCCGAAGCTGCTGGAGACGCCAAAGCCGGTCGAGCATGAGTCGGATCGGAAGAACTTGACGCTGCTCCGGTCGCTGCTGAATTGATAGACTCCGCGGCCTTATGACAGAGCCGCTCTCAGGCACGCGCATCGACTTTCGCGACGGCAAACTCGTCGTCCCCGACGATCCGATCGTTCCCTTCATCGAAGGCGACGGCACCGGGCCCGACATCTGGCGCGCTACGAAATACGTCCTCGACGGAACCGTGGCCAAGGTCTACGGTGGCAAGAAGAAGTTTCACTGGTACGAGGTGCTCGCGGGCGACAAGGCCTTTGCCGCGACCGGCGAATACCTGCCGCAGGCGACGCTCGACGCCATCCGCGACTATCGCGTTTCGATCAAGGGTCCGCTTTCGACGCCGGTCGGCGGCGGCATCCGCTCGCTCAACGTCACGCTGCGGCAGGTGCTCGATCTCTACGCCTGCGTGCGGCCGGTCCGCTACTTCGAAGGCGTTCCTTCGCCGGTGAAAGAGCCGGGCAAAGTGGACATGGTCATCTTCCGCGAGAACACCGAGGACGTGTACGCCGGCATCGAATGGCCTGCGGAGTCCGAGGGAGCGCGCAACATCATCGGGTTCATCAATGCGCTCGAGCGGCGCGGCGGCAGCAAGATTCGCGAAGGGTCGGCCATCGGCATCAAGCCGGTTTCCGAGTTCGGCTCGAAGCGGCTGGTTCGCAAAGCGATCGAGTACGCGATCGCCGCGAAGCGTGATTCCGTCACGCTCGTGCACAAAGGCAACATCATGAAGTTCACCGAGGGCGGCTTCAAAGATTGGGGCTACGAAATCGCGCGTGATGAATTCGGCGACGTCACCATTCCGGAGTCCGAGGTTGGAACGGACGGTGCGGGCGGCCGGATCATCATCAAGGATCGCATCGCCGACTCGATGTTCCAGCAGGTGCTGCTGCGGCCGAGCGAGTATTCGGTCATCGCCACGACGAACCTCAATGGCGACTATCTCTCCGATGCCCTCGCCGCCCAGGTCGGCGGCCTCGGCATGGCGCCGGGGAGCAATGAAGGGGACGGCTACGCCGTCTTCGAAGCGACCCATGGCACCGCTCCCAAGTATGCCAACCAGGACAAAGTAAATCCAGGGTCCGTGGTCTTGTCGGGTGAAATGATGTTCCGTTACATGGGTTGGAACGACGCCGCCGATCTGATCCTCAAGGGACTAAACGGCGCGATCGCGAGCAAACGCGTCACCTACGA
>DASYJY010000149.1:0-3858 GCA_035995985.1 Thermoanaerobaculia bacterium | reverse complement strand
TCGATTCTCTCCCACCCCCCACTCCCCACACCCCACCCCCTAGTAATGGCATGTCGAGCAGCTCGTCAACTTCTGAATGTTGTACTCCCGCATCAACTTCGGGCCGATGCTCTCCTGATCCCTGGCGATGTAGGCCATGTTGAAGACCTCATTGCGTGGGCGGACGAATTTCTCCGGCGCGCGGTGGCAGGTCAGGCACCACTCCATCGTCAGCGGCGAAGCCTGATACGTCAGCGGCATCATGTCGATGCGGCCGTGACAGCTCGCGCATCCGATCCCTTTGCTGACGTGGATCGAATGATTGAAGTGCACAAAATCCGGCAGCCGGTGCACGCGCGACCAGACGATCGGCTTGCCGGTCGCGAAGCTGGCCCGCACCGGTTCGAGCATCTCGGCGTTCGTCCAGATCTGGGAGTGACAGTTCATGCACGTCTGCGTCGGAGGAATGCCGGCAAAGTTCGATGTCTCGACTGACGTATGGCAGTAGCGACAGTCGATCCCGAGTCCGCCGGCGTGATGCTGATGGCTGAACGGCACCGGTTGCTCGCGCTCGATTCCCTGATCGGTCGCGTACGGCGAACGAACGACGCCGCCGATCACCCACAGCACGAACGCCACGGCGAATACAGCGCCGAAGATCGTGACGCGGGCAAGAGTATTGGCACTACGGTGGAAAATTTGAGCCATCTACAGGCTGCTACCTCGGTGGGATACGACGGGGCGAAAACGCCGCCGATCATACCCAAAACAGTCGGTGACGCAAGACACGCTATTCAGTGCGCTGCACGAAGGATGCACGGATCATCGCCGCGTCTCCGCGGCTCCGCGTGACACGCCTCCCGAAATCACCAGCGCCATGACGTTCGCACTGTCCACCGACAGCGCCTCCACCCGCTCGCGCGCCACGACCACCAGCGTCCCGGCCATGCTGTACGAGAACGGCAGGTAGACCGCGATCTGTCCGGGCAGAGAGAGAAATCCGAGGTCGTCCTGGGTGATGAAACCGAGCGTGCGGACGCCGTCGGTGATCGTCACCGCCACCGGCTGATCGAAGCGCTTCTTGTCGCCGACGAACGCCTCGAGCAAATCTCTGATCGATGCATAGACCAGCCGCACCAGCGGCGCACGCGTGAAGATCACTTCCGTCAACCGCAGGAACTTCCGGACGAAGAAGTTCGACGCCACCGCGCCGACGGCGATGATGGTCACGATCGTGATCGCGAACCCCGCTCCCGGCGTCGGCAGATTCAGGAGCCGGTCGATGCGGACGAAGGCCTCGTACAGCAGATACAACGTCAACGCGATCGGCACGACGATGACGAGGCCACGCAGGAAGTTCTTGATCAGCCAGTTCATGGCCGTATCGTACGGCGGGAGTGGGGAGTGGGGAGTGGGGAGTGGGGAGTGGAAGTTTAGGCAGTAGCGAAGAAGATGTCGTCTGAATCGAGAGGCGCAGTCAGGCCGGCCTCATCCTCGCGGATCGCTTCCGCTGCCATTTCGGCCAGCATGTCATGCGACATCGCGAACAGTTCGTCCCAACGCCGCTCCGATTCGCTCTCCGCAAGTAAGAGGCTCATATCGTCCGGAAATCCTAACATCGACCGCTTTTCTCCGCGTCCCCGCGTCTCCGCGTGAAATGCTTTACAATCCGCGCCCTTACCCAACCCCCTTGGGCCGCGGAATCACCGCAAAAAAACTTTCGGAGGACCTATGAAGTCATGGATCACGCGCACGCTGGTCCTGGCGATGCTGATGGTCTGCATCGCCGGCGTTGCGCACGCGCAAAGTACGGACACAACAACCCCGCCGGCCGGAAACGCTCCGGTCGCGGCGCAGTCATCGAGTCTCGCCGGTCAGCCTGCTGAGGCGCAGACCGAGGCCAATCTGGTGTTGCCGGATTTGAGCTCGGCCACGTTTCTCGGCGGCATCACCGGACAGAAGCTGCTCCTCTACGGACTGATCGTCTGCGTCCTCGGGCTGCTCTTCGGCTTCGTCATGTACGTGAAGCTCAAGAAGCTCGAAGTACACAAGTCGATGCTCGAAATCTCGGAGCTCATCTACGAGACCTGCAAGACGTATCTGCAGACGCAGGGCAAGTTCATCCTGCTGCTCGAGCTCTTCATCGGCGTCATCATGGTCTTCTACTTCGGCGTGCTGCGGCACTACGGCGTCACCAAGACCTCGATCATCATCGTCTTCAGTCTGATCGGCATCGCCGGCAGCTATGGCGTGGCGTGGTTCGGCATTCGCGTCAACACGTTCGCCAACTCGCGCTCGGCGTTTGCGTCGCTGCGCGGCAAGCCGTTCCCTACGTACGACATCCCGCTCAAGGCCGGCATGTCGATCGGCATGCTGCTCATCTCCACCGAGCTCGTGCTGATGCTCTTCATCCTGCTCTTCGTGCCGCGCGACTACGCCGGACCGTGCTTCATCGGCTTCGCCATCGGTGAGTCGCTCGGCGCCGCGGCGCTGCGCATCGCCGGCGGCATCTTCACCAAGATCGCGGATATCGGATCGGACCTGATGAAGATCGTCTTCAACATCAAGGAAGACGATGCCCGCAACCCCGGCGTCATCGCCGACTGTACGGGCGACAACGCCGGCGACTCGGTCGGCCCGACTGCCGACGGCTTCGAAACCTACGGCGTGACCGGCGTCGCGCTGATCACGTTCATCCTCCTCGCCGTGAACAATCCGATGGTCCAGACGCAGCTCCTGGTCTGGATCTTCGTCATGCGCGTTCTCATGATCGTCACCTCGGCCGTCTCTTACTGGCTCAACGGCGCCATCGCCTCGGCCAAGTACAAGAACGCCGACGTCATGAACTTCGAGGCGCCGCTCACGTCGCTGGTGTGGATCACGTCGATCCTTTCGGTCGGCGTGACGTACGCCGTTTCGTACCTGCTCATCCCGACGCTCGGCGGCGACGCTTCGATGTGGTGGAAGCTCTCCACGATCATCACGTGCGGCACGCTGGCCGGCGCGATCATCCCTGAGCTGGTCAAGGTCTTCACCTCGACGGAGTCGCGCCACGTGCAGGAAGTCGTGACGGCGTCGCGCGAAGGCGGCGCGTCGCTCAACATCCTCGCGGGACTCATCGCCGGAAACTTCAGCGCCTACTGGATGGGCATCACCATCGCCGGGCTGATGGGCGTCGGCGCCTGGATCAGCAGCATGTTCCCGACCGGTGCCGGCGCGCTGATGATCGCTCCTGCGATCTTCGCCTTCGGCCTGATCGCCTTCGGCTTCCTCGGCATGGGACCGGTGACGATCGCCGTCGATTCGTACGGCCCGGTAACCGACAACGCGCAGTCGGTCTTCGAGCTGTCGACGATCGAATCGATGCCCGGCATCGAAGCGGAGATCCAGCGCGACTTCGGCTTCACTCCCTCATTCGCCAAGGGGAAAGACTTCCTCGAAGCGAACGACGGCGCGGGCAACACATTCAAAGCGACCGCGAAGCCGGTGCTCATCGGCACGGCGGTCGTCGGCGCGACGACGATGATCTTCTCCATCATCGTCATGCTCACCAACAAGCTCACCGTCGATACCGACAAGCTGTCGCTGCTCCATCCGCAGTTCCTGCTCGGCCTCGTCGTTGGCGGCGCGGTCATCTACTGGTTCACCGGCGCATCGACGCAGGCTGTTTCGACCGGTGCCTACCGCGCGGTCGAGTTCATCAAAGCGAACATGCATCTCGACGCCGGCGCGACGAAGGCCTCGGTCGAGGATTCGAAAAAGGTCGTGGCCATCTGCACGCAGTACGCGCAGAAGGGGATGTTCAACATCTTCCTGACGATCTTCTTTTCAACTCTTGCGTTTGCCTGTTTCGAGCCGTTCTTCTTCATCGGCTACCTG
>DASYJY010000148.1:0-6791 GCA_035995985.1 Thermoanaerobaculia bacterium | reverse complement strand
ACACGCGTCGCGAAAAAGCGGTAGCCGACGCCCTGGACTTTTCCATGAATCTTGATGATGCGCAGTTCCTTCGCCATGTTCGCGGGATTGTATTCAATTAGCGGCGCCGTTTGCGTCGCGAATGGTTGACGGCCGGCTTCTTCTTTGGAAGGGGCGCCTGCACCGTGACCGGTTGCGGTGCGGGCGCCGCGGCGAGCGCAGTGACGCGCGCCGTGAGATCGGCAATCTGCTTCTGTTGCGCTTGCGAGGTTTCGCGAAGTGTGCCGATCGATGCGGCGAGCGCATGCCGTTCGTTGTCAGCGATCGACGCGAGAGCAACAGTCGCGGCCGCGGCGGCATCGGTCCTCGGATACTGCTGGATGATTCGCGATAGTTGCTGCCGGGCTTTGTCGTTGTGGCCCGCCGCGACGTCCTTCCGCGCAGCCTTCATCAACGCGCCGGCCTGCAAATCGTTCGGGACGGTGAGCACGAGCCACGCGACGACCGCGCCGAGGAGCGAAGAGACAATCGCGGTAGGAATCAGCAAGCTGCGCGCGCGCACGGATGGGTACGTTCAAGAGCGGCGCCAGCTACTCTTTCCAGCCAAACTTGCCCACCAGCGGCACGAACTCCGCCGTTCCGCAGTCTTCGATCTGCACGCGCGTCCCGACACGCATCACTCTCGCCAGCCGCTGGTTGCCCGCCTCGCCGATGGGGATGACCAGCTTGCCCGTCCGCGACAGTTGTTCGAGCAACGGCTTTGGCACCTCAGGTGCCGCCGCTGCGACAATGATGCGGTCGAATGGCGCCTGGTCGGACCAGCCGTAGGTCCCGTCGAATACTTTGACCGAGGCGTTGTAGATCTTGAGGGTCCGGATCAGCTCCGCGGCGCGGAGAGCCAACTCGTTGATGCGCTCGATCGAGAAAACCTTCGCGCAGAGTTTGGAGAGGACGACCGCCTGATAGCCGGTTCCGGTACCGATCTCGAGGACCTTCTCCTTGCCGGTGAGATCGAGCAGCTCGATCATCCGCGCCACGATGTACGGCTGCGAGATCGTTTGTTTCGCGCCGATCGGCAGCGCGCCGGCGCCGTACGCTTTCGCAGCCACGAGCGTCGGCACGAAGAGGTGCCGCGGCACGTCGCGCATGGCCTGCAGGATTCGCGCGTCTTTGATGCCGCGGCCGGCGACATAGTCCTGCACCATTTTTGCCCGCAGATGCGCGAAGTCAGGCTGCGGCGCGCTATCCCTTCGCTGTGTGGCCAAGGAGCTCCTCGAGCGATTTGAGACGCGCGATCGATTCGTGGTGCGTGAGGTCGAGGTGCAGCGGGGTGATGGAGATGCAGCCTTCTTCGACCGCTTCAAAGTCGGTGTCTTCGCCGGGACGCCACGTCGGTTTGCCGCCGCCGATCCAGTAGTAGGTCCGTCCGCGCGGATCCTTTCGTTCAAGGATGTCGCCGGCATAAATGCGATTGCCGAGGCGGACCACGCGGACGCCGCTGAACTCGACCGGGAAGTTGACGTTGAGGATGATGTGCGGATCGCGATGATGGTCCAGCGCCCATCGGATCAGCGTCTCCGCAAATTCGGCGCAGCGATCGAAGGAAAATCCTTCGCCGACGAGAGTCGAAAAAGCGATCGACGGCACATCGAGCAGCGCGCCTTCGAACGCGGCGGAGATTGTGCCCGAGTAGGTGACGTCGTCGCCGAGGTTGGGGCCGAAGTTGATGCCGGAGACGACGAGCGCGGGGCGATCGTCGCGCATCAGCTTGAGCACCGCGAGATTGACGCAATCGGCCGGCGTGCCGTCGACGATGTATTCGTTCTCGCGCAGCTTGAGCATTCGCAGCGGACGGTTCAACGTGAGCGCATGCGACGCAGCGCTCTGCTCGCGGTCCGGCGCGACGATGGTGACGTCGACACCGTCGATACGCAGGCAGGCGTCCGCCAGTTTTCGGAGCCCTTCACTGTAGATGCCGTCGTCGTTAGTGACGAGGATGCGGACCATGCGCCGCGCATGGTAGCGCATCGCATCGTGTGCGTTATTGGTGCGTGTTGGTGCAAAGCGGTGTAGCATGATGCATGGCCCAGCCCCAGAAGAGTGTCCGTCAGAGTGTCAGTCTCCCATCCACAGTCGCGCGGCGTGTCCAGGCGCTGGCGAAGCGCAGCCGCACCAGCGCCAACCGCGTCATCGTCGATCTGATCGAAAGTGGTCTGGAGGCGAAGGAACGCGAGAAGGTCGCCTTCTTCGAACTGGCCGACCGGCTGGTGCACACCTCAGATCGCGCGGAGCAGTCTCGCCTTAAAGAAGAATTGGCTCGGATGACCTTCGGAGAGCCATAGGGAATCATCGCGTGCCGCGGATTCAATGGACCGACCTTCCACCTGCGCTACGCGATCATCTGTTCGATCGTCTGCGCGATCGTAAGATCACCGTTGACGATCTCTACCAACTCAAACTTTGGCGGGAGTCTGAGCCTGACGCGCCGGAAGGACTTTGGGTCAAGGACTTTGGGTCGTTCAAGGTCTGCGGCGAAGGAAAATATCCGAAGACATTCCTGCTGCGAGGTCAACCGGCGAAAGGGCAGAAGCTATGACGGCTCCTACTGCACGTTCGCGTTCGCGCGGATGAACTCGTCCACATCCTTTTTCAATCGCGCCTGTGCTTTGCGGTCGATGTAGACCATGTGGCCGGTCTCGAAGTAGTCCATCGAGATGTTTTTGCGCAGCTCGGGCTCGAGCTGCATGCGCGCGAAGGTGTAGCGGGTGGCGGCGAAGGGGGTGGCGAGGTCGTAGTAGCCGTTCGCGACGAAGACTTTCATGAACGGGTTCTGGGCGATGGCGCCGCGGAGCGTTTCGGCGACATCGACGTAGCGGTTCTGGGCGCGGTCGTAACTCCAGGGGCGCACTTTGCCGGTGAGGATTTCGTACGGGAGGTCGGTCTCGAACTTCAGCTCGCGGCGGACGTAGTCGTTCACGACCGCGGTGTACTCGCCGAAGATCGCGGCGTACGACGGGTCGAATTCGTCGGCCTCACCGGCGGCGTCTTTGTCGATGCCGATGAAGCGGCCGTCCAGGCGGCCCACGGTGCGGCGCTGGGCGCGCATCAGCTCTTTGTCGAAGCGGTCGATTTTCACGCGCATGTTCGTCTGCTCGATGTACGCGGGGGAGAGTCCGGTGAGGCGGGCCAGCTTCGCGGTGACGTCGCGGCGTTCCGCATCTGTGATGCGGTCGCCCTGCATCAGCGCGTGCGTGTAATCGCCGAGGGCGAATTGTTCGGATTCGGAGATGGCGTGTTCGAGCGTGCCCGATTGCAAGTCCGACGGGAGTCGCTTGTGGTACCAGGCGATGGCGGTGTAGGTCGGGAGAAAGAGCTCGTAGGCGAGGTCGTTGCCGCTGTCGAATGAAGCCGTTTCGAAATTGAGGATCGACGAGATCAGCACGATGCCGTTGAGGTAGAAACCCTGTTGGCCGAGCCAGCCGGAGAGACCGGCGGCGCGCGTGGTGCCGTAGCTTTCGCCGGCCAGAAACTTCGGTGAGGCCCAGCGGCTGTAGCGCGTCGTCCACTGGCGAATGAATTCGCCGACCGATTGGATGTCCGAATCGACGCCGTGAAACTTGCCGGCATCACTGAATGGAATCGCGCGGCTGTAGCCGGTCGTGACCGGGTCGATGAAGACCAGATCGGTGACGTCGAGGATGCTTCCTTCGTTGTCAACGGTGCGGTACGGCGGTCTCGCGGCGTGGCCTTCGTCGTCGGCATACACCACTCGCTTCGGACCGAACGCGCCCATGTGCAGCCAGACCGAGGACGAACCCGGCCCGCCGTTGAACGTGTAGGTGATGGGACGGCGCGCGGGATCGGCGCCGTCTTTCGTGTACGAGGTGAAGAAGAAGCTGGCGCGCGGTTTTCCGTCTTCGTCGCGCATGATCATGGTGCCGGCACGCGCGGTGTAGCTGATGGTCTGGCCGCCGATGGTGACGGAGTGCTGCGTCGTGGAGATTTTGTCCTTCGTATCGGCGGGAGGGCGCGCGTTGCGCGGCTGTTCGTGCGGAGCGTCGGCGCGATCATCAGATTCCGTCGCGGGCGGCGTTTCACGGCGAGGTGTTGGCGCGGGCTGGCGGTTGGGAGCGGATTCGGGCGATTGTGCGAAGAGCGAGAAGACGGAGAGCGTCAGCAGCGCGGCGAACATCGCGTTTTTCATTTGTGGCGCATTGTAAGGCAACGGCCGGGCACGCTATCGTTCGCGGATGCTCAAGAAAATTACGCCCGTGTTGATCGTCGACCGCATCGAACCGCTGCTGCCGCTGTGGGATGCGCTCGGCTTCGCGCGCGCCGCCGAAGTGCCGCACGAGGACGCGCTCGGATTCGTGATTCTGACGCGCGACGGTGTCGAGGTGATGTATCAGACTTTCGATAGTGTTCGCGGCGATGAGGCGAACGTGCTGAAAGGCTCGCGTGCGATCGGCGCCTCGGCGGTCTTCATTGAAGTCGATGATCTCGATGGATTGAAAGCGCAGATTCCGGACGGCACCGACGTCATCGTGGCGAGCCGGCAGACGTTCTACGGATCGACGGAGACGGTGATCCGCGATGCCGCAGGAAACGTGATCACGTTCGCGCAGTTCGCCGCGGCATGAGTCCACGCCTCTTCGTCGCCGCCGCGCTGCTTGTTGGACTTGCGTATGTCGCCATTAGTCCGCCGTTCGCGGTCCCCGACGAGAGCAACCACTTCTGGCGCGCGTTGGCCGTCGGTCGGGGCCATCTGTTCGCCACTCACGGTCTCGATTCGATGTTGATGACGAAGTCGACGCAGGACTTCGTCTGGGTCATGTCCCGGGGCGAACCGCGCGAAACGTTGCAGGAAAAACTGCGCATCGTCGCCGCGATCCGTTACGACCGCAAGCCGGCCGGAAAGATTCGATTCGCGGCCTGGTACACGCCGCTGCCGTATGTTGCGCAATCGCTCATCGCGGCGCTGCCGCTTCGTCCGGTAATCGTCTTTTACGGCGGCCGGATCGTGAACCTGTTGCTCGCGGTGATGTTGATCGCGTTGGCGATTCGGATCGCGCCGGAGTACGGATCGGTCTTCGCCGCCGCGGCGCTGTTGCCGATGTCAATGTACGAAATGGCGTCGCTGTCGGCGGATGCGTCGACGATCGCGATGGCGTGGCTCTTTACCGCGCTGCTGCTCTCGCCGCCCCGGCGGATTTGGGTAATCGCCCTCGCCGGATTCGCGCTCGCGCTCTGCAAGCCGGCGTACTTTCTGCTCGCGTTGCTTGTTCTGGTGATGCCGCTACGGTGGCGGCAAAGGATCGCAATTCTTGCCGCGACGGCGGCGGGAACGCTGCTGTCATTCGCGGCGGCCAGTCGCGGCGCGTACAACGCACGCTTCGGAGAGCCGGTCGATGCCGCGGCGCAAATGCGTTGCATCGCGTCCGACCCGATTCACTTCGCGCACGTGATGCTGCACGACGTCGCCACCAACGGCCGTTTCTACATCGAGGAGATGATCGGCCGCCTTGGCGCGAACCAGTTGAAGCTCTCGCCGGTGGTCATCACCATCGAGATCCTTCTGCTGCTGGCGGTCGCGATGACGTGTGGCGTGGCGCTGCGGGCGCGCGTTCGCATCACCGCGCTGGCAATCGTCGTGATGACGGTTGCCGGCATCCTGCTGTCGCAATACCTGATCTGGTCCGTCGTCTGCGGCGACGCGCTGGAGGGCGTGCAAGGGCGCTATTTCCTCGAAATCCTCCCGCTGTTCCTCGCCGCGATCGCGCTTCCACGCATGCGGCTGCGCATGAATCCGTGGGTCGTAGTCACGGTCGCGGTTATCTGCAACGGAATAGCGCTGTTGACGCTTGTTCGCCACTACTGGTGATCCGATAGGCGCCAAAACGAAAAACGGGCGAGCCTTGCGGCTCGCCCGTTCTGCGATTCGTTGTGATTGAAACTTAGTACATTCCACCCATGCCGCCACCCATTCCACCGCCGCCGCCACCCGGCTGCGGTTTCTCGTCTTCCTTGATCTCGGAGATGAGTGCTTCAGTGGTGAGCATCAGGCCGGCGATCGAGCTGGCGTTCTGGAGCGCCTGCTTCGTGACCTTGGCCGGATCGATGATGCCGGCGTCGATCATGTCGACTACTTCGTCGTTGCGGGCGTCGTAGCCCCAGTTGCCGCCCTTGAGTTTGATCTCATTCAGCAGCACGGCGGCTTCCTTACCGGCGTTGAAGACGATCTGGCGGAACGGCTCTTCGAGCGCGCGGCGGATGACGTTGACGCCAACCTTCACGTCGCCCTCGGCCTTCACGGCTTCGACAGCAGCGATGGCGCGCAGCAGCGCGACGCCGCCGCCCGGGACGATGCCCTCTTCGACGGCAGCCTTCGTTGCGTGCATCGCATCTTCGACGCGAGCCTTCTTTTCCTTCATCTCGGTCTCGGTCGCGGCGCCGACCTTGATGACGGCAACACCGCCGACGAGTTTGGCCAGGCGCTCCTGGAGCTTCTCGCGGTCGTAGTCCGAGGTCGTGTCGTCGATCAGGCTGCGGATCTGCTTCACGCGTCCCGCGATCGCTTCCTTGTGGCCCTTGTCGTCCGTGTCGGTAACGAGCGTGGTGTTGTCCTTATCGATCGTGACGCGCTTCGCGTCGCCGAGGTCTTCCCACTTCACGTTCTCGAGCTTCACGCCGATGTCCTCGGAGATCAGCTTGCCGCCGGTGAGGATGGCGATGTCTTCGAGCATGGCCTTGCGGCGGTCGCCGAAGCCAGGCGCTTTGACGGCAGCGACGTTGAGCGTGCCGCGCAGCTTGTT
>DASYJY010000147.1:0-6299 GCA_035995985.1 Thermoanaerobaculia bacterium | reverse complement strand
AGACGCGCACCAGCGGCTTGCGCCCCATTTTCTTGTTGTGCCCCTTCAGCTCCGCGTGGATGAAATCCCCCCGCTCGATGCCGCGATCCGGATTACCGCAACGTCCGCCGATGCAGACCAGGAAGTGCTTTTCGAAGGGGTATTGCATCAGGAAAAGCGAAACGTTGAATGGTGAATGAAAGAGCGAGTGTCGAGCGAGGCGCAGCCACATTCAACATTCAACATTGAACATTCACCATTCAACATTCGCTTTTCGATCACGACAACGCCCACTTCTTCCCCGCATCCAACACGTGCTTCAAATCCTTCGGACTGCACGCCTCGGCATAAATCCGAGCGACGGGTTCGGTACCCGACAACCGGAACAGCAGCCACGTGCTGTCGTCGAAGATCAGCTTCACCCCGTCGGTCTTGTTGACGCTGCGGACGTTGAACGAGTCGATTGACTTCGGTGGATTGGCGAGCTTCTCCGCCAGCGAATCTTTGAGTTGCGGCGTCAGCTTCATGTCGATTCGCTTCGAGTAGAAGTAGCCGAACTCCTGATACATCTCCTCGATCAGCTGATTCAGCTTCTTGCCGGTGTGCGCGACCATCTCCGCGACGAGAAGGCAGGCCAGGATGCCGTCCTTCTCGGGGAGATGGCGGTACATCGACATGCCCGCGCTTTCCTCGCCGCCCATGGCGATCTTGTCATCGAGAATCAGCTCGCCGATGTACTTGAAGCCGACCGGCGTCTCGTGCAGTTCGACGTCCAGCTTGCGGGCGATGGCGTCGATGAGATGCGTCGTGGCCACGGAGCGGGCAAGACCGCCAGGGATTTTTCGCTCGCGTTTGAGATAGATCGCCAGCAGCGACAGGATCACGTTCGGCGAGACGAAGCGATTGCGGTCGTCGATGATGCCGAAGCGGTCCGCGTCGCCGTCGGTAGCCAGGCCGAGGTCGAAGGCCTCGTCCGTGACGACCTTGCGAAGCTCGGCGAGATTTTTCTCATTGCACTCGGGGGAGAACCCGCCGAAGTACGGATCGCGATAGTTGTGAATGATCTTTACCTCGACGCCCGACTCGAGGAGAAAGTAGTCGAGGTAATCGCGCGACGTGCCGAAGAGCGAATCGATAGCGATGCGCAGTCCGCTCTTGCGGATCGCATCGACGTCCACCTTCTGCTTGAGTCCATCGAGGTAGCGGTCTTTCGGATCGATCTCCTCGATCAGCTCGGCCTTCTCGTAGACATCGACGCGCTGGCCGGTAGCGGCGACTTTGTTGATCTCTTCCTCGATCTGCTTCGTGATCTCCGGCAGCGCGGGAGCGCCGTTCGACGTTGAGAACTTCAGGCCGTTGTACTCCGGCGGATTGTGCGACGCGGTGAAGTTGATCGCCCCCATCGCTTTGCGGCGCACGGTCTCGAACGAAGCCACCGGCGTAGGAACGTCGCGCGTGCAGAGGTAAGCCTGAATGTCGTTAAAGGCGAGGATGCGCGCCGCTTCCGACGCGAACTTCTCGGAGAGAAAGCGGGTGTCGTACGCGATGACGACGCCGCGTCCCTTCTGGTTTGATTTGCGGAGGTAGTTTGCGATGCCCTGGCTGGCGATGCGGACGTTGTCGAAGGTGAAATCTTCTCCGATGATGCCGCGCCACCCCGAGGTCCCGAATTTGATCATGTCTCTCCAATCAACTGCGGCGTGGGAACTTAACACAGGGACGAGGGATGAGGGACGAGGGAAAAAGTCCGGGTCGCCCTCCGTCGTCCCTCATCCCCCGGCCCTGCCTCACTGGCTCGATTCACGCAATATCATTGCCCAACGATGTCTGAGCGGCCCGTGCTGCTGATTGCCGATGATGACGAGGACGTTCAGCGCCTGTTGACGCTCTTCGTCCGGCCGCTCGACTGCGAAGTCCTGACGGCGCGCGACGGCGAAGAAGCGCTGGCCATCGCCCTGGCCCGGCTGCCGGACCTCGTCCTGCTCGACGTCATGATGCCGAAGCGCAGTGGCTGGGAAGTTTGCCAGGCGCTGAAGGCGGTGCAGCGGACGTCGAATATCGCGGTCGTGCTCGTCACCGGCCGCGGCGATGTGAAGGACCGGCTGACGGGATTGCAACTCGGCGCCGACGATTACCTCGTTAAGCCGTTCAATCGCGACGAAGTCGTCAAGCGCATCGGCGCATTGCTGCACCGTAAACATCGCGAACCGGTACCCGGCGCAGAGGCCGCGCGGTCATCGGAGAGCATGTTGTTCGATCGCGCCAGCGGTCTGCCGACCGTTCCGATGGTGCTCAGCCGGCTCAAGGAAATGCTCATCGAGCAAAGCGAGATCGGCATCGTCTACGTCGACATCGAACAGTTCGAACAGATCGAGGCCGAGTACGGCTGGGCGTTCTTCGACGAGTTTCTCCGCTGTGCCGGCGAAGCCGTCGTCGGCGAGGCGCGGGCGCGCTTCCCGAAAGCGCTCGTGGCCGCGAACCTCGTCGGCGGGTCGAGCTTCTACATTTTCTTCGAGTCGCGCGGCACCGATTTGCGGCAGGAAGCGGCCTTCGACACCGTCGCGAACGATGTCCGCGAAAAGCTGATCACCGCAATGCGGCAGCGCTTTCCGAACATGCAGCAGGGACAGATCGGATTCTTCGTCGGCGCGGCGCGCATCGATTACCGGCCGCAGATTCGTTTGGAGCGTCAGGTCTATCAAGGGATGCAGACCGCGGGCGACGCGGTGCGCGACGCCGAGCAGCAGCGCAAGAAGCAGCTCACGCGCGAGCTCCGCGACATCATCCGCCGCAAGCGCGTGACCACGCTCTTCCAGCCGATCGTCTGGGCGCAGGAAGGGAAAGTCTTCGGCTACGAAGTGCTGACGCGCGGCGCGCCGAATTCGTCGTTTCGTAATTCGGACATGCTCTTCGGCTTCGCGCGCGACGCGAAGCTGGCGTGGGCGCTGGAAACCGTCGCTCTCGAAGCGGCGCTGAAACGCCTTCGCTCCTTCGACCTCACCGGCCGCAAGTACCTCCTCAATCTCGAAGCAGAGATGTTCGAGGAGTCGGAGTTCCGCATCCACGAGATGGTGTCGTTCTTCTCCGAGCATCGCGGTCACTTCGTTTTCGAATTGACCGAGCGCGCCGCGATCGAGGACTACGCGGTCTTCCGCCGGCTCCTCGACGAGTTTCGCGACAAAGGCATCGAGGTCGCGATCGACGACGCCGGCTCAGGCTACGCCTCACTCGAAGCGATCGCCGCGCTCGCTCCCGATTATCTGAAGATCACGAAAGGCCTCGTCTCCACGCTCGCCGACGAACCGATCAAACAGGATCTGGTGAAAATGCTGGTCGACCTGGCCGGCAAGATCGGCGCGAAGACACTCGCCGAAGGCCTGGAAACGGTCGAAGAATACGAATGGTGCCGCGACCTCGGCGTCGACCTACTCCAGGGCTACTACCTCGCTCACCCGCAGGACGAGCCACGGATCGGCGACGAAGAAGTCCAATCGTCGCTCGCCGCCGACGCACAAAAGCGTCTCGCGACGGCGGCAGCAAGGTAGCTGTTCTCCTCCGCGTCTCCGCGTGACTAACTTTTCGCCGAGTACCGCACCGCAGGACTGCCGGCCGGATAGAAGACGCCGAGGAGCCGCATCTCGCCATCACCGCGATTCTCAACGCAGTGCACCTGCCCATGCGGCAGAAAAATGCACGAGCCGGCAGCGATCGGCGCGTGCGACGGGCCCGCCCACATCTCGCCGGTGCCATCGAGGATCACGATCACCTCTTCGTACAAATGAAAGTGATCGGGCGCGCGGCCGGGCGGAATGCCGCCGACGAACTGCGTCACCTGCGTGCTGCCGGCGTCGTCGTTGATCACTTCGCGATACCAGCGGTCGCCGGTCCGCTGCACGGGACGGTCTTCCATCGACACAGCGAAGAGCGCGCCGTGTCCCGGCTCGTAGCCTTCGAGCGTTGCGCCGTCGTCGGGACAACGCGAGCTGACGAGGGTCAGGCCTTCGATCGTTGCTATGTCTAATGTGGTCGACGGCGGCAGGTAGAGGCCTGTGTCGGGAGTCAGCGTCAGGTCATTCGCCGATCCCGATCCCGACAACACGTAGAGCACTTCGTCCGAGGCTTCGTTGCGCAGCATCGCGCGCTCCCCTGCTGGTAACTCCATCACCCGGAGCGAGATCGCCCGCGCGCCGGCGTGCGTTCCGAAGTGGGTCCAGACCCGAAGACCGCCTTCGACGATGGGCTCACCGTCTTTCAAGCCAACCACGCGGCAGCCGCCGTCGAGTATTGCAAGCATTTCGTGGGATTATGCTCCACGCATGCAGACTAAAGAAGACGGAGTCTGGGCCACGAACCAGGATTTCATCCGCTACGACCAGGTCGAGAAGCGGCAGAACTATCAGCTAGCCGAGGGACTTGACTCCGATCAGTTCGACGACGAGTTCCAGGTTCGCACCGTCGACATCGGCCAATTTCTCCACGGCGGCGACGCAGGCAAACGCGCCTTCGCCACGCAACTCGGTGACGCGTTGCACGAAATCGGATTCGCCATCCTCACCCGCCACGATGTCGATCCGAATCTGTATGCCGAGGCTGAGCGGCGAATCGAACACATCTTCACCAGTCTCACGCTCGACAAAAAAATGCGCTTCCGGGCCGAGCGATTCGGCTCCGTCAATCAAGGCTACTTCCCGATCAAAGAAACTAGCAACATGCATCCCGACCTCGTCGAAGGTTGGGTCTTCTGCCGGCGCGCGTTCGAAGATACGCAATCGTTCTGGCCGACGCAGGAGCAAGCGGAGTTCTTTCGCCAGATCGTCGCCGGCCACGAAAGACTGATCCTGCCGGTGATGCAGAGTCTCTTGATGTACCTCGGCTGCGATGCGCATCTCTTCGACGACAAACTCACCGGCACGAATTTCGGCCTTCGCCTCAATTACTACCCGCCCGTCTCCGACGCCGATGACGCCACCGGCGCCGCGCGCCTCCTCGGCCACGAAGACATCGATCTCTTCACATTCCTCCCCGCTCCGCGCGTCGAAGGTCTGCAGATCTTGAATCGCCGCAACATGAAGTGGGTGCGCATCGCCGCGCCGCCGGGCAGCATCATCCTCAACACGGGCGACTACATGCAGCGCATCAGCAACGACATCTTCCCGTCGACGACGCATCGCGTGAGCAAGCCGCGCGATCCGCGGCAGCGCACGGCCACGCGCGTGTCGTTTCCGATGGCCGTCTATCTGTGGGAGAACGAGATGCTGGAAGTGCTGCCGTGCATCGCCAATCCGAAATACCCGCCGGTGAAGGCGATTCAGTTTCATACGAGCATCACCAGCAAATTCTATGGGGACGATTACGCGGTGACCGAGGCATGAATGATCCGCTGCTCCGATACCGCGAACGTTTTCCGATCCTGAGCCGGACGAAGTACCTCGTGTCGCACTCCCTCGGCGCGATGCCGGAAGCGACGCGCGACGCGCTCGTCGAATACGCCGACTTGTGGGCGTCGCGCGGCGTGCGCGCGTGGGGCGACCGCTGGTGGATGATGTCAATCGAAGTCGGCGACATCATCGCGCCGCTGATCGGCGCACCGCCCGGCTCGGTCGTGATGCTGCCGAATGTGACGACGGCCGAGGCGGTGGTGCTGTCGTCATTCGATTACGACACGGAGCGAAATCGCGTGGTGATCGTCGACGGCGAGTTTCCTTCCGTCCGCTACATCTACGATCGACTCGCCAGTCGCCTCGGCGCGGAGATCGTGACCGTGCCTCACGATTCCTCCGGCCTCGGCTTCGATCTCGATCGATTGCTCGCAGCGATCGACGAGCGCACGCAGATCGTGCCGATCGGTCACATCCTTTTCGAATCGTCGTACATGATCGACGTCGAAGCGATTGCAAAACGCTGCCGCGAAGTCGGCGCCACGCTGGTGCTCGACGTATTTCAATCGGCCGGAATCGTTCCGGTCGATGTTACGGGTTGGGATGTTCCGATCGCCGTCGGCGGCGTCCTCAAATGGTTGTGCGGTGGACCCGGCGGCTCGTTTCTCTACGTCGATCCGAAGCTGCGCCCGAAACTCGAGCCGAGTTTCACCGGCTGGATGGCGCACGCGAATCCGTTCGGCTTCGAACCCCCTCCAATGCGCTTCCGCGACGACGGCCTCCGCTTCGCCCTCGGCACGCCGCCGATTCCGGCACTCTACGCGGCGCGCGAAGGTCCGAAGGTGGTGGCCGAGGCGTGCGGCGGAGACATGAAAACGATCCGCGAGAAATCGCTGCGCCAGACGCAGCGAATCATCGACCTCGCCGACGCGCGCGGCTTCG
>DASYJY010000146.1:0-13758 GCA_035995985.1 Thermoanaerobaculia bacterium | reverse complement strand
GCGGCGAAAGCCGAAGAGACGAACAGCGTGAGTGAAGCAATCGCGAACAGAGCTTTGCGCATCGTTTTCTCCTGTGGGGTTGTGTGAGGGAGGGAACTTTACCGCAATTCAGCCGCGCTTGCGTGACGCGGCTCACCGATTCGAGTCGCAGCGTACGCGAGCGCGATCATCGTCAAGAGCGAAACGGCGACACCGATCCGGAACGACCACGGCGCGTAGCAGACGCGGACCTCGTGACTGCCCGGCGGAAGGAGAAATCCGAGGAACGCGCCATTGATGCGAAGCGGGGTGACGTTCCTGCCGTCCGAGCGAATGTGCCAGCCCGGCCACGACGGGATGCTGCTGGCGATGAGCGTGTAGCGCGGCGCGGTCACGTGCATCGCGAATGCATCGCCTGTTGCGGATTTAATGACGACCGCGGCATCTGGCGGGCCGTGCGGCGTGATGAGATCGGCGCGCATTTTCTCGTCCGTGATCGGCAGATTTTCGAGCAGCGCCACGTACGCCCAATCGGTCGTCGCGGCCAGACGCGGTACGAAGCGCTTCATGTCCCACTCGACTTCGACATTGCGCGTCGCGTAGAAGCGCGGCAGGACGTTGTGGTTTTCGAAAATGCGTCCGTCCGCGCCGTCGTAGAGCTTCGTGAAACGAACTTGATCGAGATCGCGTCCCGGCCCGGTGACGAAGTAGCGGACGTTGAGGAAGTCGAGCAGCGTGGTGGTCGTGTTCGGCCACATCGCGAAGTAATTCGAGGTGTCGTAGCCGCCGACGAGCGCGAGCATGCCGACGTAGCGCGCCGACTCCATCGGATCGTGCGCGCGGATGTCTTCGAGGCCGTACATCGTGGACAGGTTCGGAAAAAAGTCGGCGTTATAGCCGGCGATGCGAAACGGCGCATTCTTCGGCGCCGCCGCTTTGAGCCGCATCAATTCACGAATGAGCGGCGTCGGCGGATACAGCTTCGACGCCGGCAGCACGGCGTTCCAGCCGCCGAAGACCAGGATGTGCTCCGCGATCGCGGCCACCATGAGCACGAGGATCGCAGCGCGCAATCGCGTCGCGGCCGTGGCCGCTGCGAGGACAGCGACCGCGGGCAGCAGCGCCAGCATGGCCGTGTCGCGGTGCGACGGCGTAGGGAACGGGAAGGTCGTCATCGCCAGCAGCAGAAGACTTGCTCCGAAGATGCCGATGAGCACCGGACGGCGCATGGTTCGTTCGAGCAGATCGATCGCTGCTGCCGCGCAGATCGATGTAAGCAGTGCGAAAAGACAACGCATCCGCGCGGCCGGCGCCAGCCGGAAGACGAGGTTGAAAATCTGGATGATGCCAGGCCAGCTGTAGATGACGCCGATCGAAATCAGCAGCGCGACGATGATGAACGCTTCGCGCGAGCGCCACGCGCGGGTCGCGGCGACGTGCACGAACAGCGCGATCGCGCCCGCAATCGCGAACGTCCCCGCGAAGCCGGTGATCGCTTCCGGAATCGCAGGCCCCCACGGCTGCTCGTACGGCACGAATCCGAAAAAGTGCGGCTGCAATGTGGCGATCGTCGATGCCCAGTCAGCAAGCACGCCGATCGGATGCGGCGCGCCCGCCAGCGCCGAGAACCTCTGTGATTTCCTCACCGCCTCGGCGAACGGAATCAGAAACGGCGCAGCGAGCATGGCGCCCGCGAGAACGCTCCCGCCGCTCGCGCGAATGAATCGCCACGTATCGGGCCGCCGCTCGACGAACGCAATCCAGCTGGTATACAGCACCGCCAACAGGCCTGCGTACGCCGCGGTTTCGGGATGGCCGCCGGTCAGAATCACACCCCATATCAATGATGCGAACGCGAACCGCCCTCCCGTGACGCGCTCGGCCAGCAGGTCGACGACGTACAGCGCCGCCGGCAACATCGCCGCAACGGTGGCGTGTCCGAAGTGCAGCCAGACCAGCATGAAACCGGAAAAGCCATACGCGATCGCGCCGATGCTGCTGGCCGTCATCGAATACCCGCGTCTTCGGCAAAAGAGAAACGTGAACGTCAGTGCGATCAGCACCTTCCACGCCCCCTCGGCAGTGAGCGCGTGGCCGAGGTCGAGAGGCAACGCGAGGAGACGAATGATTGAGAGGGCCTGGCTCTGGCCGTTCGCGAGCAGTGGATATCCCGAGGCGGCGGTCGGCTCCCACAGCGGCGGATTGAATGAACGCCAGTGCTCGCGAACCGCATGCGCCCACGGCACCAGTTGCAGCGCGACGTCGTTGATGAACGGATTGACCGGATGCGGATGCTTGATCACGTTCACCCACGGCGGCAGCGACTCGTAGTAATCGACCGGCGCGTTGATCGTGTCAGTGGTCAGCGGCTCGCGAAAAAACAGCAGGACGAGTGCGAAGAAGAAGAGCGCGATTCGTTTCGGCAAGTCAGCGCCGGCGCGGCGGCCGAGTGCAACGCCAGCGGCGTAGATCGCGCCGGCGTAGAGCCACGTCAGATTCGGCATCGGGACGCCGATGATATCCGCGCAACGAAAAGGCCGCCAAACGTCGGCGGCCTTTGAACATCAGTTGGTGATGCGAATCAGTAGCGACCGTCGCGCGTGTCCTCGAGGCGGAGGCCTTCGAAGACGCCGGCGCGCGTCCAGTCGCCTGCGATCTCGGCGTAGTCGCCGGGGCGCAGCGTTTCCAGACGGCGGTCGCGGATGAGCGTGGTCACGAAGCTGCCGGAGACGTCGTCACGGAGGACGAGCGTGCCGCGGCGGTAGTCGACCGTTTCGACGATGCCGCGAAGGAGGCCGGAGCTGTACGCGCTGCTGCCATATCCGTAACCGTCGTTGTAGTAGTCATACGCCTCGAGGTAACCGAGCGGATCGTAGTAGCCGCCGAACCGGAGCGAGAGACCAACGCGCAGGTGCGGGAAGAGGCCGATGCGCGCTTCAGGAATCCAGACCGGGAAGCGGCCGCCGTCGACCCAGATGCGATATCCGCCACGTTCATGCTCGTAGCGGCTGATGCGGCCTTCAAGAAACTCGCTGCGCCGTCCGCGGTTATCGTACTGCGGACGATTATTGCGGTAGCTCTGCGACCGGTTGTTGTTGCGATACGAATCCGCCTGCGAGCGCTCGAACGAGCCATTGTTGCGCGACTCGTTGCGGTTCCAGGTCCCGTTGTTGCGGGTCTCGTTGCGGTTCCAGGTGCCGTTGTTGCGCGACTCATTGCGATTCCACGTGCCGTTGTTGGTGCGGGCCTGGTCACGCTGCCACGTGCTGTTGTTGTTGCGGCTTTCGTCGCGCTGCCGCGTGTTGTTGTCACGCTGCCAGCTTCCGTTGTTGCGCGCCTGGTCGCGCTGGTACGTCTGCGGCGCGGTGGTGTTGGTGTCGTGCCGTTCCTGCGTTTGATTCTGACTTCCGCCGCTACGAGCGGCGCGGTCGCGGCTGCCGCGGTCGCTGCCCGACTGGCGGCCGTGATCGCGATCCGTCGCATCCGAGTGACGGCTTTCCGCGAAAGCGGACGTTCCCACGAGGGCCGCGATCGCGATCGCACCGGCCACTTGTGCTGCTAAGTTCTTTCTGCTGTTCATGTTGTCTCCTTAGGACCGTTGACTGCCGGGTTCCATTATCGCAACCGGCTTGCCAGGTTCATAATCGCCCGGATGAGCGACATACTCGAACCTCTCCCGCTGCCTGAATGGAAGCCGACCTGCGACACGCTGCACATGTGGACGCAGATCGTCGGCAAAGTCCGCCTGGCCCTCGCGCCGCGCGTGAACCACTGGTGGGAGGTCACCCTCTACGTCAGTCCGCGCGGCCTGACCACATCGGCAATCCCCTACCGCGATCGCGTCTTCGCCTGCGAGTTCGATTTTGTCGAGCACCAGCTCGTGATCCGTTCCAGCGACGGCCGCGGCGCGCGCGTACCGCTCGCTCCTCGGTCGGTCGCCGACTTTTACGCGGAGACCATGACCGCGCTCCGTCAATGCGGAATCGACGTCAAGATCTGGACGATGCCGTCCGAGATCGACAATCCGATCCCGTTCGAAAAGGATCAGGAGCACGCGTCGTATGATCGCGACGCCGTCGACCGCTTCTGGCGCATCCTCATCTTTACCGACCGCGTCCTGAACCAATTCCGTTCGTCCTTCATCGGCAAGTGCAGCCCGGTGCATTTTTTCTGGGGCAGCTTCGACCTGGCCGTGACCCGTTTCTCCGGCCGGCGTGCGCCCGACAATCCGAAAGCCGATCCGGTTACGCGCGAGGCCTATTCGCACGAGGTGAGCAGTTGCGGTTGGTGGCCGGGCGGCGCGTCCGGTTCTCCCGCCTTCTACTCGTATGCGGCGCCGCAGCCGGACGGATTCAAGGACGCGAAGGTCGAACCGGCCGCGGCGTACTACGACGACAAGCTATCCCTCTTTGTTCTCAATCATGACGATGTCCGCAATGCGCCCGACCCGGAGAACGCACTCCTCCGCTTCTGCCAGTCGACCTACGAGGCTGCAGCGAATTCAGGGAAGTGGGATCGCGACGCGCTGGAGCGGTAATTTCCAGGGAACGGATTCACGCGGAGACGCGGAGGGGCGGAGAAAAGCTCATCCTTCAGCCTGCTTGACGATCAGACTGCAGCAGGTGACGCCGCCTTCCGCCTTGGCCAGCTCCCCCGCCGGTACCGCGATCACTTCAATCCCCTCGGCTTCCAACTTCCGCCGCGTCCGCATCAGTTCTTCCGGGAAGATGACGCTCTCTCCGATCCGCAACGCGTTCGCGGCGGACGGCTCGGCATCGTCGACGTCGATGATTCGCCAGCCGTCGAAGATTGACGGCGATATCCAGCGGCGATTCATCAGCAGCGCATCGACGCAGACGCGCGTCACCGCGGACTTGAGATGCAGGCAACCGTCGACGTCGACAGCGATGACGCGATAGCCGTACGGCGTGATCAACTCGCGAAGTTGCGCGATGCCTTCATCGCTGGTTCGCAACGTCCGGCCGACGTAGAGCACGTCGTCGAGTTGCAGCACGTCGCCGCCATCAATCGTCGCGGGCGGTTCAATGCGAACGAGCGTGCGGTATTCGCCGAGCACGGCGGCGACCGCATCGAGCTCGCCGCGGCGCGTCTCCGCACCGGGACGCGTGATCACCGCCACCTCGTCGAGCACGATGGCCGTGTCTTCGATGAAGACCGCGTCGGGATAGCGATCGTCGACCGGAATCTGACGGATCTCGCAGCCGAGGGAGGTGAGCGCGGATTCGTACGCGGCGTGCTGTTCGCGGGCGAGCGCGACGTCGATCGGACTTCGCGTCAGATGCGTCAATTCGCAACTGTCGATCGTCGCGCTGACGCCGCGCGTGATCGCGATGCGGCTCACAGCGGCAGCCAGTACGAAACCTTCACGAGAAAGACGTCGTGCGATGGCGCGGTCGGAATGGCGCGCAGGTCGCGGCGGAAACTGAAATCGCCGATCGGCGCGACGTCGGCGCGGTTCTCGTTCCAGACCACATACATCGCCGAGCCGGGACGGAACTCCCACCGCACCACGGCGCTTCCGCGCACACTGCGGAAATTGAAATCGGGATTGCCGAGGGCACGCGTGTACGGCTCGAAGTCGCGCGTTCGCGCCGCAACGAGCGAGTGGTAGTCGTGGTAATCGCCCGAAGCCACGAACGGCTGGAGGTAGAGCTGGAAGGAAAGGCGCGCGTTGATCGTCCAGTCGGCGCGCGTGCTGAGATCGAACGAGCGCTGCTCCAGATCGCCGAAAACGTAGCGGCGTCCGAACGTCTTCGTCGCAGTCGCATCATCGATCGTGGCAACGTACGCAGTGTGATCGTGCGACCAACCGTACGTCGGCCCCACGCTCAACTGCAGATTCGGCCGCGGACGGACGTTCAGCGAAATCCCCGCGCTGCGGCTGTACGACGAATCATCGCTGTGGTCGGCATGCGTATTGACGCTGAACGAAATGGACTTTCGATCGTCGCTGCCGAAACTCTGGTCGGAGCTCCAACTCGACGGCGTCCGCGCCAGCGGCCCGCCGCGCGTGAGCCGGTCGGTGAACGCGCCCGACGTCAGGAACAGACTGGCGCGCGCGTTCCAGTAATTCGAAAACGTGCCGAACGTATCGGCGAAGACGCCGCGCTCGAGCGTGTTGCCGTCGAAGTTGCGGTTCTCCCACGTGCCCATCCAGAGGTTCTTCTCGCGGAAACGCTTCGTGGGATTCTCGTTGACGTACTGCATGATCGCGGTCGACGAAATCACGTCCGTGCGCTGCATGAAGCCGGTGTCGTTCGTTTCGAATCCCGGCGAGAAGGCCTGCACCTGCACGATCGGGCGCCACAATCCCGTGGCCTTCGAAATCATCGCCCGGCCGCCCCAACCTTCGAGCGACGTACGCGTCGGATCGAAGTGCACATTCTCCGCGTCGGGACGCTGGTAGTAGCGCGACGAGGAGGTCTGCGCAATGGCGATCGACTGCGCGCTCCCCTTGATCTCCGATCCGACCAGCGACCCTTCGAGGATCCACGATTTCTTTTGAAAGCTGGTATAGCCGTCGACGCCGCCCGACACCGCCGAATCGCGCAGGTACAACAGCTCGTCCGGCACGCGGCGGTTCACCGACGTGAGCATGAAACCGACGCGCGATTTATCGCCGATCTCTTTCGTTCCGCGCGAGATGAAGTAATTCGTCATCGGCTCGACCTGCTGCCGTCCGAACGTCGTCCCGTTCACGAAGCGCGCGTGTTCGGCAGCCGTCAGTGCGTCGAGGACGCCGATCGAGAAGCCACCCACCTTTCCCGTCAGCTTCGCCGCGCCGAGGATGGTGGTTTCGGAAGGGACGTTGGCGAAGTCGGCATCCGGCGATCCTTGCGGCGCGCGGCCGATGCGGCGCGTGTAGAAAAGGCTCGGCGGAAAAATGAAATTGAAATGGCTCGGCGCGGGCGTATCGCCGAATCGGAAGATGTTCAATCCTTCCGTGAAGAACGGCCGCTTCTCCGGATAGAACGTCTCGAACTGGCTGAGATTCACGACCGCCGGATCGACTTCGACCTGCCCGAAGTCGGGATTGATCGTGCCGGTCAGCGTCAGGTCGGACGTCAACGCGTACTTCACGTCGAGACCTCCGTCCGCGCGATAGTCGTTCCTCATGAACGGATTGCTGCGGTCCGCGCGCGTGAGCACATCCGACCGCGCCACGCTGTACGGCACCAGCTCCAGCGCCTTCCCTCGGTGGATGCCTTCCAGTCCGTCGATGTCCGCGAAATGCGAGACGAAACCGGTCTCGCCCTTCTTCGTGTTGACGATGCGCACGAATTCGTTGGTGCGCACTGTGCGGCGCGTGATGTTGACGCCCCATACATGCACCGGCTTATCCGGAAACCGCAGCTGCGAATACGGGATCCGCACCTCTGCCACCCAGCCGTCCGGGACGATCTTCACCGCCGAATCCCAAACACCGTCCCAGCTCGGATCCTCGCCGATGTCGTTGTAGAGGATCGTGTCGACCTGCACGCCCGCCGGCTGCAGCGTGAAGGCATTTCCGGAAAGGCGGTCGTGCCGCGGGTCGAGATTGATCGACAAAAAATCGCTCTGCACGAAGTTATCGCGCCGCGCCAGCAGCCCCGTCGGCGTCTGCGGATCGGTCATCTTTACGCCGAAGTAGATAGCGTGATCGTCGTACACGATGCGGACGCTGGTCGGGGTCGTCGCGGGCTTGCCGTCATCGGGATCGTGCTGCGTGAAGTCGGTGAACTCCGGCGCCTTCTGCCAGGCAGGATCGGAGAGATCGCCGTCGACGACAGGCGATTGCGGCGCGCGAACGGCGTGCAGAACCGGATGCTCCGGCCAGTTCGCGGCGTGCACTGCGGCGGCAGAAAAAATCGTAAGGAAAACGACGATCGTGCGTCTATTCATGGGCAGCGGAAGAATACGAGATCGGCGCGAACAAAGTTGCGGCGAGTCGGCGACGTTTCGAACATACACTCTTCCCTTCCAATGAGCGACTTCAGCGGACGCGTTGCCATCATCACCGGCGCCGCGCGTGGCCTCGGCCGCGCCGCCGCCGAACGCCTGCACGAACGCGGCGCATCCGTGGCCGTGAATGTGCGCGATCGGGAGCGCGCCGAATCAGTTGCCGCTTCGATCGGCGAACGAGCGATCGCGGTGCCGGGCGACATCAGCGCGTCCGGCGTCCCCGACGAAATCGTCCGCATCACGCTGGAACGATTCGGACGCGTCGACATCCTCGTCAACAACGCCGCCTTCGCGCGATCTTCGCGCTTTCCCGATCTCTCCGCCGACGAGTTTCGCCAGGCGCTCGAGGTCAACCTCACCGCGCCATTCCTTCTGACCCAAGCCGTACTCCCCGCCATGAAGGCGCAAAACTACGGCCGCATCATTAATATCTCCTCCTCCGCCGGCCGCATGGTCAGCACCCTCGGCGGCGCGCACTACACCGCATCAAAGGCGGGACTCCTCGGTCTCACGCGCGCGGCGGCGAAAGAGCTCGGCCAGTTCGGCATCACCGTCAACGCCGTCTGTCCCGGCATGATCGACACCGAACTGACTCGCGAGAACGCCTCGGACGAGTTGCTCACGCGCCTCGCCGCTAGCTATCCCGTTCCGCGCCTCGGCACGTCGCTCGAAGTGGCCGACCTAATCTGCTTTGCCGCATCCGAGGAGGCTGGATACATCACCGGCGCGTCGTTCGACATTAACGGCGGCGACCTGATGATGTGATCGCACGATGAAAGAAAGCACGCGCGTACTTATCGCCCTCGGCATCGCCATCGCTGCCGGCATCGCTATCGCCGCCTCGCACAACGCTGATCTCATCCGCGCCGCCGACGCCATAGCGCCGCTCGGAACGCTGTGGGTCAACGCGATTCGGATGACGGTGATCCCGCTCGTGGTCTCGCTCGTGATCACCGCCGTCGCCTCGGCCTCCGACATCAAAGCGGTCGGCCGCCTCGGCGGACGGACTCTGATCGTGTTCGTGCTGCTGCTGGCCGGAACCGCGGTCGTCGTGATGCCGTTCGGTCCCGCGCTCTTCCGCCTTCTCCCGCAACGCCTCGGCGCACCGCAACTCCCGCCCGGCGCCGCCGAAGCCGCGGGCGAGCTCGCCGCCGGCGGCCAGTCACAAACCTTCGGCGCGTGGGTGACGTCGCTCCTTCCGTCGAACCCAATCGCCGCAGCCGCGTCGGGCGCGATGATGCCGCTGATCCTCTTCACGCTGCTCTTCGCGCTCGCCGTCGCAAGCAGCGCGCCGCCGACGCGAACGACACTCACGCGATTCTTCCAGGCACTCGGCGACGCCATGCTCACGCTCGTGCGCTGGGTGGTGATGCTCGCTCCGATCGGCGTCTTCGCGCTGGTCCTGCCGCTCGCCACGCACGCCGGCAGCGCACTGGCCGGCGCGATCGGTTTCTACGTCATCGCCTACTCCTCGGGATGTCTGCTCGTGACGCTGCTTCTCTACCCTGTGGTCAGAATCTTCGCGGGCATTCCGATGCGGCGCTTCGGCCGCGCCGCGCTTCCGTCGCAACTCATCGCGTTCAGCTCCAGCTCCTCGATCGCCTCGCTCCCGGCACTCGTCGAAAGCGCCGAGCGCGGCCTCGAGCTCTCACCGGCCACCGCGGGCTTCGTGCTGCCGCTAGCCGTCTCGACGTTTAAAATCGCCGCGCCGCTGTCGTGGACCGTCGGCGCGCTCTTCGTCGGCTGGTTCTACGGAATCCCACTGCACGCAGGCGGCCTGGCGATGATCGCCTTCGCCGCGATCTTCCTCGCCTTCGCCGTTCCCGGCATCCCGCGCGGCGCCTTTATCATGCTCACGCCGCTCTTCCTCGCCATCGGATTGCCCGCCGAAGGCATCGGCCTCCTCATCGCCGTCGACGCCTTTCCCGACGCGTTCTCGACGATCCTCAACGTCACCGGCGACCTCGCCGCGGCGGCGTTAGTCGCGCACGGCGTAAGCGGATCACTCCACTCACAGTAGAAAAGTTGCACGCTGCATTTTTCCGAGGGAGCCTCGGTGGTGAAAGGAGTGGTCTATGAACGACACCATCAGAAGACTCAAAGCCGAGATCGAGCGCCGCGGCGGACGCATTCACATCAACGACAACCTTCCCGACGAAATCGCCGAAACCTTTCTGCGCGAGATTCTCGACTGCCCCGATTGCGCGCGGCGCGAAGTCGCACGGCCGCGCAAGCATTCATCAGGTCACTGAACGAAGGAGATAACGATGACTGCAAAAACGAAAGCAATTGCCGAACGAATTCGCCAAACGATCTTCCTGATCCGCGGTCAGAAAGTGATTCTCGACGTTCACCTTGCCGAGCTTTACGAAGTCGAAACGCGTGCACTGGTTCAGGCGGTAACCCGCAACAGGACTCGGTTTCCTCGCGATTTCATGTTTCAACTTACGAAGCGCGAATTCGCAAGTTTGAGATCACAAATTGTGATCTCAAACATTCGTGGCGGTCGCCGCAGCGCTCCATACGCGTTCACCGAACACGGCGTTGCGATGCTCTCCAGCGTGCTGCGCAGCAACCGCGCGATCAGCGTAAACATCGAGATCGTGCGTGCGTTCGTATACCTCCGGCGCATCATTTCCGAGCACGCGGAACTCGCGAAACGCATCGACGAACTCGAGGAGCTTTATGACGGCAAGTTCCAGATCGTCTTCGACGCCATCCGCGGTCTAATCCAGCCACCCGCCAAGGAGAAGAAACGAATCGGTTATCTCGTCTCTACACCTGGTTCAGCGAGCCTTGAGCGACCTCGCCACCAGCCCGATGCCACCGGCTAGCAGCGCCAGCATCATCAGCGTGTTGAAGAGCGACGTCGGACGGAAGTAGATCTCGAGATTCGTAATGATGCCTGCGAGGATGATGACGGCGCCGCAAAACGTGAGAATCCATCCGATGACCGAGCGGCCGTTGAAGAAGAGGACAGCAATTCCGGCGATGAGCGGGATCAGTGAAAGCCCGAAGGAGTTGTAGCCGCCCCAATGCCAGTAACCGGAGGTGACGGTGACCTGGTTCGTGAGCAGCCAGCCGCCCGCCACTGCCATCGCCAGGCCGATCAGGAAAATGCCGATGCCGCCGCTGGTACCGCCTGCGCCGCGAACGCGTTCATTCATCCGCTGATTCTACGGCGCTTCCGCAAGCACCTCGTCAATGCGCCGCGACAGCTCGGCCTCGGAGAGCCGCGTCGGCGCGTACAACCGCACGATCCCTTTGCGGTCGAGGAGGACGAACGTCGGCGTCGCC
The DNA here is from genome assembly GCA_035995985.1 of Thermoanaerobaculia bacterium. GTDB lineage: Bacteria > Acidobacteriota > Thermoanaerobaculia > Gp7-AA8 > Gp7-AA8 > JADGNZ01. The sequence goes on along the minus strand of DASYJY010000146.1, from coordinate 2,520 downwards.
GAAACGCCGTAGCGCACCATCGTCTCCGTGTCGATGATCGCGGGGACGCCTTCGAGGCCGGCGTAGAGATCTTTCCACACGGCTTCGATCTTCGCTGTTTCGTCGGCAGGAGTGGCCGGTTTGTCGTCGAGCGATCCGTAGAGCCGCGTTGCGGTGATCAGCGCCATGCCGCTCGATTTGTATTTCTGCCAGACGCGCGTGAGCGACGGTGCCTGCGCCTTGCAGTCGCCACAGCCCTGCGCGAAGAAAAACATCAGCACCGGTTTGCCGCGCAGCGACGCGAGCGACGGCGCGACCGCGCCGATGACGTTCGTCGTGTCGAGCGAGGGAGCGAGGTTGCCTTCCAGCGAGAGAAGGTTGATGTTCTTGCTAATGCGCAAACGGAGCGCGACGGCGTTCGCGCGCCCAAGCTCACCTTCGAGAAAGCGGATGGCCGCGCCGCGTCCGGTTTGCGCCGCGATCAGGCGCGCCTCGACCTCGATCGCCGCGCCGAGCGGGACGACCAGCTCCGCTTTCTCGGACGGAATCTCGCGCCGCAGTTCAGCCACGAGCTCCTTCGCCAGCTCCGGCCGCCGCTGCATCTCCGCGCCGCGCGCGAGCCAGCCGACCGCGTCGAGATATTCAGCATCAACGCCCGTCGCGCGTTTGTAATCCTCCACAGCGGCCATCCCGCTGGCGAGATCACCGGCCGACAGTTTGTAGCGAACGCCGCGAACGAGATCGCCGGCAGTGGCGTTGGTGGCGATGATGACGACGATGAACAACGCGGGCAGCTGCTTCCGGATCATTCGTACCTCCAGCAATTGGTTTGTGGTGGGACGCGAATGCGTACTGATTGGTTTCTCGCGGGCGTGTCGTTGAGAAGGCGGCGAAGTCAGCGCCACAGGTAGGGATTGAACCGTGCCGACACTCTCCTTATATATGTGGAAAAGACTTCTGGTCGTTTTTCTTCTGATTCTGGTGATGGTCGTCGCGTTCAGCTTCCAACGGATGGAGGTGTCTCCCCCACACGCACCGATAAGAGCCGCACCGAGCCAAACGGCACTGGATGTCCCCCCTCCGACTGGTACGACGGCCACAATGATGACGAGCATCGACACGAGCGGCACGGCAATGGACACGTCGGCGACAGACACATCCGCGACCACCTCCGGCAGTACGAGCACCGAAGCTACTGATACAACGTCGACTACGGCAACAACTCCGACTGCGACTATCAGTGGGACTCCGGAGGAGCAACTCAATATCGAGATTGATCAACGATTCCAGAAGTTAAATCCCGGCGAATTGCTAATCAGTGGGCTGCATGAGATGCGCGTCGCAGCGCCTGAGCCATTCATCCTCCGCATCGCGTCGAAGGGTCAAAGCGACGGAATGGACTCCGACTTGCCTAGCGGCGGTCAGACCTCGACGTCCGAACTGCACGTCACACCAACCATGCGTGCTGAGCTGACCGGCACCGGCTTCACGATTCTAAGGACCTCAGACGAGAGACAGATCATCGGGGGAGGTTCCTTTACGGAATGGTCCTGGCACGTCACGCCGACGGAGAGCGGCAATCGCGAGTTGGTAGCTACCGTCTACGTCGAACTGGATGGCCGCTCGAAGGGATTTCCCAAGCGATGGCCTGTTCACGTGAGCGCGAACATCGGACAGTCGGTGTCGCTCTTCGTTGCCAAGAACTGGCAATGGCTCTCGTCGACGCTACTCATTCCATTGGTTCTCTTCTTCTGGCGGCAGCGAAAGAAGCAGACCTGACAGACAATCACGCGTCATGAGTATTGTCGGCGTGGAGCCGAGGCAATGCGGGAGTCTCGCGCTGCGTGTTCTTCAGATCGGCGCGATCGCGGTGATCCTCGCGGTGACGACGTTTCACATCTTCGAGCTCGATCGTTTTTTCATTCCGAAGGAGCTGGTGTTGCACGCCGCCGCAGCGCTGGCGGGGCTGCTGGCCATCCGCGGCTTGTGGCGGATGAGCGTGACGCGCGTCGATCTCCTGCTGGCCGGCTATCTGGCGTTGAGCGGGCTGTCAGCGTTGCTGGCCACGAATCAATGGCTGGCGTTTCGCGCGCTGACGGTGACCGTGTCGAGCATCCTGCTTTTCTGGATCGCGCGCACGCTGCGCGAGGCCGGCCTAACCCGTCCGCTCCTCGGCGCGCTCGCGCTGGCCGTCGTCGTTGCGGCGGCGACGTCGCTGATGCAGACGTACGGCCTCAATATCGATTTTTTCTCGGTGAACCGCGCGCCGGGAGGAACGCTCGGCAATCGCAACTTCGTCGCGCACATCGCCGCGTTCGGATTTCCGCTGCTGCTCCTCTGCACGCTGCGCGCGGGAAGACGTGCAACGTATCTGCGATGGGCGGTCGGAACGGCGATCGTCGTCGCTGCGCTCGTCCTGACGCGGTCGCGCGCGGCGTGGCTGGCGTTCGCGGCAGTCCTGCTGGTGCTCTTCGTGGCCATGCTCCTCTGCGCGCCGCTACGCCGCGATCGCGGCATCTGGAAACGGCTGGCGGGATTGGT